>DATDJX010000162.1:0-3673 GCA_036520275.1 Asanoa sp.
AGCGTCAGCGACGCGATCACTTGGAGGACGATCAGGAGCGCGAGCATGGGTGCGATTCCTTGTGGATGCGGACTTTGCTGCCGATGCGAATGCCGGTAGGGCACCCCTACGGGTGCGAGCCACCCGGGAGTGTAGCGGGTCAGCGGCTGGTGTGGTGGGCGGCGGCCTTGACAATCACGGCGAACTCGTCGGCGTCCAGGCTGGCGCCGCCGACCAGGGCGCCGTCGACGTCGGGCAGGGCCATCAGCTCGTCGGCGTTGCCGGCCTTGACGCTGCCGCCGTACTGGATGCGCACGGCCTCGGCCGGACCGGCGCCGGCCAGCTCGCCCACTATCGCGCGGACCAGCGCGATCGTCTCCTGCGCGTCGGCGGCGGTGGCCGCCCTGCCGGTGCCGATCGCCCACACCGGCTCGTAGGCGATCACCAGGCCGGCGACCTGGTCGCCGCTGAGGCCGGCGAGGGAGCCGCGCACCTGGCCGCCGACGACCGCGCCGGTCTCGCCGGCTTCCCACTGCTCAAGGGTCTCGCCGACGCAGACGATCGGCTGCATGCGGGCGGCGAGCACGGCCTTGGCCTTGCGGTTGACCAGCTCGTCCGTCTCGCCGAAGTACTGGCGGCGCTCGGAGTGGCCGACGATCACGTAGGAGCAGCCGATCTTGGCCAGCATCGGCGCGGACACCTCGCCGGTGTAGGCGCCCTGCGGCTCCTGGTGGCAGTTCTGCGCGCCCCAGCCGAGCGGCAGGTGGTCGCTCTCGATCAGCGTCTGCACCGAGCGCAGGGCGACGAACGCCGGGCAGACCACCACGTCGACCGCGTCGGTGTCCTCCTTGGCCAGCGCCCAGGCGGTCTTCTGGGTGAGCTGGATCGCCTCCAGGTGGTTCTTGTGCATCTTCCAGTTGCCGGCGATCAGGGGTCGGCGGGGCATCGGGCGGCTCCTTTATTCAAACGGTCGGTGGCCGCTCCGCCGCTCAATGCGCTGGCTTCCCTCGTCGCTCTACACGCTCACCCCTGGGGGCTGCCGTGGCGGTGATCGCTCCTCAGTCCATCCAGCGCAGCGGCTCCGGGCCACCTCCCTGCTTGCGTCGCTTCCCTCGTCGCGCCTCAGTCGCTGGCGCTCCTTCGTCGCTCCTCAGTCGATCCAGCGCGCGGCTACGGCCCCCCTCCCTAGACGCTCGGGATGACGGCGACGCCGGGCAGGGTCTTGCCTTCGAGCAGCTCCAGGCTGGCGCCGCCGCCGGTGGACAGGTGGTCGATCCGGTCGGCGAGGCCGAGCTGGGCCACGGCGGCGGCGGAGTCTCCCCCGCCGACCACCGTGTAGGCGTCGCTGGCGGCGACCGCCTCGGCGACCCGGCGGGTGCCGGCCGCGAACGGCTCCCATTCGAACACGCCCATGGGCCCGTTCCAGAATACGGTGCGTGCCCGGGCGATCTCCGCGGCGAACGCCGCGGCGGTCTCCGGGCCGATGTCGAGGCCGCGCCAGCCGGGCTCGATGCCGTCGACGGGCACGGTGCGGGTGTTCGCGTCCTCGGCGAAGTCGTCGGCGACCACCACGTCGGTCGGCAGGAGCAGCCGCTTGCCCTCCTCCCCGGCCCTGGCCGCGAGCTGGCGCACGGCCTCGACCTGGTCCTTCTCGAACAGCGAGTCGCCCACCTCCAGGCCCTGCGCCGCCAGGAAGGTGAAGCACATGCCGCCGCCGATGACCAGGGCGTCGACGCGGCCGAGCAGGCTGTCGAGCACGGCCAGCTTGTCGGAGACCTTGCTGCCGCCGAGCACGGCCACGAACGGCCGGTCCGGGTCCTCCAGCAGGCGGCTCAGCACGCGCACCTCGCGGGCGAGCAGGTACCCGGCGTAGGCGGGTAGGCGCTCGGCCACGCCGACGACGGAGGCGTGGGCGCGGTGGGCGGCGCCGAAGGCGTCGTCGACGTACAGCTCGGCGAGGGCGGCGAGGCGGTCGGCGAACTCCGGGTCGTTGTCGGTCTCGCCCGGCTCGAAGCGGAGGTTCTGCAGCAGGATCACCTCGCCATCGGTGAGCTCGCGCGCGGCGGCCTGGGCCGACTCGCCGGCGACGTCGTCGACGAAGCGGACCTCGCGGCCGAGGTGGGCGGCGAGCACGGGCACGACCGGGGCGAGCGAGTAGCGCTCGTCCCGCTTGCCTTTCGGCCGGCCGAGGTGGGAGCAGCTGATCACCCTGCCGCCGTGCTCGACGAGCCGGCGCAGGGTCGGGACGGCCGCGCGGATGCGCAGGTCGTCGGTGACCCTGCCGTCGTCGAGCGGGACGTTGAAGTCGTTGCGGACCAGGACCCGCCTGCCGCGGACGTCGGCCGCCTCGACCGTGCGGAGCTCCACTGCGCCTCCTTCGCGAACGCGCCGTCAGCCCGGGCCGGCGGGCGCGGCGACCCGGGTGCTAGAGCTGCCCGCCGATGATCTGGGCGAGGTCGACCAGCCGGTTGGAGTAGCCCCACTCGTTGTCGTACCAGCCGAAGACCTTGACCAGGTTGCCGTTGGCCTGGGTCAGCGGCGAGTCGAAGACGCAGGAGGCGGCGTCGCCGATGATGTCGTGGGAGACGATCGGGTCCTCCGAGTAGCGGATGATCCCGGCCAGGTCGCCCTCGGCGGCCTTGCGGAAGGCGTCGTTGACCTCGTCCCTGGTGGTCTCCCGGCCGACCACCACGGCCAGGTCGGTGATCGAGCCGTCCTCGACCGGCACCCGCAGGGAGCTGCCGTCGAGCTTGCCCTTGAGCTCGGGGATGGCCAGCGCGGTGGCCTTGGCCGCGCCGGTGGTGGTGGGGATGATGCTGCGCGCGGCCGAGCGGGCGCGGCGCAGGTCCTTGTGCGGGAAGTCGAGGATGACCTGGTCATTGGTGTAGGCGTGGATGGTGGTCATGTAGCCCTTCTCGATCCCGAAGTTGTCGAGCAGGACCTTGGCCATGGGCACGACCGAGTTGGTGGTGCAGGAGGCGTTGGAGATGATGTCGTGGCTGGTCGGGTCGTAGGCGTCATCGTTGACGCCGACCACGATGGTGATGTCCTCGTTCTTGGCGGGGGCGGAGATGATCACCTTCTTGGCGCCGCCCTTGAGGTGGAGCGCCGCGCTGTCCCGGTCGGTGAACCGGCCGGTCGACTCGATCACGATGTCCACGCCCAGGTCGCCCCAGGCGAGGTTGGCCGGGTCGCGTTCGGCGAAGGCGCGGATCCTGGCGCCGTCGACCGAGATCGACTCGTCGTCGTAGCTGACGTCGCCGTCGAGGCGCCCGAAGGTGGAGTCGTACTTGAGCAGGTGGGCGAGGGTGTGGTTGTCGGTGAGGTCGTTGACCGCGACGATCTCGACGTCCTGGTCGTGCTTGGAGACGGCGGCGGCGGCCAAGGCGGCCCGGAAGAAGTTGCGGCCGATGCGGCCGAAGCCGTTGATGCCAACGCGGATGTTGCTCATCACGTCCTCCCGTCGAGGTGCTCGGTCGGCCCGTCTGGGTACGCCGTGACGGGTCAGCCCGGCCATTCTTCCGTAGCACGCGAGCGGGGTGCCAACCTCGGCCGGTATCGGGTCGGCTCGTCACCAGGAGCCGCCACCGCCGTCGAGCCCGGAGCTACGCGTCCGCGGGCCGCTCGGCGAGCGCCGCCAGGCGGCGCAGGCGCGCCAGGACGGCGCCCTTGGAGCGCGGCGGGTCGAGCAGCG
>DATDJX010000163.1:0-5616 GCA_036520275.1 Asanoa sp.
CCGGTGTGCCTACCGGGCGTCGCGCCTACGCTGGCGGTCGTGCGTGGACTCCGTGCCGTCGCCGCCGCCGCGCTGGCCGCGGCCGCGCTCGCCGCCGCGGCGGGGCTCGTCGCCGGGTGCGGCAAGACCGGCGGCACGGACGTGCCGGTGGGCGCCGGCACGGCGAACATCGCGAAGGGCGACACGCTGCGCGTGGACCTCGGCAAGGCCAACCCGTCGATCGGCGACTCCTGGCATCTGGTCACGCCGCCCGATCCGGCCGTGCTGAGCGACCAGGGCGACGAGTTCGACCCCGACTGCGACCAGCCCGGCTGCGACGGGCGGATCCGCTGGACGTTCACCGCGACCGGCCCGGGCACCACGTCGCTGGTGTTCCGCTACTGCTACCGCTCCGACGCGGCCCACTGCGTCGCGGAGCCGAGCCGCGGCCCCGATGAGCCGGTGACGCTGACCGTCACGGTCAGGTAGCCGCGATCAAGACGGCGGACCCGTCGACGCGGTCCCCGGCGAGGTCGGCCAGCGCGCGGTCGGCCTGGTCGAGGCCGTACGGCTGGACCGAGACGCGGAGCCGGTGCGCCGCGGCGGTGGCGAGGAACGCGCGACCGTCGTCGCGGGTGTTGGCGGTGACGCTGCGCAGCACCCGCTCCTGGAAGAGCAGCGTGTCGTAGTCCAGCGCCGGGATCTGCGACAGGTGGATGCCGGCCACGGCGAGCGTGCCGCCGCGGTCGAGCGCCGCGAGGGCGGGCGGGACGAGCGTGCCGACCGGCGCGAAGAGCACCGCCCCGTCCAGCGGCTCCGGCGGCGGGTCCGCGGCGCCCTGTGCGGAGGCGGCGCCGAGGCCGAGGGCGCCCTCCTGCGCCATCGGTGACCGGGTCATCACGTGCACCCGCGTTCCCTCCGCGATCGCGACCTGGGCGGTGAGGTGAGCCGAGGAGCCGAAGCCGTAGATGCCGAGCCGCCCGCCGGGCGGCACCGCCGCGGCCCGCAGCGCCCGGTAGCCGATGATGCCGGCGCACAGCAGCGGTGCGACCTCGACGTCGCTGTAGCCGCCGGGCAGCCGGTAGACGTAGCCGGCGGGGGCGACGGCGTACTCGGCGTACCCGCCGTCGGCGTCCCAGCCGGTGTAGCGCGAGGCCGGGCACAGGTTCTCCGCGCCGCGGGCGCAGTAGCGGCAGGTGCCGTCGGTATGCCGCAACCAGGCGACGCCGACCCGGTCGCCTTCGGCGTGGTCGGCGACCCGGTCGCCGCGGGCGACGACCGTGCCGACGATCTGGTGACCCGGCACGACCGGCGACGTGTGCGGCGGGAGGTCGCCCTCGGCGACGTGCAGGTCGGTCCGGCACACCGCGCACGTGAGGACCTTCACCAGGACGTCGTCCGGCGCCGGCTGCGGCACCGGCAGGCGCGCGGCCCGCAGCGGCCGGCTCGCGATCGGCCCGGGGTTGGCCACCTGCCAGGCGGCCATCGTCGTGGTCATCCACCCATCGAACCACCGCACGCGTACGGCGGCCGGCGTGTCGGCCGACCACGGTGCCGCCGAGGCTGTCGAGCTGATAGCGCGACCGCATCGCCCGAGCCCCGCTCCCCCACCTTCACGCCCGCCCAGCGCAAGGCGCTGGACGCCGGATGCGCCCCCACCATCAGGACCAGAGCTGACCGCGCCAACGCGTCGCTGACCGCCCCCGGCCCGCGTGACCGCCCACAGCCACCCACTGCGATGCGCCCCCACCATCAGGACCAGAGCTGACCGCCCGAACGCATCACGCATCGACCCCGCGACCGGGCGGACATCCGATGCGCCCCCACCATCAGGACCAGAGCTGACCGCGCCAACGCATCCGGGCATCCGGCCGCGTGATCGGGCGGGCGCCTGATGCGTTCACGCCATCAGGTCCGAGGGCGTCGCCGAAGGTGACCTACCGGGGATCAGGGCGTTTGACGGCCTGAAGGGTGTAAGTCAGCGGGAGGCGCCACGGGCGGTCGACCAGGTGCCATTCACCGGCGTCGTCGAGGCGCATGCGGCCGGGGAGGGCTTCCCACGGGACGCTGTCGTGCTCCTCGAACGCGCGGATCTCCATCCCCGCCCCGAGCAGCGCGCCGATGATCTCGCCGAGGCCGTGGCTCCATTCGCGGGTCTCGGTGTGGTCGAACCGCGCGTCCGTCGCCACGTACGTGCCCGGTACGTCGAAGACCGTCGGCTCGTCGCGTTCGAAGTACGGGTGCTCGACGACCAGCGCGTCGGTCCGTTCGTCGTCGAGCGCCCACAACATCGGGTGGCCCTCGCGGAGGAACAGCCGGCCGCCGGGCGCGAGCAGGCCGGCCACCACCGAAGCCCAGCGCGCCGCGCTGGGCAGCCAGCACAGCGCACCGATGCCGGTGAACACCAGGTCGAACCGCTCCGCGCCGAGGACGGAGACCGCGTCGTCGACGTCGGCTTGCACGAACTCGACGTCCGCGCCGGCGCGGGCGGCGATCGACCGGGCCTGCGCGATCGAGGCACCGGAGAAGTCGAGCCCTGTCATCTTGGCGCCGAGCCGGGCGAGCGAGATCGTGTCGGTGCCGATGTGGCACTGCAGGTGCACGCCGCGCAGGCCGGCGATGTCGCCGAGCCGCGGGACGTCAAACCGCACGACGTGGCTCAGGAAGGTCGGATCCTCGACGAACCGTGCGGCGGCATAGCCGGGCGAGGCCGCGTGCGCCGGCGCGCGCTCGTCCCAGTTGGCGCGGTTGACGGCAAGGTGGTCGGACACGCCGACGACGGTCGCACGGCGGGCGGACGGGCCGCCACCGGGTTTCACCCGTCACGCAACGTGTCGGGGTCGATGCCGCGCTCCACCAGCCACGCGCCGAGCTCGCGCAGGTCGGACGGCCGCCGCAGCGGGGTCTGCGCCACCGATCGGCCGGTGCGGCGGAAAACCCGTACGACACCGCCGGCACGAACCTCGATGCGCCACGCGACGCCCTCCCGGTCGGCCGGGGTGATCCAGACCTGCACGGGCCCCAGGCTAGGGCGACAAACCGCTCTATTCGTCCTTTTCGGCCGAGGGGTGGCCGCTCACCGCCAGCGTCGTCAGGTGTCCCGGACCAGCGGGGCGACCTGGTTGGCCGCGAACCGGACGAAGCCCACCGGGTCGGGTTCCTCGCGGGTCGGTTCGAGCACGACGGTATCGGCGCCGGCCTGCGCGTACCGGCGCACCACCGCGGCGACCTCCTCGGCGGAGCCCGCGGCTCCGACGTCGAGATCGGCGTCCCAGCCCTGCCGCACCGCCTCGGCGGCCAGCCGCTCGCGCGCGCCCGGCCCGGTGGTGGCGAGAAGGTAGACCGTGATCGGGTGCGGGTCCGTGCGCCCCGCCGCCGCACGCCCCTCGTCGATGAGCGCGCGGGCCGCGCGTACGCCATCGGGTGTGGTCGAGGAGGTGAGCAGCGTGCCGTCGGCCGCCGAACCGGACAGCCGGATCGACCGCGGTCCCGTCGCGCCGGCGAGCACCCGGGACGGGGTCGCCGGCGGCCAGACCAGCCGGACCCCGTCCAGGCGCACGTAGCGACCGTCCTTCGTGACGTTCTCGCCGCGCAGCAGCGCGTGCAGCGCGTCGAGGTGCTCGCGCAGCAGGGTGACCGGCGACCGGACCCGGGCGCCGGCCTGGCCCATCCACGACTGGACGCCATGTCCGACCGCGACGATCGCCCGATCCGGGAAGAGCCGGTGCATCGTCGCGATCTCCATCGCGGCCAGCGCGACGTTGCGCAGCGGCACCGGCAGCAGGCCGATCCCGACCCGGACCCGCTCGGTCCAGGCAAGCGCGGCGCTCGCCGCGGCGATCCCGCTCTCCCAGAAGCAGTCCTCCCAGAGCCAGAGCTCGGCGAGCCCGGCCTCGTCGGCGGCTTCGGCCACCGGGCGGAGCCGTTCGGGCGGGTTCTGCGGGAGGAAGACTGCGCCAACCGTCGTCATCGCGCCAGCGTACCTGGAATGATCTTGTAGCCGGCGTCGCCGAAGCGGTCCGCCGGCCGGGCGGCTGGGTACTACCCTTCCCGTGGTGACGACGACGCAGCGCGGGCTCGGCGCGCGTCGCCGCCTGGTGAGCGCAACGGCCGTCGCCGCCGGGCTCCTCGCGGCGGCGCTCATGGTTGGCCACGGGCTCGTGCCCAACATGCACGGCCTGGGCAGCGCGTTGGACACCGTCGCACCGCTGCTCGTGCTCGCCGTGCCGCTGCTGCTGGTCCTGGCCGGCGCCACCCGCTCCCGGACGGCCGCGCTCGTCGCCCTCGTTCCGCTGGTGCTGTGGGCCGCGATCTGGGGGCGCTCGATGCTGCCCGGGCCCGACCGCGGCGCCCCGCAGCTGCGCGTCGCGAGCCAGAACCTGCGGGCCGACAACCCCGACCCGGCGGCCACCGCCCGCGCCGCAGCCGCCGCCGGTGCCGACCTGCTCGCGCTCGAGGAGGTCACCGCCGACGCGCGGGACGCGGTCGAAGCCGCGCTCGCGGAGACCTACCCGTACCACGTGCTGGTGTCGACGGTCGGGCTGTGGAGCCGCTACCCGATCGGCGACCACGCCGGCGTGGACACCGCCCTCGGCTGGACCCGCGCCCTGCGCGCGGTCGTGGACACGCCCTCCGGCCCGGTTACCGTCTACGCCGCCCACCTGGGCTCGGCCCGGCCCGGCTACACGGCCACGCGCGACCGTTCCGTGCGGGCACTCGCCGACGCCGTCGCCGCCGATCCCGCGGAGCGCCTGGTGGTCACCGGCGACCTCAACACCGCGACCGGCGACCGCGTCATGCGGCCGCTGACCGACCTGGTTCACGACGCGCAGGCCGATGCCGGGTGGGGACCCGGGGCGACCTGGCCTGCCGAGCTCCCGCTGATCCGCCCCGACCACGTGCTCTACCGCGGCCTCACGCCGAGCGCGGCGGATGTCCTGCGCACTCCCGGAACCGACCACCGGGCCGTGACCGCCGGCTTCCGGTTCTGACCCCAAGACCCAACGGTCACCGGGCGAAAGTGGAAAACGTGCAGAAAGTCTGATGCGCCGGAAGCCGCGCATCACGGACTTCTCGTCTCGACCGGGTTTCCGCCCGTGTCGGCCCGGTTAAACCGGCCCCGTGGCGATGAAAGCGCTTTCAAAGGGCACGCCGGCCACGACCCCCGCCCGGAACAAGGCGGCGACCATCTACGAGGTCGCCCGGCTAGCCGGCGTCTCGATCGCCACCGTGTCCCGCGCGCTGCGCGACTCCGACCTCGTCACCGAGGAGACCCGGGCGCGCGTCAAGGCCGCCGCCGAAGAGCTGCGCTTCACGCCCAACCGCAGCGGACGCTCGCTCGCCGAGGGCCGGCACGCCGCCAACGGAATCGTCTTCCACGACCTCGTCGGCCCGTACTACGGGGAGGTGGTGCTGGGCTACGAGGAGACCGCCGCCGACTTCGGCAGCAGCGTGCTGATCCTCGCCACGCACGGCCGCGACGCGGTCGCCGCCGTGCAGGCGCTCGCCGGGCGGGTGGACGGACTCGCGATCATGGGCAGCACCGTCGGCGACGACGTCGTCGCCGGCATCGCCGCCACCGGCCTACCCCTGGTGCTGCTCGCCCGCGAACCGGTCGACGGCGTCGACACGATCCGC
>DATDJX010000164.1:0-2466 GCA_036520275.1 Asanoa sp.
CTGCGCGGGGCCACGAGCAAGCCGTATCAGAGCACGCGGGCCGCGACCGCGGGACCCGACGTGGTCGCCAGCGTCTCCTCGCCCGAAAGCGGGGTGCCCGCCGACGTGGTCGGGCTGAAGGCGCTGGGCGACGCGCCCGGCGTCGTCGAGCACAGCGGACCGTACGCGGTCGTGTGGACCAAGCTCCAGGCACACCGCCAGACGCTGGACGCGCAGGTGGAGGGCCGTGACACCGCGCCGGCGCCGGTCGACCAACCGAAGCTGACGCAAGGCCGCTGGCTCGGCGGCGGCGGGGTGGTGGTCGAGGCGGCGTTCGCAGACTCGCTCGGTGTCGGCGCCGGCGATCCGATCACCTTGGGAGGCCGGTCGTTCCGGGTCGCCGGTGTCGCGGTCACCGCCGCCGCGGCGCCGTACCCGGAGGTGACCTGCCTTTCCCACTGCGAGCCTGCCGGCCTCGTCTGGCTCAGCCGGGCGGACGCCAGAGGCCTCGCCGCGCAGGACGAATCCCTCGCCTACGTCTTGAAGCTGAAGCTGGCCGACCCGGCCGCCGCCCCGGCGTTCGTCGACGCGCACATGGGTGCATCCGATCCGAGGGCGCCGCTCCTGCAGTCCTGGCAGGAGATCCACGACCAGACCGCGACCCTGGTGCGAAACCAGCGGCGAGCGCTGATGACCGGCGGCTGGCTGCTCGTCCTGCTCGCCCTGGCCAGCGTCGCGGTCCTGGTCGGAGGCCGGATGGCCGACCAGATTCGACGCGTTGGACTGCTCAAAGCGGTCGGCGGCACACCGAGCCTGGTCGCCGCCGTGCTCCTCGCCGAGTACCTCGTCGTGGCCCTGCTGGCGGCGGCGGCCGGGCTCGCGGTCGGATGGCTGGCCGCCCCACTGCTCACCGACCCCACAGCCGGCCTCCTCGGCGGCGCGGGTGCGCCGCCGCTCACCATCTCCACGGTCGGCGTGGTGACAGCTGTCGCGCTGGGGGTCGCCGTCGCCGCGACCTTCGTTCCTGCCGTGCGGGCCGCCCGCACCAGCACGGTCCTCGCGCTGGCCGACTCGGCCCGCGCTCCCCGGCGGACGGCCTGGCTGATCGCGATCTCGGCGCGACTGCCCGTCCCGCTGCTGCTCGGGCTGCGGGTCGCCGCCAGGCGACCGCGCCGCGTCGTGCTCGCCACGGCCAGCATCGCGATCACCGTCAGCGGGATCGTCGCCGCGCTGGCCGCCCACGCCGACCTAGTCGACGGAGCCTCCGCGGCGGATCCTTCTCAAACAGACCGAATGAACCAAGTGCTGCTCGTGATCACGATCACGCTCGTCGCCCTCGCGGCCGTCAACGCGATCTTCATCACCTGGGCGACCGCACTCGACGCCAGGCACTCATCGGCGCTCGCGCGCGCACTCGGCGCGACCCCACAGCAGGTCAGCGCCGGCCTCTCAGCCGCGCAGGTGCTTCCCGCGCTGACCGGCGCGATCCTCGGCATCCCGGGGGGCATCGGGCTGGTTGCGGCGGTCGACCCCGACTCGATCACGCTCCCGCCGCTCTGGCAGCTGCTCGCCGTCGTGCCGTGCGCCGTCCTCGTCGTGGCGGGCCTCACCGCCATACCAGCCCGCATCGGCGCCCGCCGCCCCGCTGCAGAGATCCTCCAGTCCGAGCTCGCATGATGCTCCGGAGGTGCTCGCCGAGGCCAACCCGCGGTCACGCGGGCGGCACGGGCGCGTAGGTCAGGATCACGACACCGTCGCCGACGACCTTCGAGTCGACGAGCCGCAGCGCCTTCTTCTCGCCCGGGTCGCCGAAGAGGCGCTTGCCCGTGCCGAGGACGACCGGGAAGACCATCAGCCGCAGCTCGTCGACGAGGTCGTGTGCGATCAGCGTCTGCGCGAGCTGGGCGCTGCCGTGGACGACCACGTCGCCGTCGGCCTCCTGCTTGAGCTTGGAGACCGCATCCACGAGGTCGCCTGCCTCGAGGACCGTCGAGTTCGTCCACTCCGGCTGGGTCAGCGTCGAGGAGACCACGTACTTGGGCATCGAGTTGAACATGTCGGCGAACTCGCCCTCGCGCGACGGCCAGGCGTCGGCGAAGCCCTCGTAGGTCACGCGGCCCAGCAGCATCGCCGCGGACGCGCGTGTCTCGTCGACCTTGAACTCGTTGCCCTCGGGCCCGCGGTCGAACTCGAAGCTCCAGCCTCCGTACTTGAAGTCCTCGGATCCTCCGGGGTCCTCGACGACGCCATCCAGCGAGATGAACTCGGTCACGACGATCCTGCCCATGGTGTGTCTCCTTCCTCGTGGGTGGCGCCAAGCGGCCGCGGGGAGGCGCTGCTGTCTCGATCGCGCGGCGGTGGCGTCCGGGTGATGGCGTATTCTTATCAAACCAATTGGTTTGGCACCATGCCCGTCGACCATCTCAGCGCGACCTTCGCCGCGCTCGCCGATCCCACCCGGCGGGCGATCCTCGCGCGCCTCGTGGA
>DATDJX010000165.1:0-20168 GCA_036520275.1 Asanoa sp.
CGCCGGCCGGCACGACCCCCTCGTCCGTGTCGAGCTCCGACGCGTCGTCGGGTGCGACCGGGACCCTGTTGCCGCGCGGCAGCAGGACCAGCGTGAGCAAGGCCGCGACCAACGCGATCCCGGCGCCGCTCAGCAGGGCGGCCTGGAAGCCCTCGGTCAGGGCGACCGCGGGCACCCGCTCGCCCGCCGCGACCACGTCGGCCGTCCGGTGACTCGCCACCGCGACCAGGGCGGCCAGGCCGATCGCGCCGCCGACCTGCTGGGTGGTGTTGATCAGGCCGGACGCGAGGCCGGCCTGCTCCGGGCGGGCCTTGACGGTAGCAGCGATGGTCACCGGGATGAACACGAACGCCCCGCCGGCGCCGGCCAGCAGCGTCGGGCCGAGAACGTCGCTCACGTAGCCGCCGGTCGGCGACAGGTTCGAGAACCAGAGCAACGAGGCGGCCAACGCCACCAGGCCACCGAAGAGCGGCAGCTTGTAGCCGTACCGGGTGACGATGCGCGAGGCGACCCCGGCGGTCGCGATCAACGTGATCGCGAACGGCAGTTGGCCGAACCCGGAACGAAGCGGGCTGTAGCCCATCACCTGTTGCAGGAACAGGGTAAGGACGAAGAACATCGGGAAGATCGAAGCGGTGATCATGATCGAGAGCAGGTTGGCGCCGGCGATCGTCCGCTCCCGGAAGATGCGCAGCGGCACGAGCGGGTGCCTGCTGCGCGCCTCGATCACCACGAAGGCGGCCAGCAGAGCGAGCGACGCGATGCCGAGGCCGATCGTCTGGGCCGAGAGCCAGCCGGCCCGGTTGGCGTCGACCAGCGCATACACGCCCACCGCGATGCCGGCCGTGACCGACACGGCGCCGGCGACGTCGAAGGCCCGGTGGCCGAGCGCGTCGCGCGCGGCGGGAAGCAGCCGCGGGGCCAGCGCCAGCACCAGGACGCCGATCGGCACGTTGACCCACAGCACGGCCTCCCAGCCGAACCACTCGGTCAGCACGCCGCCGAGGATCGAGCCCGCGGCGCCGCCGGCACCGGCGACCGCGCCCCACACGCCGAGCGCCCGGTTGCGCTCCTGGCCGGCGGGGAACAGCGTCATCAGCAGCGATAGCGCGGCCGGCGCGACCATGGCGGCGCCGATGCCCTGCACCGCCCGCGCCGCGACCAGCATCAACGGCGTGGTGGCGAGCGCGCCGGCGAGCGACGCGGCGGAGAACAGCGCCAGGCCGATCATGAAGAGCCGGCGCCGCCCGGTCAGGTCGGCGATCCGGCCGCCCAGCAGCAGGAAACCGCCGAAGGTCAGGGTGTACGCGTTGGCGACCCAGGACAGGTCCTCCGGCGCGAAGGCCAGGTCCCGTCCGATCGAGGGCAACGCGACGTTGACGATGCTGGCGTCGAGCACCAGCACGAACTGGGTGGCCGCGAGGAGCAGAAGCGCGAGGCCGCGCCGTAGCCCGGTCTCCGACGCGGTGACCGCTTGGTCTGTCATCGGTGCAGTTCCTCACGTAAATGGAAGTCGAATTCCGGTTCCGGTAGACTCGGCCAAAGCTACGGAACCTGGATTCCGCTTGTCAATCGGATTGGGTAGAGTCGCACGTGATGACCACCACAGCCGTACCTCCCGCGGCACCGGTCGGGCGCGCCCTCCGCGGCGACGCCGCCCGCAACCGTGAGCGTGTGCTCGCCGCCGCTCGCGAGGTCTTCTCCTCCGAGGGCGGCGACGCCCAGATGGAGCAGATCGCCAAGCGCGCCTGCGTCGGCGTCGGCACGCTCTACCGCAACTTCCCGACCAAGCAGGCGCTGCTCGCCGAGCTCGGCCGCCAGTTCCTCGACGAGCGGATCGCCCTCGTCGAGGAGGCGATCGCCGACCCCGACCCCGCGGCGGCCTTCGAGCGCCTCCTGCGCCGCACGGCCGCCGACATGTCCGCCAACGCCGGCCTGTGCCACGTGCTCGGCGACCTGCAGGTCGACCAGGTTTGTCCGGGCGCGTTCCTCCCCCTGGTGCACCGCACCGCCGTGCTGCTGGACCGGGTCCGCCCGACCGGAGCGATCCGACCCGACCTCACCGTCGACGACTTCCAGGCGATCATGGTCGGCCTGTCGGCCGCGCTCTCTACCACCAGCAACTGGGAGCTGTTCGCCGACATGGTCATCGCCGGCATGCGCGCTCCCCGCGACTGACCGGTCGACACCGCCACCCCTGGCACGCCGCCCGGTCCTCGCCGAGACCCCGCGGCCCGGGATGAACGGTGGCGCACGCCGGTCGAGTCCAAGCCCACCCAGCCGCGGCCGCACTGCTCGCGCCGGCGCTGCCGTGCCGGCGGGTCCGCGCTACGGGCGTCGCGGGAGAGCCGCCTCGACGACGCGCGGTTCGCCGCGGGTCCGGCCCGACGCGGACGCGATGCGGGGCGTGGTGACGGCGGGGCGACGGCCGGGCGTCAGCGCCAGGCCTGGCCCGGGTCCGGCCGGCCGCTGGCGAGGAACCACCGCGCGGCCCGCGCCGCCTCGACCCGGCCGATCACCGATCGGGCCGGCACCCGGAGCGTACGGCCGCCGACCGTCAACATGGCGTCGCCGGACGGCTCGGCCGCGACCGCCTGCAGCACGATGGTGTCGTCGTGCTCGTCCGAGGAGATGGAGACGTGGTAGCGGCCGTTGCCTCCGCAGACGACGAGGTACTGCCCGTCGTCGCCGACGATCGTCAGCTCCGTGTGGTGCCGCTCGTCGAGGCAGTCCAGCGCCCGCTCGACGTCGTCGTCGTCGGGTTGGTCGACCACCAGCGTCGTGACGGCGTCGCCACGCCGCACGTCCAGCTCCAACGCCACCAGGTCCGACTCCTCTTTCTGCAACGGCCCCCGCACTGTGAGCGCCGCCGGTATCGGAGGTGTTACACCGGGGTGTCGGGTGGCTCGGCGCGAGCCGAGACGGGAATCCGGTGGTGTCGACCGCGCGGCCCGGCGCACCGCCCTGCCCCGGCGCGGTGCGCACCGTCGGACGGACCGCGACCACGGGGCCGCCACCCACCGACACGGCGGGGCCGGCGGCCGCGGTCTCTGCGACGCCCGGGGCGACGCCGACCTCGAGCGAGACGGAGAAGGCCGAGAAGCCGACGGAACCGAACGAGGGAGCTCCATTGCGATCCGCCGCCCGGACCGGCCGCCACGTCGCCCGGTTGACGGCGGCTACCGGTAGCCGCGCGACGCGTCCCCGGCGGGCTCCTCGCCCGCGAGGGTGTCGGCGAACTCCCGCGCGGTCATCGGCTTGGAGAACATCGGGTAGTCGTACTTGATCGCATTCTCGTGCTCTTCAACGCTCGTCGCGGCCAGGCAGTCGGTAAGGGTGACGACCTCGTACCCCCGCTCGTAGGCCGAACGCATCGTCGACTCGACGCAGCAATTGGTGAGGAAGCCGCCCAGCGCGATCGTCTGGATGCCCTTGCTGCGCATGATGAAGTCGAGATTGGTGCTGGCGAACGCGTCGAGGCCGCGCTTGCCCTCGAGCACGATGTCGCCCTCGGCCGGCTGCACGTCGCCGACGATCTCCGCGCCCCAGGTGCCCTTGACGAACGCGTTGGTGTCCACGACGCCCTTCAGGATGCCGTACGGGTGGTTGGTGATCTCGCGGTAGCCCTCGGCGAACTGGATCGGCGCGTGCACGACGGTCGCGCCGGCCGCCCGCGCCGCCGCGACGACGTCGCGGGTGTGCTCGATCATGTCGGTAGCGTCCATGGTTTCCTTGACGGCGCCGTGGAGGGCACCGTTCTCGGTGGTGAAGTCGTTCTGGAACTCGATGAGCACGACGGCGGTCTTCGACGGGTCCATGACTACCTCCTCACGCCCACCCTAGGGCCTGCCCCCGTAGGCTGGCGTGCCGTGGACGACAGGAGGCTGCGGGAGGAGATCGACCGCTATCCCCCGGTGCCGTGGGCGGCCGACGTGACCGGGTCGTCGGCGTCGGATCGGAAGGTGTCCGGGCAGTCGCCGGCGAGATCATGACCCTCCGGGCGACGGGCGACGACCGGGACCCCGCGGCCGACCTGCTCGACCGGCAGGGCGTCGTGGCGCCGCCGGTCGCCCGGACACTCGTCACGCTCGACCGCGTGCCGGTCGACGTGGCGCCCGAGCCCCCTTCGCTAGGCTGACGCCATGGCAAGCGCCCGGACCGTCGGTGTGGTGGGCGGCGGCATCCTCGGGCTCGCCGTCGCGCGCGAGCTGCTCGCCACCCGACCGGGCGCCGAGGTCGTCGTGTTCGAGCAGGAGGAGGCGGTCGGCCGCCACCAGACCGGCCATAACAGCGGGGTGGTGCACGCCGGGCTCTACTACAAGCCCGGGTCGCTCAAGGCCGAGCTGTGCCGGCGGGGCCGTGCGGCGATGAAGGAGTTCTGCGCCGAGGCCGGCGTGCCGTACCGGGAGCTCGGTAAGGTGGTCGTCGCGACCGGCGAGGCCGAGCTGCCCGCGCTGCGCGACATCTACGAACGGTCCGTCGCCAACGGAGTGCCCGGGGTGTCCATGCTGGACGCCGGCGGGCTGCGGGAGGTCGAACCGGGGACGCCAGGCGTCGCGGCGGTGCACAGCCCGGCGAGCGCGGTCACCGACTTCGGCGCCGTCGCCCGGGCGCTCGCCGACGACGTGTGCAAGCGCGGCGGCACGGTCCGGCTGGGCACACGGGTCGCCCGCTTGCGTGCCGGCGTCGACGGCGTCCGCGTCGACACGCCCCAAGGCACCGAGTCGTTCGACCTCGTGGTGGCCTGCGCGGGCCTCGGCACCGACCGCCTCGCCGGCGGGCGGGTGCTCGACGGGCGGATGCGCACGGTGCCGTTCCGTGGCCTCTACTACCGCCTTTCCCCCCGGTTGCGCGACCGCGTCCGCGGGCTGGTCTACCCGGTGCCCGACCCGCGCTACCCGTTCCTCGGCGTGCACCTGACCCGCCGCTTCGACGACGAGGTGCTGGTCGGGCCGAACGCCGTGCTGGCACTGGCCGACCATGGCCGCTCCTATGTGGACGTGCTCGGCTACCCGGGCTTCCTGCGGATGGCCCGGCGGCACTGGCCGGCCGGCGCCCGCGAGGTCGCCAGCGCGGCTTCGCGGCGGTTGTTCGCCCGGCTGGCCCGCCGCTACCTGCCCGAGCTGCGCGCCGGCGATCTGTTGCCGTGGCCGGCGGGCGTGCGCGCGCAGGCCCTGGACCGGTCCGGGGCCCTGGTCGACGACTTCGTCGTGGATACCTCGGACCACCTGGTCATCCTGCGCAACGCCCCATCCCCTGCCGCGACGTCGAGCCTCGCGATCGCCTCCCACGTGGTGGGCCGGGTGCCCCGCTAGGGCTTGTCTGCGAAGTGCGGTCAGAGCCAGTCCGTGATGGCCGCAACCTGAACGGTGGCTTCGGTCGCCCTGGTTCTTGGGCAGCAAGGTGCGAACGGACCGAGCTACGGTCGTTCTGACTGGCCACCCGCGGGCTGCGCGCCCATCGCAGCCCGCTGACGCGAGAGCTGCGATGAGGCGGATCGACTACGACACGGAGCAGTACCAGGACTACGCGCGTGGCCGTGCGCTCACCGAGCAGCAGCTGCAGGCATGGATCAGTGCCTTCGCAGCCCGGCTGCCCGAGCGGCGTCCGCTGGCGGGGCTGGACGTCGGTTCAGGGACCGGCAGGTACACCCCCGCGCTGGCGCGAGCGTTCGGGCCAGTCACCGGCGTTGAGCCCGCGGTCCGCATGCGCGAGATAGCGCAGGCGCAGTCCCAGCATCCCGGTGTGCGGTACCTGGCAGGCTCCGCCGAGCACATGCCAGTGCCGTCCGGCAGCGCCGACTACGCTCTGATGTTCTTGTCCTGGGCCCACGTCCAGGACAAGCCGCGGGCAGCCCAGGAGCTGGCCAGGGTGCTCAGGCCCGGCGGGCGGCTGCTGCTGCGCTCGCAGTTCAGCGACCACCTGCCCAGGCTGTGGTGGCTGGAGCACTTCCCCCGCAGCCTTGAGGTACACGCCGCGCCGTTTCAGCCGCTGCATGAGGTCATCGCAACGTTCACGTCGGCCGGCTGGCGCGTCGCCAGCTTCGGCACGGTTACCGAGCCGTCCCCCGGCACCCACGGTGACATGCTCGAACGGCTGCGTCTGCGCACCTATTCGGTCTTCGCTCACTTCACTCCCGACGAGCTGGAGGCCGGCTTCCGCCGCCTCGAGCAGGCTGTTGCCGCAGATCCCGGCGCACCCGCGCCCGCAGAGCCTGCGACCCTGCTCACGCTCGAACGGCGCTAATGCCAACGGGGATCCGGTGGCGCATCCGGGCCGGGGTGCCGTGGCGGGACGTGCCACCGTTCTACGGGCCGCGCGCCCGGCCGGCCGTCGCTGACCGGTCCGCGGCGGCCGGGGTCAGCCCGCAGCCGCCGCCGTCTGCGAGGCCGCGGCCTGCGGATGCAGGTCGGCCAGCGTGAGCAGCCGGGCCGGAGCGGCGTCGAGCACGATCCGGCGGCTGATCTGCCGGTCGGGTCCCACGTGCAGCAGCTCTGCGGGGGCGAGCTGGTCCCAGCGCGGGTTCTCGTCCATCCGCTCGCTCGCCACCACCGTCGCGGCCGTCTCGGACAGGTCGCGGGAGCGCACCCGCACGGTCCCCGGCCGGCTGGCCGCCTCGAGATGCCGGCCGCCGTGGATGCCGCCGGGCGACCGCTCGAGCACCCACAGGCGGTGGGTCTGCGGGTAGCGCAGCGCCCACAGGTCGGTCGGCGTGGTCAGGACGATGTTCAGCGCGTACAGCGGCAGCTCGGCCGCCACCCAGCGGACCGCCTCGACGATGGCGCGGCCGACGTCGCCGTGCCGGCGGGCGTACGCGGTGACGAGCCCGAACACCAGCTCGGAGTCGGTGTCGCCGCGGACCAGGTCGTCCAGCGGCGCGTCGAGCTCCGAAGAGACCTTCGCCCGCAACCGGTCCAGGTCTTCGACCACACCGTTGTGCGCGAAGAGCCGGCCGTCCTGCAGGAAGGGGTGGGTGTTCTGCGGCAGCAGCCCGCCGGTGCTCGCGTACCGGACGTGCGCGAGGAAGGTGGTGCTGGTGACCTCGCGCGCCTCCCTGGCGAACTCCTCGTCCCGGTTGGCGGCGATCGGACGCTTGTGGACGATCGGGGTGCCGTCGGGCGCGAAGACGCCCAGCCCGACCCCGTCGGGTTCGCGGCGGCTCTGGACAGCCAGACTGTCCGGTGCGTCGAGCAGCCAGAACGTGGCCGCCACCCGGGCGGGCGCGGCGGAAAGGCCGAAGAGGCGGCACATCAGTGGCGGACCCATGTGGCGAGCCGCGCCGGGCGCGGGCCGCCGCCGCCCCGGCCCGGGTGCGACGGCGCCTTCCCCGACTGCAGCAGCATCATCCGTCACCCTAGTCGCGGCGCCCGCGTACGGTGGTCGAATGGCGGATGGACACGTGCCCGCCGCGGCGACGTGGGCGGGCCGGCTTGCCGCTGCTTCCGGCGGTGGTCGGCGCGGACCACGGACCGACGCGCGCACTGTCGGGGCCGCGGCCGCGCCGATGACGCTCTCCCGTCACCCCACCCGCGCCGCGGCCGCGGCCCACGCCTCGCCATCGCCCCGCGGCTCGTAGCGGCGGACTCCCTGGGTTTCCCGGACCACAGCCCGCAGCGCCGCCAGGTCGCCGTCCACGACGCCCGCCCGACGGGCCTGCACCAGCACGTTGCCCAGCGCGGTGGCCTCGACCGGTCCGGCGAGCAGCGGCAGGCCGCACGCGTCGGCCGTCAGTTGGCACAGCAGCGCGTTGCGGGCGCCGCCGCCGACGAGGTGCACGACCCGCACCTCCCGACCGGACAGCTCCGCCGCTTCCCGGACCGCCTTGCGGTGGGCCAGGGCGAGACTGTCCACGATGCACCGCACGAGCGCCGGCCTGCCCTCGGGTGGCCGCTGGCCGGTGCGCCGGCACTCCCGCGCGATCCGCGCCGGCATGTCGCCCGGCGGCAGGAAGACCGGGTCGTCGGCGTCGACGACCGCCGCGAACGCGGGCTCGGCGGCGGCGGCCGTCACCAGCGCGGCAAGGTCCGCGTCGGCCCATGTCCGCAGGCACTCCTGCAGCAACCACAGGCCCATCACGTTGCGCAGGTACCGGATGGTGCCGTCGACACCGCCCTCGTTGGTGAAGTTGGCCAGCCGGCTCGCCTCGGTCAGCACCGGCGCGTCGAGCTCGACGCCCACGAGGGACCAGGTGCCGCAGGAGATGTACGCGAAGTCCGGTCCGTCCGCGGGCACGCCGACGACCGCTGAGGCGGTGTCGTGCGAGCCGACCGCGACGACCTCGGTCGGGTATGACAGGCCGGCGTCGGGCAGCACCGGCCCGATCGGCGTACCGGCCTCCCGCAGCTGGGGGAACAGCGCCGCCGGGATCCCCGCGTCGGCCATGAGATCCGTCGCCCACGCGCGGCGACGGACGTCGTACAGCTGGGTGGTCGACGCGTTGGTGGCCTCGGCGCCGATCTCCCCGGTGAGCCAGTATCCGATCAGGTCGGGCAGCAGCAGCACCCACCGGGCGGCGGTGAGCTGCGGAGTGCCGGCGGCCGCGACGAGCTGGTAGAGCGTGTTGAACGGCAGCTGCTGCAGCCCGGTGGTGGCGTAGAGGCGCTCCTCGCCGAGCCGCTTCGCCGCGGCCTGCCACACGGCGTCGGTACGTGTGTCGCGGTAGTGCACCGGGTTGCCGAGCAGCGCGCCGGACGCGTCGACCAGCCCGTAGTCGACGGCCCAGGAGTCGACGCCGACACTGTCGACCGGGCCGGCGGCGCGCAGCCCGTGCAGGACACCGGCAAAGAGGGCGAGGACGTCCCAGTGCAGCGTGCCGGCCACCCGCACGGGCGTGTTCGGGAACCGGTGCGCCTCGGTGAGCGCGAGGCGGCCATCGCCGACCCGTCCGACCACCACCCGCCCGCTGGACGCGCCCAGATCGACCGCGGCGTGGGTACTCGGCGCAGGGCGGTTCATCGGAGAAAGGCGGCCGCGACGCCGGCGTCGACCGGGACGTGCAGCCCCGTGGTGTGGGACAGGTCGCCGGCGGTGAGCACGAAGACGGCGTTGGCGACGTGCTCGGGCAGCACCTCCCGCTTGAGCAGTGTGCGCTGCGCGTAGTAGGCGCCCAGCTCCTCCTCCGCAACGCCGTAGACCGCCGCGCGCTGGGCGCCCCAGCCGCCGGCGAAGATGCCCGAGCCGCGGACCACTCCGTCGGGGTTCACGCCGTTGACCCGGATGCCGTGCTCCCCCAGCTCCGCCGCGAGCAGCCGCACCTGGTGGGCCTGATCGGCCTTCGCCGCGCCGTACGCCACGTTGTTGGGACCGGCGAACAGCGAGTTCTTGCTGGCGATGTAGACGATGTCGCCGCCCATCGCCTGCTCCAGCATGATCCGGGCGCCCTCCCGGGAGACCAGGAACGAGCCCTTGGCCATCACGTCGTGCTGCAGGTCCCAGTCGGCCTCGGTGGTCTCCAGCAGCGGCTTGCTGATGGACAGGCCGGCGTTGTTGACGACCAGGTCGACGCCGCCGAAGGCGAGCACGGCCTCGCGCAGCGCGGCCGCCACCGCGGCGGGATCGGTGACGTCGGCGGTCACCGGCACCGCGACGTCGCCGCCACCCAGCTCACCGGCCACCGTGGACGCCGCGGCACCGTCCCGGTCGGCGACGACCACGCAGGCACCCTCCGCGGCGAGCCGGTGCGCGATCGCCCGGCCGATGCCGGAACCGCCGCCGGTGACGAACGCGACCCGCGTCGCGAGCGGCTTCGGCTTCGGCATCCGGGCCAGTTTGGCCTCTTCCAGCGCCCAGTACTCGATGCGGAACTTCTCCGCCTCGTCGATCGGCGCGTACGACGACACGGCTTCCGCGCCGCGCATGACGTTGATCGCGTTGACGTAGAACTCGCCGGCCACCCGGGCGGTCTGCTTGTTCGCGCCGAACGAGAACATCCCGACGCCGGGCACGAGGACGATCGCCGGGTCGGCGCCGCGCATCGGGGGCGACTCCGGCGTGGCGTGGCGCTCGTAGTAGCCCCGGTAGTCCTCGCGGTAGGCGGCGTGCAGCTCGCGCAGCCGGGCGACCGCGTCGGCCAGCGGCGCGGTCGGGGGCAGGTCGAGCACGAGCGGGCGCACCTTCGTGCGCAGGAAGTGGTCGGGGCAGGAGGTTCCCAGCGCCGCCAGCCGCGGGTGCGCCTCGTGGGCCAGGAAGTCCAGCACCACGTCGGCGTCGGTGAAGTGGCCGACCGCCGGCCGGTCGCCGGAGGCCAGGCCACGGATCACCGGCGCCAGCGCGGCCGCACGCTCCCGCCGCTCCGGCTCCGGCAACGGCCCGTAGCCGGGCAGCACCGGACCGAACGGCTCCGGCCTGCCGTGCTCCTCCAGGTACCGCGCCGCGGTCGAGATGATCTCCAGCGAGTTGGCGGCACACTCATCGCTCGTCGCGCCCCATGCGGTGATCCCGTGCCCGCCGAGGATCACGCCGATCGCCCGCGGGTTGGCCCCGTGTACCGCGGCGATGTCCAGGCCGAGCTGGAAGCCCGGTCGCCGCCACGGCACCCACAGCACCCGTTCGCCGAAGATCTCCTTGGTCAGCGCCGGTCCGTCCGCGGCGGTCGCGATCGCGATGCCGGCGTCCGGATGCAGGTGGTCCACGTGCGGCGCCCCGACCAGGCCATGCATCGCGGTGTCGATCGACGGCGCCGCTCCGCCGCGTCCATGCAGGCAGTAGTCGAACGCCGCCACCATCTCGTCCTCGCGCGCGACACCCGGGTAGACATCCACGAGCGAGCGCAGCCGGTCCAGCCGGAGTACCGCCAGCCCGGCCGGGGTGAGCGTGCCGAGATCTCCCCCCGAGCCCTTCACCCAGAGCAGCTCGACGTCGCCGCCGGTCACCGGGTCGGCCGCGATGCCCTTCGCCGACGTGTTGCCGCCGGCGTAGTTGGTGTTGCGCGGGTCGGCGCCCAGCCGGTTGGACCGGGCGACGAGGTCATCCACCGCTGACATGGGACGCTCCCAGCATGCGTGAAACGTTTCATTGAGTGCACCCGACGGTAGCGGCCCGCCCCGCCCCGGTCAAGAGTTGTTCCGCCGTGCGGTTGCTTGAGACGTTTCACCGTCGCATATGGTGTACGGGCGCGAAGGGGGCGAGCGATGGCGGCCAGCATCAAGGAGGTGGCCCGGCAGGCGGGCGTCTCGTTGGGTACGGTCAGCAACGTCCTGAACCGGCCGGACACCGTCTCGCCCGCCACCAGGCAGCGGGTGCTCGACGCGATCGACGCTCTCGGCTACGTCCGTAACGACTCCGCCCGGCAGCTGCGCGCGGGACGCAGCCGTACGGTCGCGATCGTGGTGCTCGACGTGTCGAATCCGTTCTTCACCGATGTGGTCCGGGGCGCCGAGACGGTCGTGGAGCGCTCCGGCGGCATGCTGATCGTCTGCAACAGCGGCGAGGACCCGTCCCGCGAGCACCGGCACCTCGACATGCTGGAGGAGCAGCGCGTGCAGGGCCTGCTCGTCACCCCCGTCGCCGACGGCGCACACCCGCGGCTGGACCGCTTCGTCCAGCGTGGCATCCCGGTCGTGCTGGTCGACCGGGTCACCGGCCATCCCGGCCGCTGCTCGGTCTCCGTCGACGACGTGCGCGGCGGCCGGCTCGCCGCCGAGCACCTCCTCGGGCGCGGCCACCGCCATCTCGCGTACATCGGCGGTCCGTTCTCGATCCGCCAGGTGGCCGAGCGGCACGAAGGCGCGACGGCGGCGCTGGCCGGCACCGGCGCCGCGCTGACGGTCGTCAGGACCCGCAGCCTGTCCGTCGCGGAGGGCCGGCGCGGCGCCGCCGAGCTCGCCGCGCTGCCCGCGTCCCGACGCCCGACGGCGATCTTCTGCGCCAACGACCTCCTCGCGCTCGGCGCCCTGCAGGAGGTGGTCTCGTGCGGCCTGCGGGTGCCCGAGGAGGTCGCGATCATCGGATACGACGACATCGAGTTCGCGGCGGCCGCGGCGGTCCCGCTGTCGTCGGTGCGGCAGCCCCGCGAGCAGCTCGGTCGGGCCGCCGCCGAGCTGCTGCTCGAGGAGTCCGGCGACGTGCCCGGCCACGAGCATCGGCACGTGGTCTTCCAACCCGACCTGGTGGCGCGGCAGTCGACCGACCACCGCGTCGCCTAGCCGGCGGCGATCGACCGTGGGAGGCTGTCGGCCATGCGCGCGGTGGCCGACGGTGTCTTCGAGGTTCGGGTGGCACACGTCCACGCTCACCTCGTGGTGACCGACGGCGGCGTGGTGCTGGTCGACACCGGGCTGCCCGGGCGCGGCAGCCGCACGATCGAGCGGGCCCTGCGCGACGTGCGCCGATCCGTCGGCGAGGTCACGACCATCCTCGTCACGCACCGACACGACGACCACGTCGGCGGGCTCGCGGAGCTGCGCCGCCGCTCCGGCGCGACCGTGGTCGCCCACGTCATCGACGTCCCGTTCATCACGGGGCAGCGTACGGCGCAGAACCCGCCGCTGCTGCGCCTGCTTTCGACGCTCATGCGCACGGCCGATCCCGCGCCCGTCGACGAGGCGCTGACCGCCGACGGGCCGTTCTCGGTGCCGGGCTTCACCGCCGTCCACACCCCCGGCCACACCCTGGGTCATGTGTCGTTCCTGCTCGACCGTGACGGCGGCGTCCTCTTCGCCGGCGACGCGGCCGGCGGCGTCCCGGGAGGCCGGGTCCGCGGGTCGCCGGGACCGGTCACCGACGACGCCGCCGCCGCGAAGCACAGCCTCAAGCGGCTGGCGACGCTCGACTTCAGGGTCGCGGTCTTCGGACACGGTCCGGCGGTGAGGGACGCAGCCGTCAAACGGTTCCGGGCGCTCGCCGCGCGCTGACCCGTTACGGATAAGCCGCGCCGCCCGCACCCGGCGCGGCGCACCCCGCCGGCCCGTCACCCCAGCGTGCGGGCCAGCGCCTCGTAGGCGAGCCGGGCACGGACGCCAACGGGCTCGCCGGCCAGGGCGGTGACGGGCGCCTCGACGGCCAGCGCCGCGTCCGCGGGGAGCGCGTCGATGAGGGCCCGCAGCGGCAGCTCGCCGTCACCGGGGAGGAGCCGGCCGGAGCGGGCCTCGGCGAGCGCGACCGCCTCCGGCGGCCGTACCGGCGCCGCCGGCCCGTCGCAGAGCTGCGCGTACGGCAGCAGGTCCGGCGCGAGGGCGGCGACGTCGGCCGGTGTGCCGCCGGCACGCCGCAGGTGCAGGGCGTCGACCAGCACGGCGCCGGCCGGGTGTGCGGCTTGCTCGACCAGGCGTACGGCGTCGGCGAGCGTCTTGACCGCGCTGAAGATCATGGACTCGAGGCAGGCCCGCAGGCCTCGCTCGCCGGCGGCGGCGCAAACCTCCGCGTACCGGTCGACGAGCCGCTCCCGGTCCGGGTCGTTGCCGATGACGAGCACGGCGCGGGCGCCGAGCAGCCGGCCCGCGTCCAGGAGGCGCAGGCAGTGGTCCCGGGTGGTGTCCGGGAGCAGCCGCAGCACCTCGACATCGAGCACCCGCACGCCGGTGTCGGCGAGGCGGGCGAGGGTCTCGCGCCGCACCGGAGTGTCGTCGAGCATCGGATACGGCGGCTCGTCGCCCGCCGGCCAGACCCGGATCCCGACCGCGCCGAAGCCCGCACCGCCCGCCGCGGTGACGAGCAGTGGTGGCGGCGCGTCGAGCACGGTCAGGTGCGACAGCGACAGCGGCCGGCCGGTCATGACCCATGGTCGGCCGCGCGGTTCCCGGTGGGGCGGCCGTTTCAACTGGGTGGACGACCGCGCCCGCTCTGCCGGAGGCCGTGGTTACGGTCGGGAGCGTGATTACCGGAAGGACGACGCTGGTAGCCCATCTCGGGTATCCGACACACAGCTTCAAGGCCCCGATGATCTACAACCCGTACTTCGAGAAGGCGGGCGTCGATGCCGTGGTGGTGCCGATGGGCGTGCAGGCGCCGGACTACCCGGTGTTCCTGCGCGAGCTGTTCAAGCTCACCAACATCCGCGGCGCGCTGGTCACCATGCCGCACAAGGTGACCACGGTGAGCCTGGTCGACGACGTGACGCCGACGGCGACGATCGCCGGCGCGGTCAACGCCGTGCTCAAGCGCGAGGACGGCAGCCTGCTGGGCGACCAGTTCGACGGCGAGGGTTTCGTGCGCGGCGCGCTGCGCAAGGGCGTGACGCTGCGGGGCGCGAGCGCGCTCGTCGTGGGCAGCGGCGGCGTCGGATCGGCGATCGCCGCCTCGCTCGCCGGCCGCGGCGTCGCGCGGTTGGCGCTCTACGACGTCAACACGGCGTCGACCGAGGCGCTGGCGGACCGGCTGCGCACCCATTACCCGGAGCTCCGCGTCACCACGGGCTCGAACGACCCGGCCGGCTTCGACGTCGTGGTCAACGCGACGCCGATGGGCATGAACGAGGGCGACCCACTGCCGATGGACATGTCCCGGCTGGACAGCGGCACGTTCGTCGGCGAGGTGGTCATGAAGCAGGCGGTGACGCCGTTCCTCGAGGCCGCCGCGGCGCGCGGCTGCCGCACCCAGGTCGGCATCGACATGCTGTTCGAACAGATCCCGGCCTACCTGGAGTTCTTCGGCTTCGGCACCACGACGGCCGACGACCTGCGTGCGGTCGCGCAGATCACCTACTGACATACCGGACGGGTGATCAGAAGCATCCATCATCTCGGCTGACCGTGAGCGACGTCGAGGCGAGCACGACCTGGCAGGTCGAGATGCCCGGTTTCCGGCGGGCGGACGCCTCCGCCGCGCCGGACGTCCCGCTCGACCCGTTCCTCGACCCCGCCGGCGGCTGGGCGCCTAGGCTTCGCAGGAGACCGCCGGCGTGGCGCGACGAACGGGGGAAACATGTGTCGATGGTTGGCCTACTCGGGTGCGCCGGTCCTCCTCGAGGAGGTGCTGTACAAGCCCGCGCACTCGCTCATCGACCAGAGTCGCCACGCCCGGCTGGGTGTCGAGACCACCAACGGTGACGGCTTCGGCGTCGGCTGGTACGGCGAGGGACCGCAACCGGCGGTGTTCCGCGGGACCGGGCCGGTGTGGAGCGACCGGAACCTGCGCAGCCTGTCCCACCAGGTGCGATCCCCGTTGTTCCTGGCACACATCCGGGCGTCGACCGGCACGCCGGTGCAGGAGAGCAACTGCCACCCGTTCCGGTACGAGAACTGGCTGTGGATGCACAACGGATCCATCGCCGGGTTCTCCCGCCTCAAACGAGACCTCGCCATGGCTGTGGACCCCGACCTGTACCCGGCGATCGAGGGGTCGACGGACTCCGAGCTGATGTTCTACCTCGCCCTCACGCTCGGCCTGCGCGACGAGCCGGCGCGCGCGGTCGAACGGATGATCGGGCTGGTGGAGGCCACGGCCCGACGGCACGGCGTCGACGACCCCGTGCAGATGACGGTGGCGACGACGGACGGGCATAACGTCTGGGCCTTCCGCTACTCCACCGAGAGGCGTTCCCGGTCCCTGTTCTACAGCACCGACGTGCGGACGCTGCGCGAGCTGCATCCCGACAGCCCGGTCCTGCGGCTGCTGTCCGACGAGGCCCGGCTGATCGTCTCGGAGCCGCTGGGCGACCTGGCCGGCGCGTGGAACGAGGTGCCCGAGTCGACGTGGGGCGAGATCACCGCCGACCGCGACGTGATGGCGCCCTTCCGCCCGGCACCCGTAGCGGCGTGACCGACGACGCCGCGCGCCGCCGCCGTCGCCGGGGCGTAGTCGGGATAATCGCCGGGGTGAGCGAAACCAACCGCACGGAAGCGTTCAGCGACGGCGTGCTCGCGATCGCCATCACCCTGCTCGTGCTCGACCTGCGGGTGCCGGTCCGGGACGCGCTCCACGGGTCGCTCGCGGCCGCGCTGGCCGACGAGTGGCCGGCCTACGCCGCCTATGTGACGAGCTTCCTCGTGATCGGCATCATCTGGGTCAACCATCACGCGGTCTTCGAGCTCATCGGCGCCGTCGACCGGGTCACCCAGTTCCTCAACCTGGTGCTGCTCATGACCGTCGCGGCGATCCCGTTCACCACGGCACTGTTCGCCGAGTACCTGACCGCGGGCGGCGCCTCCGCCCGGACCGCCGCGGTCGTCTACTCCGCCTTGATGGTGGCGATGTCGCTGGCGTTCGCGGCGCTCTACACCTACGTCGCCCGGCATCCACATCTGCTGGCCGAGGGCGTCGACGCCGCGGGCGTACGGGCATCGATCGTGCGGTTCAGCGCGGTCGGCATCGTCGTCTACCTGGCCACCGTGGTGGTCGCGCTCTTCAGCGCCCCGCTCACTCTGGTGGCGCACTTCCTCATCGCGCTCTACTACTGCTTCCAGCAGACCCGCGCCCGCGCCTGACGCCGCCGGCCGCGCTCGCGGAGGTCGTCGCGCATCCCGGTGGGTCACGTCGGTGAGCGGGACGAGGTCAGCGCCGCGAACCAGCGGTTCGAGAAGCGTGTGGGAGGCTCGGGGCGTGGACAGCGATCTGCTGGCGCGCGCCGTCCGGCTGGCCGTCGACAACGCCGACGCCGGCCAACTGCCGTTCGGAGCGCTGGTCGTGCGCGCCGGCGACGTCCTGGCGACCGGCGTGAATACCGCGCTTCGTGACCACGACCCGACCGCGCACGCGGAGGCGGTCGCGATCCGGGCCGCCTGCACGGTGCTCGGCACCGTCGACCTCGGCGGCGCAACGGTGGTGTCCAGCTGCGAGCCGTGCGCCATGTGCCAAACGGTCGCCGTGGCCGCCGGCGTTGCCCGGATCGTCTACGCGGCGCGCAAGGAGGCCGTGCCGGACCTGCCCGGTACGGACGACCTCGCCCTGCGGATGCAGGCCGCCCTCCGCCGGCTCGCCCCCGACCGGATCGTGCACCAGCCGATCGACGGCGCCGACGAACCGTTCCGCCGCTACCTCGCCGCCCGGGGCCGCCTCGAATAGGCTGGGCTCCAATATGCTGGGCCGCGATGGACGAGCGGCGGCCGATCGTGCTGGACACCGACATCGGCAATGACATCGACGACGCGGTGTGCCTGGCGTACCTGCTCTCACAGCCGCGGTGCGAGCTGCTCGGCGTGACGACCGTGAGCGCCGACCCGGTGGCTCGGGCCGGGCTGGTGAGCGTCCTTTGCCGCATCGCCGGACGGGACGTGCCGATCCTGCCGGGCGCGGCCGATCCGCTGGTGACGCCGCCCGTCCAGGGGCCGCCGCCACAGGCGGTGACGCTCGCCCGGTGGGCGCACGACGCGCAGTTCCCACAGGGCGAGGCCATCGACTTCCTGCGCCGCACGGTCCGGGCCCGCCCGGGTGAGGTGACCCTGCTGAGCATCGGGCCGCTGACCAACGTCGCGCTGCTGTTCGCGGTGGACCCGGGCATCCCGGGTCTGCTGCGCGAGTGGGTCCTGATGGGCGGGTCCTACACGAGCGGGCCGCGGGAGCCGGAGTGGAACATGCACTGCGACCCGTACGCCGCCGCCGCCGCTTTCGCCGCGCCGGTCGCGCGGACCACGGCGATCGGGCTCGACGTCACCACCCGGGTGCGGATGGACGCCCCCGCGTTCCTCGACCGCTGCGACACCCCGCTGCTGCGGCCGGTCGCCGACCTGGCCGGCGCGTGGTTCGCCGACCGGCCGACGGTCACCTTCCACGACCCGCTCGCCGCGGCGACCGTGTTCGAGCCGGCATTGTGCGCGTACGAGACCGGCGAGGTCACCGTCAACCGCGGCGAGGGACCGCTTTCCGGTTTCACCTCGTGGCGCCCCGCGGCCGACGGCCCGCACCGGACGGCCGTCGACGTGGACCCGCGGGCGGCACTGGACCACTACTGGTCGACGATCGACGCCGTGTGATTCCACTCACCGGACCGCTCACGACGGCCGCGCACTGAGGAGGAGGCATGAGGCTTGCGGTGCTGACCGGGCCGGAGCGCTTCGAGATCGTCGAGGCCCCGGTGCCGCGGATCGCGCGCGACGAGGCACTGCTCCGGGTACGGGCGTGCGGCGTGTGCACCTCGGAGCAGGCGCCCTGGCGCGGCACGGTGCCGATGGACTACCCGGCCTACCCGGGCCACGAGGTCAGCGGGGTGGTCGAGGCGCTCGGCGCCGACGTCACCGGGCTCGCGGTCGGTGATCCGGTCGGCGCCTGGGTGACGTCGCACGGCTACGCCGACCTCGTCGCCGTCAAGGCGGCCTACTGCCGGGCCACCGGTGACGTCCCGCTCGACGAGGCGCTCGCCGAGCCGCTGGCGTGCGCGGTCAACGCGGTGGAGGAGGCCGACGTGCGGCTGGGCGACGACGTGGTGCTGATCGGCGCCGGGTTCATGGGCAACCTCGTGCAGTCGCTGGTCGCGCTGCGCGGCGTCCGGCACCTCGTGGTCGCCGACACCCGCCCGGACGCGCTCGCGGTGGCCGCCGCGCTGGGTGCCACCCGGGTGGTGGACGTGCGCGACGAGTCACTCGCCGAGGCCGTCGTCGGCCTGACCGGCGGCGCGGGCGCCGACATCACGTTCGAGTGCGCCGGCGGGCAGGCGGCGCTCGACCTGGTCGGCGAGGTGACCCGGATGAGCGGGAAGATCGTGCTCGTCGGCTACCACCAGGGCGAGCCGCGCCGGATCCCGCTGGCGCGCTGGAACTGGATGGCCTACGCCATCGTCAACGCGCACTACCGCGACGTGCCGACCATCATGCGCGGCATGACCGTCGGGCTGCGGCTGCTCACCTCGGGCCGGCTGTCGCTGGCGACACTCGTCACCCACCGCTTCCCGCTCGAGGAGGTGAACGAGGCGTTCCGCGCCGCCCGCGACAAGCCGCCGGGCTTCGTCAAGGCCGTCGTCACACCCTAGTGATGGCGCGCGCCGAGAGCCCCGCAGCGCCGCGCATGCCAGGATCGGTCGTGGCCACCTCCCCGATCCGCTTCGCGGACGTCCGGCGCCGGTTCGTCCGGGGCATCTGCATGACGGGTGTGCAGGGATGACGCCCCGCGGGGACGTCGAGGCCCTGCTCGCCGACGGCAACGGCGTGCTGCGGTTGGCGCCCGCGTTCGTCGCCCGCGACCTGGTGCCGCCCGGACGACGGCTGGGGCTTCCGGAACACGCGTACGACCTCGGCCGGCGGGGATTCGTCTGCGAGCGCTGGCTCGGTTCGACGACGCGCGCCGACAATGCGGTCGGGCCACCGGACGAGGGGCTCGGGTACGTCGTCGACGCGTCCGGCCGCCGCCGGATCACCTTGCGCGACGCGGTCGCCGCGGCGCCCGCCGAACTACTGGGCGCCTCCTACGCGGCGGCGCACCCCGCCGGGCTGGGCCGCCTCGCGAAGCTGCTCGACTACGGCGCGCGCATCCCGTACCACATCCACCCGCCACAGCGGTGGGCGTCGCTGGTCGGCCGGCGGTCCAAGGACGAGGCGTATTACTTCCCGGCCGGCGTGGACGCCGGGCCGCACCCGGAGACGTTCTTCGGCGTACACCCGTCCGTGGCCCGCGACGGCCGGGCCGAGGTGCTGCTGCCCTACCTCGCCGCGTGGGACAGCGACCTGATCCTGCGCCACGCGCGGGCCGAGTTGCAGGTGGCCGACGAGGGCTTCCAGGTGGTCTCCGGGGTCCTGCACGCGCCCGGCACGGCGCTGACCGTCGAGCTGCAGGAGGACTCGGACGTCTTCGCGATGTTCCAGGCGCTCAACGCCGGCCGGATCATCTCCAAGGAGCTGCTGTTCAAGGACGTCCGGGACGACGACCGCGCCCGCGACGGCGAGCGGTTCCCACTCCGCTTCGTGGAATGGGCGCTCAACGGCGACCCGTACTTCTATGAGAACAACCACACCACGCCCCAGCCCGTGCCGGGCTCCGGCGGTCGCGAGTCGTGGATCTTCTACAACAGCCCGAAGTTCAGCGGCAAGAAGCTGGTCGTGCCGCCGGGCGAGACCCACACGCTCACCGAACGCGGCGTCTACTCGGTCCTGGTGTGGGAGGGTGCCGGCCGCTACGCCGGCTACGACGTGCGAGGCGGTGACGCGGACCGCGACGAGCTGCTGATCGCGTACGACGCGGCGACGGCGGCGCATCCCGTGGTCAACACCGGCCAGGCCGCGCTCGTCGTGTTCCTGTTCTTCGGTGCGGACATCAACGAGACACCGTCCATTACGCCGTGGCGCTGATCCTACGCCGCCCGTGCC
>DATDJX010000166.1:0-2229 GCA_036520275.1 Asanoa sp.
GTCTCGACGCCGCAGGTCCATGAGATCGAGTACCCGTTCAGCTACCTCGCGCCCAACGGCAAGGTCTTCACCATCGGGCCGTCGGAGGACAACTCGTTCTTCCTCGACGTCGACAACCAGACGTGGACGCCGGTCGGCGGCGCGAGCGGTGTGGTCAACGGCTCGTCGGTCATGTACCGCCCGGGCAAGATCCTCTACACCGGCGGAGCGCCGACGATCATCCCGTCGTCCACCGCCAAGGCGACGTCCGCCGCCATCGACCTCACGGCCGCGAACCCGACGTGGCGCACCGTCCCGTCGATGGCGCACGCCCGCGTGTACCACACGCTGACGATGCTGCCCGACGGCACCGTGCTCGCGCTGGGCGGCGAGGGCACCAGCAACCAGGCGATCGTGACCAGCGGCGTGCTCCCGGCGGAGATCTGGGACCCGGCGACCGAAACGTGGACGACGGTCGCGCCGATGGCGGCCGCGCGCAACTACCACTCGACGGCCGTGCTCATGCCCGACGCGCGCGTGCTCGTCGCCGGCGGCGGCCACTATCAGGACGGCACAGGTCCCGGGCAGTTCTCGGCCCAGATGTACTCGCCGCCGTACCTGTTCAACGGCTCGCGCCCGACCATCTCCAACGCGCCGGCCGCCGCCACCTACGGGTCGGACATGACGATCACGACGCCGGACGCCGCGTCGATCCGCAAGGTGAGCCTCGTCTCGCTCGCGGCCGACACGCACCAGAGCGACATGGACCAGCGCTTCGTGCCGCTCGACTTCACCGCCGGCTCGGGCTCGCTGACCGTGCAGGCGCCGGCCAACGCCTCGCTGGCTCCGGCCGGCACGTACATGCTCTTCATCGTCGACGACAAGGGCGTGCCGTCGGTGGCGAGCATGGTGGGCATGTCGCGCTCGCTCACCGCTCCGGCCACCCCGGCGGCGCCCACGGCATCGGCGGGCGACGGCCAGGCGACCGTCAACTGGACGGCGCCCGACGACGGCGGCAGCACGATCACGAAGTACACGGTGACGCCGTACATCGGGTCGACCGCGCAGACGCCCAAGCAGGTCACGGGCAACCCGGCCGCGACGAGCATGACGATCAGCGGCCTGACGAACGGGACGGCCTACACCTTCAAGGTGAGCGCGACCAACGCGGTCGGCACAAGCTCGGACTCCGCCGCGTCGAGCGCGGTGACGCCGGCTCCCCCGGTGGCGAGCCCGCTCGCCTTCGTCCAGCAGGTCAACAAGCGCGTCGCGGCGGTCACCAATGCCCTTCAGCCGACCGCGAACGTGACCACGGGGAACCGCCTCGTCGTGCTCACGGGCATCTGGAGCGCGGCCAAGGCGACGGCGTCGACGGTCACCGACTCGGCCGGCAACACGTACACGAAGCTGACGGCGATCAAGGCCAACGACGACACGGAGCTCACCGTCTGGAGCGCCCCGATCACCAACGGCGGCGGGACGCGGCCGACGATCACGGTCAGAGCCACCGGCAGCGCCGACATCGGCGCCACCGTGCTCGAGTACTCCGGCCTGTCCACGGCTGCGGGCGCCGCCGTCGTCGACCAGCTGAAGACCGCGACGGGCAAGACCACGGTCGCGGCCAACGTCTCGTCGGGGGCGACCGCGGCGAGTACGGCCGCCGGCGAGCTGGCGATGGGCTTCTACGTCGACTCGGGCTTCTCCAACGCCCTCACGGGCGACTCGACCTACATCGTGCGCACCAACGTGTCGCCGACCGGCGACATGGAGATGCTCGCCCAGGATCGCGTCCTGACGAGCTCGGGCACCACGGCCAACCCGATCACGCGCACCGGGGCCAACACGCCGTGGCTGGCGGCGACGGTCGTGTTCAAGGTCGCGGCGCCCCCCCCGCAGGGGCAGGCGCTGGCCCAGGCGCGCTCGGTGGCGCTCACGCCGACGCCGGACGGCGCAGACGCCACCGGGTCGGCGACGGCCGCGACGCAGCCGGTGGAGGCGGACAAGCTGGTCTACGCCTTTACCGCGGTGGCGCCCAAGGCGCGCAACGATGCGGCGAGCCTGCTCTTCTGCCCGCTGCCGATCATCAGCGTCGGCCTCAGCTGAGGCCGACGCCCGGCGGGCTCGTCGCTGTCACGCCGCCGCGAGCAGCTCCGCCGCCACGCGGTCGGTCGCGTCCCCGGCTCCCCCGAGCAGCCGCCGGCACAGCTGCGCACGGCGGAAGAAGAGGGGTGCGTCGTGCTCCCACGTCGC
>DATDJX010000167.1:0-8645 GCA_036520275.1 Asanoa sp.
GGCAATGGTGGCGGCCGTTGGCGCCCTCGACCCGCGCGGGCCGAACCGGCGGTTGCCCGTCGCCCACGGCACGCTCGGGGGAAGGCCTCTGCGGGCGCTCGTGGTCGGGAGCGTGGGCGAGCTGGGCGACGTCGACCCAGCGGTCCAGGGCGGCTGCCGCGGCGCCGGCGTCGACCGCCGCCGCGGCGCGGTCCAGTCCCGCGCGCCGCGCGCCGGGCAGGGCGTCGGGCGCCGTTTCGCCGCCGTGTGCGGCGATCGCCGCCGCCGCGGTGAGCAGGACCGCGTCGCGGACCGGGCCCTTCTCGCCGCCCAGCATGCGGCGGGCAGCGTCGGCGTTGAACGCCACGTCGCCGCCGCGCAGGTCGCCGGGTGCCGACCGGGGCAGGCCCAGGTCCACCGAGTCGACCACGGTCTCGCTGACCACGCCGCCGGCGGTCGACCAGACGCGGGTCGGCGCCGCCGTGCTGAGCTCGTCGAGGCCGTCCTCGCCGCGCACCACGAGCACCGAGTCGCCGCGCGCCGCGAACACGCCGGCCATCACCGGCGCCATCCGAGCGTCGAAGCAGCCCACCGCGCCGGCCCGCGGCCGCGCCGGGTTGGTCAGTGGGCCCAGGAAGTTGAAAGCCGTCGGCACGCCGAGCTCGCGCCGGGTCACCGCCGCGTGGCGCATCCCCGGATGGAAGCGTGCGGCGAAGCAGAAGCCGATCCCGGCCTCGTGCACGCACCGGGACACGGCGGCCGGCCCGAGGTCGAGCGGCACGCCGAGGTGCTCGAGCAGATCGGCCGCGCCGCACAGCGAGCTTGCCGCGCGGTTGCCGTGCTTGACCACAGGTATACCCGTGCCCGCCACCACGATGGCTGCCATAGTGGAGATGTTGACGGTGTGTGCGCGGTCGCCGCCCGTGCCCACCACGTCGACCGTGTCTGCCCGGATGTCCTCGGGCAGCGTCACCGGCGTCGCGGCGGCCAGCATGGCCTCCACGAGGCCGGCGAGCTCCTCGGACGTCTCGCCCTTGGCGCGCAGCGCCATGACGAAGCCGGCGACCTGCGACGGTGTCGCGGAGCCCGACATCACCTCGCCCATCGCCCAGGCGGTGTCGGCGGTCGAGAGCTGCTCCCGGCGCAGCAACGCGGTCAACAGGGTGGGCCAGGTCCGTTCGCCCATGGCGGGGCCTTCCAAGGAGGGGTGGAGCGCTAGGAGGCGCTGACCGGACCGCCGGCGGCGTACGAGCGCAGCAACGCCGCGATCGTCTGGCCGGTCTCGATCGGGTCGAGTGGGTGCACGAGGGTCGCGTCGACCTTGGCGTACGCGGCGAGCCAGCGGTCGGCTGCCCGCGCGATCACGAGGCAGGTGGGCGGTGCGTCGCCGGGTCGGTCGTCCTTGATCTGCCGGGCGATGCCGATGCCACCGCCTGGCGCCGCCTCGCCGTCGAGCACCATGAGGTCGATCTCGTATGTGTCGACCAGCCGGATGCACTCTTCGTAATCGGAGGCGTCGACGAACTCCACCTGGATATCGGCGGCCGGGCGGGTGCCGATGTCGAGGCGCATCCGGTCGCGCACCTGCGGGTCGTCGCTGTACAGCAGGACGGTGTAAAGGCGGTCGTTCATCGGTTCGGCTGGCTCCTCCGTAGCAACTGCCGCCGATCGTACCGGTGACCCTCGCGCCGCCCGGGGCGCCCCGAGGGGCGGGGTGCCGGCGGACCGCATGCCGGGATCAGGGCGTGGCTTCCGGGGCGGACCCGGCGTCCGCAGCCGCCGCCCGGGCGGCGGCGGCCTCCCGGGCCTCCTGCCGGTCGAGCTCGCGGTCGACGCGCCGGGCCTCGCGTTCGGACGCCCGCATCCACTGCCCGACCAGCACCGCCAGCATGGTGATGCTGACGAACTCGCCGCCGGCCCACAGGATGCCGCCCGCGACCTGCTGGTCGGCGAACGGGTCGGCCCAGCTCAGGTGCAGCGACGGGTACCAGTCGCCGCCCAGCAGCGTCGAGCTCTGCATGACGGTCAGGCCGAGCACGGTGTGGAACGGCACGGACAGCAGCATCAGCAGCGCCCGGGCGGGGTAGGGCCAGCGGCCGGGCAGAGGGTCGAGGCCGATCAGCGGCCAGAAGAACAGGCAGCCCACCACGATGAAGTGCAGGTGCATGAGCTCGTGGAGCCACTCGTGCTCGAGGGTGAGCCGGTAGAGCCCGGTGAAGTAGAGGGCGAACGGGGTTGCCACGAACAGCCCGAACGACACCAGCGGGAAGGTCAGCACTTTGGCGACCCGGCTATGGATGACGGCGAGCAGCCGCCGGCGCGGGGCGCCGCGCAGCGTGCGCAGGGCCAGCGTGATGGGCGCGCCGAGCGCCAGGAAGATCGGGGCGATCATCGACAGCACCATGTGCTGGACCATGTGGACGGACAGCAGGGTCGTGTCGTACGCGTCGATGCCGGTGACTGTCACCGCGGCGATGCCGCCCAGCCCGGGGCCGAGGAACAGGACGGTGCGCAGGACGGGCCACCCGTCACTACGGGCGTGGAGACGATGCACACCGTACAGGTAGAGCGCGCCGACGACAACGATGCCGACGGCGACCCAGGTGTCCAGGCGCGCCTGGGCGAACACCTCCGAGACGCTGAACGGCGGGGGCGCCCCCTCCGCCGAGAGTAGTACGGGTGCCACCCTTGCAGGCTAGGCGAAGGCACCTTGCGTCGATTCGGCGGCCCGCGACACGCTTCGTGGCGACCCCGACGATCGTCTGCGGGATTCGGGCGCAATAATGACCGCGTGACTGCGGCCCCAGCGATCGACCGAAGCCGGATCCACTCGCTGACGAGACCCAACATGGTCAGCGTCGGCACCATCGTCTGGCTCTCCAGCGAACTGATGTTCTTCGCGGCGCTCTTCGCCATGTACTTCTCGATCCGCGCCGCGGCGCCCCAGCAGTGGGCCCTGCATACGCCGGTCCTGAAGCTGCCGTACGCCACGGTGTTCACGGTCATCCTCGTGCTTTCGTCGATCACCTGCCAGATGGGTGTGTTCGCGGCTGAGCGCGGCGAGGTGCACAAGCTGCGGCAGTGGTTCACCATCACGTTCTTCATGGGCCTGGTCTTCGTGCTCGGGCAGTTCAACGAGTATCGCAACCTCGTGCACGAAGGCGTCAAGATCAACGGCGACGGCTACGGCTCGATGTTCTACCTGACCACCGGGTTCCACGCGCTGCACGTCAGCGGCGGCCTGCTCGCGTTCATCATCTACATGATCCGCACGACCATGGGCCGGTTCACCCCCGCCCAGGCGACCTCTGCGATCGTCGTGTCGTACTACTGGCACTTCGTGGACGTCGTCTGGATCGGCCTGTTCCTGATGATCTACGGTTTGCAGTGACCGGGATGATGTCACATTCCGCGTCGACGCCTCGTCTCAGAGACGACGCCGCACACTCCGTGAAGGACATGACGCATGACATCTGAGAACCGGTTCGGAGGGCTCCTCGCGCGGATGCGGCGCGCGCGGTCCGCGCCGCGCAGCCGGGCCCGCCGGCGGGTGGGGGCCGCGGTGCGGCTCACGGCGGCGCTGGCCCTGGCTGGCGGGCTCTACGCGGCGTTCGCGCCGAGCGTCTCGGCGCAGGACACGCCGCTGTCCAGCGCCGCCCAGGAGGGCAAGGCGCTGTTCGACGTGAGCTGCGTGAGCTGCCACGGCCAGTACGCCCAAGGCGTCGACGGCCGCGGCCCTAGCCTCATCGGCGTCGGCGCCGCGTCGGTCGACTTCCAGGTGAGCAGCGGCCGGATGCCGTTGGCCCGCCAGGAAGCGCAGGCCGAGCGCAAACCCCCGAAGTTCAACGACGAGCAGACCCGCCAGCTGGCGCAGTACATCCAGGAGCTCGGCGGCGGGCCGCAGATCCCCGACGGCACCGACCTGCACCAGGGCGGCGACGCGGCCGAGGGCGGCACGCTGTTCCGACTCAACTGCTCGTCCTGCCACGCATTCGGCGGTGGCGGCGGCGCGCTGTCGTCCGGCAAGTTCGCGCCCGGGCTGTCCAACGCGACCGACCGCCAGATCTGGGGCGCCATGCTCTCCGGACCGCAGAACATGCCGGTCTTCGGCGACAGCCAGCTCACCCCGGACCAGAAGAAGGACGTCGTCGCCTATATCCAGACGACGTTGAAGAACAACCCCGACCCGGGTGGCTTCAACCTCGGGCGGTACGGACCGGTGACGGAGGGCCTGGCGATCTTCGTCGTCGGCATTACCGCCCTGATCTTCACGGCGCTGTGGATTGCGGGAAAGTCATGAGCGAGCGAAGCGAGCTCATCATCGGGCTCGGTGCGTGCGCTCGTGGCGCCGGCTCGCGACCCGGCCGACGGACCGCCTGGGATGGCACGGACGGAAGCGAGGCGGTGGCATGAGCGTGGAGACCCACGGCGCGTCGACCGACGGCGCCCACGGCGCCGCCGCCCTGGCGCCGGTCGACTTCGACGACCCGAAGAAGTCGAGGTTCGAGGTCGTCCGCGAGGTCGCCCGGCGCGACGGCGTCGAGATCGTCCACTACGAGCCACAGTTCCCGCCGAAGGGCTCCAAGGTCGAGCGGCGGCTGAACCGTACGATCATCGGCCTGTTCCTGCTGACCGGCCTGTTCTCGACGGCCTTTGTGGTGATCTACATCGCCTGGCCCTGGCGCTACGAGACCGGCAGCGGCCTGGACAAGCTCTACACGCCGCTACTCGGCGTGACGTTCGGGTTGTCGCTGCTGTTCGCCGCGGTCGGCATCCTCACCTGGGGCAAGAAGCTGCTGCCCCGGGAGGTGTCGATCCAGGACCGGCACGACGGCGGGTCGCCGCCCGACGAGCAGAAGGCCACCGGCCGCACGCTGGCCTACATCGTCGATGACATGGGGATCAAGCGCCGCCCGCTGCTCGGCCTGGCGCTCGTGGCCGGCCTGGCGCCGATCGGTGCCGCGGTCGTGGCGCCGATCGTCGGGGGCCTGATCAAGGATCCGCACACCAACAACCAGATGTTCAAGACGGGCTGGGCGCCGGTCGACGGCCACTTGATCCGGCTGACGCACGAAGACGGCACGCCGATCCGTCCCGCCGACGTGAGCGTCGGCGGCCAGATCACCGTCTTCCCCGGCATCCCCGGCGGCGCGACCAACGCCCACGCCGACTCGCCGACGCTGCTGATCCACCTGCGGGCCGACGACGCGGCGGTCGCGCGCGCCAACAACGTCAAGGGCACCGGCGATGGCAAGATCGACCACAGCGACGACATGTACGGCAACTTCATCGCATACTCGAAGATCTGCACGCACGCCGGTTGCCCGGCCAGCCTGTACGAGCAGCAGACCAACCGGTTGCTCTGCCCGTGCCACCAGTCGCAGTTCCTGATCACCGACAACGCGAGGTCCATCTTCGGGCCGGCCAACCGGCCGCTGCCACAATTGCCCATCACCGTCGACGACGAGGGCTTCCTCGTGGCAAAGTCGGATTACACGGCCACCGTCGGGCCAGATTTCTGGGAGCGCCCATGAAGCGCCGGAAGATGGATCTAGCAGCCCTGCCCGCCAAGGCGGGGGAGGAGATCGACGAACGGTTCCACGTCGCCACGCCGCTGCGGGCCATCCTCAACAAGGTCTTCCCCGACCACTGGTCGTTCCTGTTGGGCGAGATCGCCCTGTTCTCATTCATCACCCTGTTGCTCACCGGCACCTTCCTGACGCTCTTCTTCGAGCCGTCGATGAAGGAGGTGGTCTACGACGGCAGCTACACGCCGCTGCGCGGCGTGCACATGTCGGCGGCGTACGCCTCGACGTTGAACCTCTCGTTCGACGTCCGCGGCGGCCTCGTGATGCGACAGATGCACCACTGGGCGGCGCTGCTGTTCCTCGCCGCGATCGTCGTGCACATGCTGCGGATCTTCTTCACCGGCGCCTACCGCAAGCCGCGCGAGCTCAACTGGATCATCGGTTCGCTGCTGTTCTGGATCGGCTTCCTCGCCGGCTTCACCGGCTACTCGATCCCGGACGACGCCCTATCCGGCACCGGGCTGCGGATCGCGTCGGCGATCGTTCTGTCCATCCCCGTCGCCGGCACCTGGGTCATGTCCTCGCTGTTCAACGGCGAGTTCCCGGGCGACATCATCATCAGCCGGTTCTTCATCCTGCACGTGCTGCTCATCCCGGCCATCCTGGTCGCGCTGATCACCGTGCACGTGGGCCTGGTGTTCCGGCAGAAGCACACCCAGTGGCCGGGCCCCGGGCGGACCAACGCGAACGTGGTCGGCGAGCGGATGTTCCCGCGCTACGTGATCAAGCAGACCGGCTTCTTCCTGGCCGTGGCCGCCGTGATCGGCGTCCTGGGCGGCTTGTTCCAGATCAACCCGATCTGGCTGTTCGGCCCGTACGAGGCCGCGGTGGTCTCGGCGGCGTCCCAGCCCGACTGGTACGTCATGTTCCTCGACGGGTCGACCCGTCTGATGCCGGCCTGGGAGATCTCCATACCCATCGGCAACGGCTACGTGATCCCGCCGATCTTCTGGCCGACGGTGGTGCTGCCCGGCCTCCTGACCACGTTGCCGCTCTTGTACCCGTTCATCGAGGCCCGGCTCAACCGGGACAACCGGCGCCACAACCTCCTGCAGCGGCCGCGTGACGTGCCGGCCCGCACGGCTCTTGGCGCGATGGCCGTCACGTTCTTCGTCGTGCTGACGCTATCCGGCGGCAACGACGTGATCGCCGACAAGTTCTACATCAGCCTCAACGCGATGACCTGGGCGGGCCGCATCGGATTGCTGGTCCTCCCGCCGCTGGCCTACTACATCGCCTACCGGACGTGCCTGAGCCTGCAGCAGCACGACCGCGAGGTGCTCGTACACGGCGTCGAGACCGGCATCATCCGGCGGCTGCCCGACGGGCGCTTCATCGAGGTGCACCAGCCGCTGGCAGCGCCCGACGGCGACGGTCACCGCGAGCTCGAGTACGCCGGCTGGGTGGTGCCCAAGAAGATGAACCGGCTCGGAGCGCTCGCCCCGGCGATCAAGGGCTTCTTCCGGCCGATCGAGCGCCCCGCCGAGGCGCCGGTCTCGCCCGGACAGCCGCCGGTCGAGAGCCGTCCCGAGCGGCAGAAGGAGATCAGCTCCCGCTGACCACTCGTACCCATGACCGACTCCTCACCATCCTGCGGGCAGGTTGCGGGTGATGCCGCCGAGGCATAGATGGACGGCGGCGATGATCGCGTCGAAGTGTTACTGGATCCTGCGGGCGAGGTTGGCGAAGGCGGGGATGCGGCTGCGATTGGCCGACGTGCACCGCCTCCTCAGGTAGCTGCGCGCTGCGGCCGGGTCGGTGCTGCGGTGGAGGTCGCGAAGCTGTTCCTTCAGTTCCCAGGTGCGTCACAGCCGGTAGCGGTGACGCCGCAGCAGTCCGAGTATCTGCCGGTGGTGCCCGTCGAGGTGTTCGCGGCCGGCGCGCACTGCGGCGCCACTCCCGGCGCGCGGGCGTTCCGGGGCCGGCGGGGATGCCGGGTGCTTCCGCCCGGTAGATCGACTCGACGACCTCGTTGGTCCACTTGATCACGCGGAAGGGGGTCGACGCCGATCCGGGCCTGGGGGGATCTGCTCGCGGGTCACGGTCAGATAGATGCTGCTGCCGTCGAGGCTGATCGCTTCGATCGCGGCGGCCCGCCGGGGGCCGAGGACAGTGAAGAACGCCTCGAAGGCGGCTTTGGAGCGCTGTTGCCGACCCAGTCCACGTTGCCGGTGTCGTGGTCGGCCACGATGGTCAGGAACCTGTGGCCCTGCCTGTCGGAGACTTCGTCGACCCCGACGCGGAGGGCGGGAGTCGTCGATGTGGTCCACGACAACCCGGCTGACGATGGCGTCGACGGCCTCCCCGGAGCAGCGCAGCAGCCGGCCGATGCTCGTCTTGTCCATCCGTTGGGCGAGCCAGGCGACCAGGTTCTCGAAGTCGCTGGGGTGCCGGGCCTTGGGCGCGCCCAGGGCACCTGCTCGGTCCGGACGCGGCCGCAGGCGCGGCAGTCGATGCGATGGATGTCGGCTTCGAGCCACACACGGCAGGCGCCGACGTCCAGGTGCCGCCACAGGCGCCGGGAAGAGTCGTAACGAGCGGCCGTCGTCACACCGCACCGGCAGAGCAGCCGGCGTCGTCGTCGGCGCAATCCGATGACGATGCCATGGTCAGTGAACGCCACCGTGAGGTCCGCCGAGGACCTCAGCGTGTCGTGTCGGTTGCCGAGACCCGATGTGGCAGATCCCGGGGTCGCTCGGTGACGCGCGCGACCGTCACCGCGGCGTGAGCACTGCGACAGGGATCACCCGCCCTGACTTATCCTCGTACGTGGCGAAGGACGACGCCCGGGCCAGGACGATCTCGCGCCAGAGGCGGTCGCGCTCCGCTCCGGACGCCACGTGCACGTCGACATCCAGGCGCCGGGGACCCAACTCGACGTGCGCTCGGGAAGCGGCGCGTAGGTTGCGGAACCACTGGGGGTCCTGCTTGCTCCCACCGGCGGTACCAGTGACCACGTACCGGCCCTCGTCCTCGAAGTAGCTGACCGGCGTTGTGTGTGGGGTCCCGCTCTTGCGACCAGGCACGGTCAGCAGGAGAACCCGGGTCCCACCCCGGGCGGTACCGCCGATTCGCCCG
>DATDJX010000168.1:0-3893 GCA_036520275.1 Asanoa sp.
ACCGTCAGCACCGAGTCGGGCAAGTTCCTCGGCGCCATGTTCGGCTGGGACCCCCGCCCCTCGATCGAGCAGATCGTCGCCTACCTGCTGTTCCTGGTCACGGTGAGCTGGCTGTTCCTCCGGGCTCCGCGAACCGCCGAGGCCCCACGAGCCGCCGCCCGCCGGTAGGCCGGCCAGGAGCGGCACGCCCCCGCAGAGCAAGCTAGACACTGCTCGGTGGCTGTGGCGACAATGCGCCATGATGGCGCACGCCCGACCAGCGGAGGCGTCGTGACCGCCTCCACCCCGCTCGACGCCGGCGCGCCGCGCGACGACCGGCCGTCGCCCGCTCCCACGGCCTCCAGCGCCGCTCGGGTGCGGCGCAAGCGCCGGCCGTCCGGCGAGCCGCCGCCGCTGCCGCGGCAGCTGCACACCTCCGGCAAGGGCTGGCTCCTGCTGGTCGGGGTGGCGGTCGTCGCCGGGGTGCTGGTCGGGAACGTGCAGCCGACGGCGGTGGCCGCGGACGTCGTCGACCACGCCGTGCTGAGCGTGTTCGAGGGGATCCGCACGCCCTGGCTCACCCAGGCCGCCCGCGCGGTCGGGGTGCTCGCGACCCCGGCCCCGCTCGGGATCCTCGCCGTGTGGTGGGCGACGCTCGCCGTGCTGGTGATCTGGCGGCGCTGGCGGCACCTGCTCGTCGCCGCCGTCGCGATGTTCGTGGTGACGCTCGGGAGCATCCTCGCCAGCGACGTGCTCCATCGCCCGCGGCCGCTGGGGGTGGAGATCCTCGGCCCCTGGACGGACTCCCCACTGCCGTCGGTGCCGATGGCGTTCCTCACCGCCATCCTCGTCACCGCCCTGTACACCCTGGTCCCGGCCGGGCGGCTGCGGGAGCGGGGCAAGCTCGTCGTCGCCGGGCTGCTCGGGATCACCGCGCTCTCCCGCTTCTACCTGGCCCAGGAGGGACCGTTCGACGTGCTGTTCGCGGTGGTGGCCGGGGTGGCAATCCCGCTGGCGGCGTTCCGGATGTTCGTCCCCAACGAGTCGTTCCCGGTCAGCTACCGCCGCGGCCGGACCGCGCACCTCGACGTCACCGGCGCCCGGCACGACGCGATCGCGCACGCGCTGGAGGAGCAGCTCGGCGTGATCCCGGTGGCGATCAAGCCGTTCAACCTCGAGGGCTCGGGCGGCTCCACCCCGCTGCGGATCACGGTCAAGGGCGACCCGGAGACCTACCTGTTCGCCAAGCTGTACTCGGCCATCCACCTGCGCTCGGACCGCTGGTACAAGCTCGGCCGGGCCGTGCTCTACGGCCAGCTGGAGGACGAGAAGGCGTTCAACACCGTGCGCCGGCTGGTGCAGTACGAGGACTACCTGCTGCGGCTGATGCGGGACGCCGGGCTGCCGGTGCCGTCGCCCTACGGGGTCGTGGAGATCACCCCGGAGCGCGAGTACCTGCTCGTGACCGAGTTCCTCGACGGCGGGCGCGAGATCAGCGAGGTCGAGATCGACGACGACCTGATCGACCAGGGGCTGGGGGTCGTCCGCCAGCTCTGGGAGGCCGGCCTGGCCCATCGGGACATCAAGCCGGCCAACCTGATGGTCCGCGACGGCCGGCTGCACCTGATCGACTCCGCCTTCGGCGAGCTGCGGCCCAGCCCGTGGCGGCAGGCGGTGGACCTGGGCAACATGATGCTCGTGCTGGCGCTGGGGACCAGCCCGGAACGGGTGTACGCGCGGGCCTGCCAGCAGTTCTCGGTGGCCGAGATCACCGAGGCGTTCGCGGCCACCCGCGGCCTCACGATGCCCTCCCAGCTGCGCCGGATGATGCGGGAGCAGGGTCGCGACCTGCACGACGAGTTCATCGAGCTGCTGCCCGAGCGGCCCCACCAGATCCCCATCCAGCGGTGGACCGTCCGCCGGGTGGCGCTGATCGTCGCGCTGGTGATCGCCGCCGTGCCGCTGACCGTGATCGTCCTTGGCATCCTGGCCCCGATATGAGGCGGGTCGCTGTCCTCGTGGCCGCCGCCGTGGCGTTGCTGGCGGCCGGCTGCAGCAGCGCGATCGGCGATCCCCTGCAGGTCCTGCCGTGCACGCCATCCGAGGACCAGCTCGACAAGCAGATGGTCCTCATGGCGCAGTCGGTCCCCACCGCGTCGGCGGTGCCGTGCATGGGCGCCGAGCTCGACGACTGGTTCCTGGACGACCTCGACTCCACGGACGGGCGCACCAGGATCGAGTTCTCCCGCCTGATCGACCAGGTCGCGCTGACGATCGAGCTGACCCGTACCTGCGACCACAGCGGGGCCGTCGAGACCGCGACCGACCAGCCGGGGACACAGCGCTTCGACGAGCGCATCCGGGACGGTTCGTCCTACCGCGACCGGCGCTACTACCTGCTGGCCGGGGCCTGCGTGGCCTACAGCTTCCAGCTGACCGGCGCCGGAGCGGAGAAGGCGGCCGACGACATCTCCCACGCGCTCGGCCTCGTCAGCCGCGACCAGCTCGCCGAGCAGGTGCGCAGGTACAGCGGCGGCCGACTCCAGCTCGACACCGCCTGACGGGTCTGTCACGCTAAAAGCGGACCTTCTCGTATGACACATCTTGGGTTGTTTCTGTTGGTTCCCCAATCGGAAATCGGCCACGAGGAGGAGACCCATGCGGAGGTTCAGGCTCAGGGCTTCGGTCGTCCTGCCGGTCCTGGCGCTCGTGTTGGCAGCCGCGGGTGGTGTGATGGCCGCGGGGCAGTCCAGCGACGAGCAGGCGCTCCGGCCCACCCGGCAGTCTGCCGACCAGGCTGTCGAGTCGCGGGTGAGCAACCTGCTCTCGAAGATGACGCTCCAGGAGAAGCTGGAGCAGATCCAGCTCCTGCCGGACTTCCTTGTCACCGACGAGGAGGTGCGCAACGGGCTGGGCTCGGTCCTGAGCGTGACCGATCCGGCGAGGATCAGGGAGCTGCAGCACATGGCCGTTGAGGAGTCGCGGCTGAAGATCCCGATGCTGTTCGCCTTCGACACCATCCACGGCTTCCGCACCATCTTCCCGATCCCGCTTGCCGCTGGCGCGAGCTTCGACCCGCAGGTGGCCTTCGACGACCACAAGTACGGCGCGCGCGAGTCGGCCGTTGTCGGGCTCAAGCAGACCTATGCGCCGATGGTCGACGTGTCGCACGAGCCGCGCTGGGGCCGGATCTCCGAGGCCGCCGGGGAGGACCCCTACCTGAACTCGGTGCTCGGGGCGGCGCGCGTCAAGGCGATCCAGGGAGCCGACTACAGCGCACCCGACAAGCTCGTGGCCAGCCCCAAGCACTTCGCGGCCTACGGCCAGCCGGAGAGCGGCCGTGACTACAACACCACCGACCTGTCCGAGCAGCGGCTGCGCAACCTCTACCTGCCGCCGTTCAAGGCGGCGATCGACGCCGGCGCGGACACGGCCATGTGCTCGTTCAACGCGATCAACGGCGTGCCGGGCTGCGGCAACGACTACACGATGAACCGGATCCTCAAGGGCGAGTGGGGCTTTGACGGGTTCGTCGAGAGCGACTGGACGGCCGTGGCCGAGATGCGTGCCTGCCCGCCCAAGACGCCCGACACGGGGGAGTGCGGGCACGGGGTCGCCGCCGACGGCCCGGACGCCGCGGCGCTGGCGCTCAACGCCGGCGTGGACTCCGAGATGACCAGCACGCTCATCCGCGACTTCGGCGCGCAGCTGCTCGCCCAGGGCCGCATCTCGATGCGGCGGATCGACGACGCGGTGCGCCGGATCCTGCGGGTCAAGTTCCGCGCCGGCCTGTTCGAGCACCCCTATGCGCCGGTCGCACCCGAGCGGGCCGAGGCCGAGATGCTGAAGCCCGACGCGGTGGCGGCGGCCCGCAAGGCCGCGGGCCGATCGATGGTCCTGCTCCAGAACAAGGG
>DATDJX010000169.1:0-2853 GCA_036520275.1 Asanoa sp.
GACATGCCGAGCTTCAGCGTGCCGCCGGCGCGGACCTGGACCTCCTTGCCACCGGCCTGGACGGCCGTGCCGCCGCCTCCTCCGCCGCCGGTGTCCGTCTTCTTGCCGGTGCCGCACGCGCTGGCCAGGAACCCCACGGCCGAGAGCGACATGCCGATCACGGTGCCGCGCCGCACGAACTCGCGCCGGCTCAGATGCCCGGAGCTGTACTCGTCGATGAGATGGTTCTCGAGTTCGCTGCTCTGCGCGCGGATCGCGTCGACCCGGCGGTTCGTCTGGTTGCGGCTCACGTCTCCTCCTCAGTAGCGCGTGGGCGCTTGCACCGGCATACTCGCCCATTTGCAGGCGTTTTGCCGATGGACTAGCGTTCCAGAAGCAGAACGCCGACCCTATCGCCGTGCGCGACGGCGGTCAACCCGCGAGACGACGCGAATGACGTCCGACCCGAACATCGACGGAGCGATCGGCCAGGGCTGGGGCGGCCTCGGACCGAACGGCGCGCACGTCAACGTCGTCCTGGCGCGCCGCGGCAGCGCCACGGCGGCGGCGCTCATGACCGCCTTCACGTCGCCGTCCCCGGGCCACACACCGGTCCTCGTCTGCGTCGGACCCGACCAGCCGTCCTACGAAGCGGTGGTTCCCCCGACGGTGATGATGAACAAGGCCCCGGCCACCGAGGAGCGCCACCAGACGCTGACCTGGGGCGCAGCGCAGCTGGGCATCGGGCAGGGCGTGCTCGACGCGGTCGCCGACGAGCTGCTCGAGCCCGATCTCGCGACGGTGGTCTTCGTGGCGATCTGGGTCGACCCGGCGGCAAGCGACGAGACGGCGGTCCGGGGCGCCGCCCGCGAGGCGGTGCGCGCCGCGATCGGCGCGGCGGTCGGCGGGCCCGACCCTGCATCGGTCGAGCGTCTCGTGCGTGAGCGCGACACGCTGACCAACCCCTTCTATGGCGGCAAATAGGACTTCGTCGTCTTTCGAGTGGATCGACGTTCTGGCAGCGGAACGGCGGACAGCGTAGTGTCGCTCCGAATCCCGCTCTGAGCGCGCCCGACGATTTGTCTGATCACACTGCAACCGAGACTCCGGCCCGGGCGCCGGCCGATGGGCAGGTTGGGCGCTCGCCCGGCGTCCACGCCGCGCTCAGCGTCATGGAGCTCGTCGTGGCGCAGGGCCGTCTCGGGCTGGGCGACATGGCGCGCGAGCTGAAGCTGCCCAAGAGCACCCTGCACCGCATCTGCGCGATCCTCGTCGACCGTGGCTGGGCGATCCGCGACGAGCAGGGCCGCTACGAGCCCGGCGTGCGCGCCATCGGACTGGGCAGTCGCGCCGCCGACCTCCCCATCGTCACGGGCTTCCGGCACGCGGTCTCGGGCCTGATGACGCGTTACGACGAGACGATCTGCCTCGCCGTGCTCGACGGGCACGAGTCGGTGTTCGTCGCGATCGAGGAGACCACGCAGCCCGTGCGATTGCAGACCTGGGTCGGCCGCCGGTCGCCGGCGTTCGCGTCCGCGAGCGGGCGCGTGTTCCTCGCCGCCTGGCCCACCGAATCGGTGGCAGCCGAGTTCGGGGGACGCGCGCTGATCACCCCCACCGGCCGCCGGATGCGGTCGGTCGCCGAGCTGCATGACATCCTCGAGCGCGTGCGCCGCGACGGGTTCGCCGAGAACCACGAGGACACCGCCGCCGGGCTGTACACCGCGTCCGTGCCGATCGTCAACGAGAACGGCACGGTCCTTGCTGCGGTCACCGTGTGCGTGCCCACATCCCGGGCCGAGCCCGGCCGACGCGAGCGCATCCTGAACGACCTCGTCGCCGCAGGCCACAGCTTCTCGCGCGACGTCGCGTGGCTTCCGGCTTTCTACGCCAAGCGCCAATGACCGACGACCGCCTCGCCGCTGCGCGCCTGGGCGCGCTGATCGCCGCCCCACCGGCCGCGCCCGGCCGGCTGTGGTTGACCAACGCGAGGCTGTTCGACGGGACCGGCGCCGCCGTGCGCGACGGCGCGGCCGTGCTGATAAAGGACGGCGAGATCGCACGGGTCGGCGACGCCGGCGACGGCGCTCCCGACGGGGCGCCAGTGATCGACCTCGGCGGCCGCACGCTGCTCCCCGGCCTGATCGATGCGCATGCGCACGTGTACCCGCACGTGCCGACGCCGGCGCCCGGCGCGGAGCCGATCTGGCCCGGCACGGGGGCGCACTTCCTCGCCTCGGCGCTGCGCGACGCCCTGCGGATGGGCATCACGACGCTGCGCGACGTCGGCTCCTACGGCGACCTCGTCTTCGAGGCGCGGCAGGCGATGCGCTACGGCGCCTTTCGCGGCCCGCGCCTGCTGACGTGCGGACGCATCATCTCCGCGACCGCGCCGGGCGGCCGTTGGTTCGAGGGGATGTACCGGGAGGCCGACGGCCCGGACGACGTGCGCCGCGCGGTGCGCGAGCAGCTGCGGCGAGGTGCGGACTTCGTCAAGGTCATGACCACCGGCGCGCGCTCGGTCGAGCTCGAGGACCCCGATCCGGCGCAGATGACGCGCGAGGAGATCGCGACCGCCGTCGACGAGGCCCACCGGATGGGCTATCGGGTCGCCGCTCACGCCGAAGGGATCGACGGCACGCAGATCGCGATCGAGACCGGCATCGACACGATCGAGCACGGCATGTACCTCAACCAGCGCCCCGACCTCCTCGAGGAGATGGCCGCGGCCGGCCAGGTGCTCGTCCCGACCTTCGGCTGCTTCTACGGCGTGGCGGGCGCTGCCGCCGCGAGCACCGACGGGCCCGACGGAGCGGCGGCGTCCACCGACGGACCGCCGCCGACGTGGGCGCCCATGCTGGTGGAGCTCGCCCT
>DATDJX010000170.1:0-2837 GCA_036520275.1 Asanoa sp.
CCCGGGTCCTGAGCGATCAGGACCCCGAGCAGGACCAGCTGGAGCAGCGGTCCCGCCCACCATCCGGGGATCCGCCCGCGGTGGGGCGTGCCGACGAACAGGATCGTCGCGGCCAGCACCGCGGTGGCCATCGGCCAGCGCGGCTCGGCGGCCGTCCTGGTCGACTCACTCATGGTATGGCGCCCCCTCTAGATCGAGAAGCTGAGCGGAAGGGTCACGACCCAGGCGAGGGTGCCGACCAGCACCGCACACCCGATGCCGAGGACCAGGGCACGCGGGCGGGGCCCCTGGAGACGGGTGCTGATGCCGCCGAACAACAACGCCGCCGCGAACAGCACCACCGCGAGCACGTAGTCGTTGGCGTACTGGATGTCCCGGCGTGCCTCGGCCGCCGCGGCCTCGGCGGCCACCGTGAGCCGCTCGGCCCGCGCGGCCGCCTCCAACCGGTAGCTCGGCATGGCGAACGGCGTCAGGGGCGCATCCGCGTTCTCCAGCGGCCGGGTGGCGATCCAGGCGGCCACGGCCGGCTGGAACTCCTTGCGGAAGCGTCTGCGGTAGAAGTCCGCCAGCCGGGTCTCGTGGCGGGCGTAGGCGTCCACCCACTGGCTGAAGGTGGCCACGTCGATCTCGGTCTGGGTGTTGGCGAGGTTGGCCTCGCGGGTCGACTCGACCCGCGAGGCGTTGGCATGGCTGAAGGCGATCGCCTGCTCGCCGTGCCAACGGCTGGCCTGGTAGCCGCCCCAGGCGGTCGCGACCGCGGCCAGCGCCAGGATCACGGTCGCGACGTCCTCGAGCCGGCTGGCCTGCCGGCCGTCGCCGCCTCGTCCTTCGGGCCGCTGCTCGCTCGCCGTGTCGTGCGCCTCATGCGCGACGTCGCCCTCGGGGCCGGAGGATGCCTTCACCGATACCTCCCGGGCCCGCCCTCTCGCACACGCTCCCGCTGGCGGGCCCGCCGAACCCCATGGGACATCGGGAACCCGGCCGGCGGCATCGCCCAGAGGGGATGATTGCTCGCGGCCCGCTACGAGCAGATGGCCCCGGCGATGGCGCGAGCCAGCCAGCGCGAGTACCGCTGAAGCGGCCAGCCCTGAGCGAGGACCAGCCGTTCGTAGTTGTCGATCGCGAGGTAGTTCCACAGCACGTCGCGGACCTCGTCGAGCTCGATCCCGTCCCGGAGCTGGCCGCTCTCGAGCAGGTGGCGGCCGAGCATGGTCATGCCGGTCAGGCCCTCCTCGTTAAGCTTCGCCCAGATCGGGGCGAGTGAGTCGTCGACGTGCCGGCCGTCGCGGATGAGGATCTGCACCCTCGCCGAGCGCGCCTGCCGCTGCACCAGGCCGTCGACGAACATCGCGATCTTGCGCCGCACGTCGGGCTCGTCGCGGATCGCCTGCATCGCCGGGCGTTCGGCGACCGGCACCGGTTCGTCGTCACCGGCGATGACCACGTCGAACACGGCCTTGGCCAGCGCGGCCTTGCTGCCGAAGCCCTTGTAGACGCTCTCGGCCGAGACACCCGCGCGCGCGGCGACCGCAGCGATCGTGGTCCGCCGGAACCCGTCTCGCTCGAACAGGTCACGAGCCGCCTGCACCACGGCGAGGCGCCGGGCGCGGGCCTGCTCGCGCCGCCGGGACGCGTCATAGGACCGCTTGACTTCCGTCATCACGGGCTCCAAACTTTAGATACAGTTCAACTGTATCTGATTGGAGGTCCTCATGAGCGCCGGCTCCTCCTCTGCCGTGTCGGCCGGTCCGATCTCCGTCGCCGTGCGCAGCATCCACGCCATGGCCGACGGGGATCGGGCCGAGTTCGACTCCCTGTACCACCCGCAGGCCGTCGACCGCGAGAACCAGGTCCAGCCACCGTCGTCGCGGGTCCCCGGTCCGGCCTGCTTCTACTCGACCGCCTTGTGGCTGCGGGCCGCGTTCGCCGACCTCCACTACGACATCCACCACGCCGTCGCCGACGGCACCCTGGTCGCGGTCAACTCGACCATGAACGGACGCCACGTCGCTCCGTGGGCCGTCTACACCGAGGACGGCACGGTGGACACCGTCTTCCCACCGACGAACAAGACCTTCGCCACGACCCAGTCCCACTGGTTCCGGGTCGAGGACGGCAGGATCACCGAGCACTGGGCGAACCGCGACGATCTCGGCACCGCCAAGCAGCTGGGCTGGGTCCCACCGACGCCCGCCTACCTGTTCAAGATGGCGCGCGAAGCGCCGCGCCATCCGTTCCTGACCTGGGCGATGACCTCGCTGAGCTTGCTCAGTCGAGACTGCCTGCCGAATCATCGCTGAACTCTCCATGCGCTCGTGTGCGTGACCGGTCATCGTCGTCGGTCCGCTCTCTGGGGTTGCTCGAGGCCGGCTAGGAGGGAGCGCAGCAGCTTGTCGAGGGTGCGCTGCTGGGCGGGCTTGAGTGGGGCGAGGAGCCGCTGTTCGTTGGTGAGGTGGATCGGGAGGAGGGTGTCGATCGTGGTCTTGCCGCGGCCGGTCAGCCTTACGAGGGTGCCTCTGCGGTCGTTGGGGTCCAGTCTTCGCTCGATGAGGCCGGCGTCGGCGAGACGGTCGAGCCGCTTGGTCATGCCGCCGGAGGACAGCATCATCGTCCGCATGAGCTGGGTGGGCGTCAGCGCATAGGGTTCGCCGGCGCGCCGCAGGGCGGCGAGGAGGTCGAACCAGCCCGGCTGGAGCCCGTGGGCCGCGAGCTGCTGGCCGAGGACGGCGTCGGCCAGGTGCGCGGCCCGGAACAGGCGCGCCAGCAGCGCGAGCGCGGCCACGTCGAGGTCGGGCCGCTCCCGCCGCCAGGCCTCGACGATCCGGTCCACCTGATCG
>DATDJX010000171.1:0-2458 GCA_036520275.1 Asanoa sp.
CCCGCCTGACCGCCTCGACCCCCAAACCCCCGCGATCTTGGAGTTGTGGCCCCCGCGAATACCGCGAATCGTGACAATGAGGGGGCCACAACTCCAAGATCGCGGGACTAGCGGGCCGCACGGCCGCTCGGCGCCGCCGGTGTGGCCGCGGCTCACCGACGCGCGGCGATTCGACGGATCGTCGAACGTGGTGCTGCGCCACGCGGTCTCTCCCGGACGCGGGCGTGCCGGGCGCCGAGGCTCGCGTCATGGTCCGCGGCGCGACCCCCGCACGTCGGGCGCCGGCGCCGCCAGGACAACGAGCGCCCCCTTCACCTCCTGAGCCCCCATCCGCGATGATCGGGTGGTCGGGGAGGCGGGCATGGAGACCACGGTGTGCGTCGTCGGCGGGGGCCCCGCCGGGCTGGTGCTCGGGCTCCTGCTCGCCCGCCAAGGCGTGCCGGTCACCGTGCTGGAGAAGCACGCCGACTTCCTCCGCGACTTTCGCGGCGACACGGTGCACCCGTCGACGCTAGCCCTGCTCGACCAGCTCGGGCTCGGACCCGCGATCCGGCGGCTGCCCGGCCGCCAGGCCGGCACGCTACGGGCCACCTTCGACGACGGCACCTACACCGTCGCCGACTTCCGCCGCCTGCCGGGCGCCCACCCCTACCTGCTCTTTCTGCCCCAGTGGGACCTGCTCGACCTGCTCGCCGACGAGGCGGGCAAGCTGCCGTCCTTCACGCTGCTCAGCGAGGCCGAGGTCACCGACCTCCTGCGCGGGCCGGAGGGCACGGTCATCGGCGTGCGCACGGCAGACGGCCGGCAGGTGCGGGCGCGGCTCACCGTCGCCTGCGACGGCCGCGGCTCGGTCGTCCGCGAGCGGCTGGGACTGCGACCCCGGGAGTACGGCGCCCCGATGGACGTGCTGTGGTTCCGGGTGTCCCGGCGGCCCGACGATCCGGTCGGCCTCGACATGCGCGTCGGCGCCGGCGGGCTGATGCTCTGCATCGACCGCGACGACTACTACCAGTGCGCCTACGTCATCGCCAAGGGCGGCTACGGCGAGGTCCGCGCCGCGGGACTGCCGGCGCTGCGCGAGCGGATCGCCCGGCGCGCGCCCCACCTCGCCGAACGGCTCGACGAGTTGTCCACCTGGGACGACGTGAAGCTGCTGACCGTACGCGTCGATCGGCTGCGCCGCTGGAACGCGCCCGGCGTGCTGCTGATCGGCGACGCCGCACACGCGATGTCGCCGATCGGCGGGGTGGGCATCAACCTGGCCGTCCAGGACGCGGCGGCCGCGGCCCGGATCCTCGGGCCGGCGCTGCGCGCCGGCGAGGAGCCCGATCTGGCCGCGGTGCAGCGACGGCGCCGCTTCCCGACCGCGGTGACGCAGGCGTTCCAGCGGGTCGCGCAGCGGCGCATCGTCGACCCGCTGCTGCACGCGACCGGCCGGGTCGACGCGCCGGCCGTCGTGCACCTACTGCAGCGGCTGCCCGCCGCGCAAGGGCTGCCCGCCCGGATGGTCGGGCTGGGGGTACGGCCCGAGCGGCTATGACGGTCTCGCCGGCGCGGACCGGCCGCGCGGACGTGCCGACGAGGACCATGTTCACGCTGCCGAGCACGGTCACCCTCATCGGGTCACCCCCGACGTGCGGGCGGCCAGCTCGTCGAAGCCGACGCCGTCGCGGCGCGCGAAGCCCGACACCGATGTGGCCAGCCGGTTGCGCAGCGGCGTCACCCACCCGGCCGGCAGGGCCCGGGCGCCGCAGAGCGCGCCGGCGACGGCGCCGACCGTCGCGCCGCTGGAGTCGGTGTCCCAACCGCCCGAGACCACCGCGCAGATCGAGCGGGCGAAGTCGCCGCGGCCGTATGCGAGCGCGGCCGTCAGCAGCGCGGCGTTGTTGACCACGTGCACCCAGTGCAGGTCGCCGTAGCGGGCCTCGATGCCGTCGACGATCCGTTCCCAGTCGCGACGGCCGGCGGCGAGATCGCGGGCGTAGCGGACGGCCGCCGCGAACCGGCTGTGTGGCGGCACGACGGACAGGCCGGCATCGAGGACCGCGTCCACGTCCGACTCGACGACCGCGGCGGCGCCGAGTGCCGCGGCGTAGAGCGCGCCGTAGACCCCGTTGCGGACATGGCTGACCGAGGCGTCGGCGAACGCCAGGGTGGCGGCGCGGTCGGGGCGGCCCGGGTTGGCCCAGCCGTAGAGCTCGGTGCGGATCTGCGCGCCGATCCACTGCCGGAACGGGTTGCGCCATCGTGCCGTCGCCGGCGGGCCGATGCCGAGCAGGAGGTTGCGGTATGCGGTCCGCTCCGCGGTGAAGGTGCGACCGGCCGGCAGCAGGTCGAGCCAGGCGGTCGCGACATCGTCCGCGGAAAGGTCGTGGCCCCGGGTCTCCAGCAGGTGCAGCGCGATCAGCGGGTAGTTCATGTCGTCGTCCTCGGGCATCCCGTCGATGTTCTCGACGAG
>DATDJX010000172.1:0-4297 GCA_036520275.1 Asanoa sp.
ACTCGCCCGCCGCGGACGCGACCGCCCGGGCGCGGGTGCTCAGCGCGCTCGGGTTCCTCGAGCAGTTCGGCGGCACCTACGCCCGCGCGGCCGAGCTGCTGGAGGCGGCGGCGTCACTCGCGGCCGGGCGCCCGTTGATGCGCACGCTGACCGACCTGGCGCACATCTACTACAACGTCGGCGATCCCGCTCGGATGGACGCCGTCGCCGCCCGGGCGGCCGCGGAGGCCGACCCGGATGACCCGGACCAGGCGATGCTCGCGGCATACATCGTGGGCGCGGCCCACATCTTCCGGGGCCGCCCCGACGTCGGCGGGCCGCTCGTGCGGCGGGCCATCGACCTCCTCGAGACGGACCCCGAGCTGCGGGATGACCCGCGCCACCTCATCGTCTCGATGTTCGCCGCCCTTTGGCTGACGGATCCGCGGGTGGCCCAGCCGTACGCCGACCGGCGGCTCGCCCGCGCGCGCGAGGTCGGCGCGTTCGGCATGCTCGCATCCGGCCTCACGCTCGCGGCCGGTGGCCTCGCCTGGATGGGCGACCACGTTCGGGCGTACGCGGCGGCGGGCGAGGCAGTCGAGCTGCTCGCCGCGTTGGGCCGGATCGCCGAACCGGGCATCGCCTACAGCATTCTCGCCGCGGAATGCGCCGGCCGGGGCCTGCACGACGAGGCACGGCGGGCGCTGGACCGCTCGCGAGAGGTCGTCGCGGTCACCGGCGTCCCCGGCACGCCGCCGCACCTGGGGCGGCACGTGGCCTACTGCGCCCTGTGCCGCGGCGACCTCGACGAAGTCGTCGCCGTCCTGGAGCAGCAGGTCGAGCGGTATGCCGGCATCGGTCTCCGGCTAGAGCCGCTCGGGGTCGCGCCGGATCTGATCGAGGCCTTCCTCGGTCTGGGGCGCGACGCCCAGGCGCGCGACCTCGCGGAGCGCTTCGCCGCCGCGCAGCCGCCGCAGCCGCACGAGCATGTGGCCGCGATGGTCGCGCGGTGTCGGGCCTTGGTGGCGCCGGACCTGGACGAGGCGGCCGCGGCGTTCGCGGACGCCCTGCGCCGGCACGCCGCCGCCGCCGTCGACCAGCTGGAGGCCGCCCGTACGCGACTGTTGTACGGGATGCGGCTGCGGCGGGCCGGCCGGCGCGTCGACGCGCGGGCGCAGCTACACGCGGCCCGCGCCGAGTTCCTCGCCATGGACCTGACGCTGTGGGCGCGGCGCGCGGCCGACGAGCTGGCAGGGACGGGCGAGCGCGCCCGCGGCCGTGGCGACTCCGACCGCGCGCCGCTGACCTCCCAGGAGACCCGCGTGGCTCTGCTCGTCGCGCAGGGCATGACCAACAAGGAGGTCGCGGCGTCGCTGTTCCTCAGCCCGAAGACGATCGAGCACCATCTCGGCGCCGTCCTGCGCAAGCGCGGCCTGCGCTCGCGTACCGAGCTCGCCCGCGCGATGGCGGGCGAGGCGGCGCCCACGCAGTGAGCCGTCAGTGTGTTCCGGCCACCGCGGCGGCGGGCTCGTCGAGTCCCATCGCGGCGACCAGCTCGACGCCGATCACGAACAGCTCGATCGCAACGTTGTCCGGCGCGCGGAGGTTGAGGTGGTGCCCGCCGCCGGACCCGGTAACGCCCGAGTGCGGCACGCCGAGGCGGGTGAGCCGTTGCTGCCACGATCGCAGCGCCTCGAGGTCGCCGACCGCGAGTGCGAGGTGGTCCAGGCCGACGTGGCGCTCGTCGAACGGGCCGGTCACGGCGAAGTCGTGGTCGGACAGGCCGATAGCGACGCGGGCGCCCCGATGCAGGAGCAAGCGGTAGCGCGGGTCCTCGGCGAACAGTTCGAAGCCCATCACCTCGGTCCAGAACCGGACGGCCGCGTCGACGTCGGCCACCGACAGGCCGAGGTGGGAGACGCCCAGCAGTGAGGGGGTCATTTCGCGGCCTCCCGGTCGCGGCTGGATCCGGTGCGGCGATCGACGGCGTACGCCCACATGGCGGCGGCGCGGTGGGCGGGCATTCCGCCGAGAACGCTGATGGCGCACAGGCCGGGGAACAATTCCCGGCCCAGCCGCACCGACCAGGACTCGCGTGCGATCTGGTTCGTCGTCATGCGCCCGACGATCCGCCCGGGGCTGCGAACACCGCGTCGGGCGAATCCCCTACCGGCGAGAATTCGGGGTACGTCGGGGCAACGCCGCCCGTGCGCATGCCGGTCTGGCCCGTACCGACCGCGCGACAAGCGACACCGTATCGGGCCGTGTTGGTAGTACCGGGCGGCGTCGCGGTGACCTAGGTTGCCGAGCGGTTCGGCGTGTCCCTCATGCGGTGCATCCGTCGCTGCGACAGCGCGCGATGAAGGCTCGATGGGTCCGGCCGACCGGTCCGCTGCCCTTCGCGGATCACCATGCGTGGTGCGCTTGATCGGCTGGGGCCCTTTGGTAAAGCAGCTCCCGGCCCTGGTGCTGGCGCCTGGGCGTTAGTCGGCAGATCGTGGGCGAAAGCATGATCGGATCTCGTGTGCTCGCCCGAAACGCCAGTCGGGCGGGCGCGCGCTGCACCTCGAAGCCTGCCTCACCCGCCGGTGAAGCCCCCGAAGGAGTCATGGATCCGTTCAATCTCGGTTCTAATGAGACCGCACCGTTTGCACGTCCATACGGTTTCGTGCTTCTCGGCGTCCCAGCTGTTGCGCCACTGGTGCCTGCGGAATAGACATCGCAGCTTGCGGTTCATCGCGGCCACCTTACTCAGCTACGACGGAGGCTAACGCCAGCCCTCATGCTCTGCCCATCCCCTCACCGGCGCCAAATCCCAGGCCCGCCAGTCGGGGTCGAGGGTAGCCGCAAGGCCATCGATCGCGAGCACTGTCGCTGACCTGCATCGCCTGCGGCGCTGCGATGCTCGCGGCATACCGAGGGCGTCGCCGGTGGCCGGTTATCCGATCAGGCTGTTGGCGACGATGACGATGAAGAACACGATCACGATCTCGCTCACGACCCAGGCGTTCGCGTTCATCCAGTCGCGGGCCTTGGGTAGAAAGGCGCGTCCCCGCCTGCCGAAGGCAAGCAGGGTGAGCGCCGGCAGCGCGAGGAACAGCAGCGTGAGTCCCACGAAGGGAAGCAGGTGCCACCACGGGTCGCCGTGATTCGCCAGAGCGGCACCCACGCTGACCGAGGTGAGAATGTCGGTGGGGAAGATTCCCAGGAGGAGGAGACCGAGCCGGAAGGAGAATCGCGGAGTGGCCGTCTCGAGCTTGCCCATCCACTTGGGCGGCTTCGACGTCTTCCTGGCCATGAAGACGTGCACCATGGCGGCCACCAGCAGCACCAGGACGATGATGTCGATCGTGTTGCTGGACCCGCCTTTCGAACGAGGAGCGCCGCTGCTCAGCAGGTAGGCGAGCGAGGCGAACGCCGTGATGGAGATGGCGGCGCCGGCCAGGTAGGCGGCCGTGTTGCGCTGCCAGTGCGCGCTGGTGGCCAGGAAGATGGAGCTGAGGATCTGCGGGCCGGCGATCATCACGAATGCCATCGGAAGGATGGTCAGGAAATTCACCATGGGCGGACCTTTCGGCGTGGTTGGTCCGGAATCTACCGAGATCCGAGGGCCGAGGTGACGGAGTTGCACGGAGGCGTAATCCGGGTGCGCTGGAGCCGATGTCGTGCTCAGGCCCATGGTCGTCGCGCTAAGGCGCACGGCGCCGGTGGTGCGGCCCGCCGGCGCACGCGGCGGGCCGGAGGTGCCGGGCGGCGGTACGGAGCCGGCACACTCGGGCCGCGTCGCGGCGCGATGAGAGGCGAACAGAAAGATCGCACAACGTCGCCGGGGAGGCGCGGAGACCGCAGGCTCTGCGTTCCCAGGTTTCGGCGTGCACGTCCGGACCGGATGGTTGACTTGTAGGGAAATGTCGACCTTGTGGGGAGGCATGGCAGAGATCCTCGGAACAGCCGGAACGGAGAGGCTGCCGGGATGATGATCCGCGACGTGGTCGGGCCGGCGGCCGGAGTTCCCCGGCTCGCAACGCCGGCCGGTGGGACGCCATGGCCGAGGTCCGGGCACAACGCGGTCGTCGCCGGGCTGTCAACCCAGGAAACCCATCGGACCGGCGTTCGCGGGGCGGTGCGCTGCGGGTGTCCACGTGTCTGAACCGGGTCCCGTCACGAGGGGCGAGCCGATGCTGGCTTGGGTGTCGGAGCGGGCCGCGAAACAGCACAAGGCAATGGTCGAGTTCGACGATCCGCGACTGGAGTATCGGCGGCTGTTCAGCGAGGCATGGGGAACGTTCCTGTTAGTGCTCGTTGCCGCGGGCGGCGG
>DATDJX010000173.1:0-2223 GCA_036520275.1 Asanoa sp.
CACCACCACGAGCTGACGTTCAGCCTCGTGTACGCGTTCACCGAGAACTTCATCCTGCCGCTCTCGCACGACGAGGTCGTGCACGGCAAGGGCTCGCTGCTCAGCAAGATGCCGGGCGACAAGTGGCAGAAGCTCGCCAACGTGCGCTCGCTGTACGCGTTCATGTGGGCCCACCCCGGCAAGAAGCTGCTGTTCATGGGCGGGGAGCTGGCGCAGGAGGCCGAGTGGAGCCATGAGCGCTCGCTCGACTGGCACCTGCTCGAGAACCCGCAGCACGCCGGCGTGCAGTCGCTGGTGCGCGACCTCAACCACGCCTACCGGGCCGAGCCGGCGCTGTGGGAGACCGACTTCGACGGCTCGGCGTTCTGGTGGATCGAGGCCAACGACGCCGACAACAACGTGTTGGCGTTCGCCCGCCGCAGCGCCGACTCCGAGCGCGTGGTCGTGTTCGTCGCCAACCTATCGCCGGTTCCGCGCATCGGCTACCGGCTCGGGCTGCCGCGCTCGGGCCGCTGGCGCGAGGCGGTCAACACCGACTCGGGGTTCTACGGGGGGTCCGACGTCGGCAACCTCGGCGGCGTCGAGGCCGGCCCGCTCGCGTGGCAGAGCCAGCCGTTCTCGGCCGAGGTCAACCTACCGCCGCTCGGTGCCCTCTGGCTCGTCCCGGACGTCGACTGACGATGACCGTGCGGCTCTTCGCCTTCACGTAGGCGCCGCGCACCGGCAGCACGACGACGCGGTACGCGCGGTTGACCTTGCGGGCGCGCAAGACCTTGAACCGGTAGCTCGTGGCGGCGGTCAGCGTCCGGTGCTTGACCTGCGCCCAGCGGCCGGAGGCCAGCCGGCGCTGCAGCGATAGCTCGCCCGTTATCGCCGGCGTGATCCTCCCGCCGATCCGCGCGCGCTTGCGGCTGAGGTTGCGCTCGCCGATCGTCGTCCGCGGCGCGGAGCGCACCGTCACGACCGCGCTCGTCAGCGGCGTCTGCGTTTCGGTGACGACCCGGTACCGCGTCAGCGCGAAGACGTGGTCGATGCTGAACAGGTAGCCGCCCTCGCCGCTCACGTGGCTCGTGCGGAGCGGCGTGAAGCTGGTGCCGAACGGGAACTGCTGCTGCTCGAGCCGGACGGGCATGCCGGTGGTGCCCGCTCCGGTCACGCGGCCGCCGACCGTGACGCCGCGGCCGTACTGCACCGTGGTGCGCGTCGAGAAGAACGTGATGCCGGTCGCCAGCCGGCCGGTGCGCAGCGTGCGGTCGCGCCCCGGCGTCTTGCCGGCGGCGTTGGTCGCGTACAGCCGCCAGTGGTAGCGCGTGTACGGCCGTAGGCCGCTGATGTCGGCGGCGACGGCGGTCGGCGCGGTGCCCGCGGGCACCGTGATCCGGTCGCTGCGGTTGCCGTAGCTCGTGCTGCGCCCGTACTGGAAGTAGTAGGTCGTGGCCGCGCCGTTGGGGTTCAGCGTTGCCGACAGGTGCGCGCTGCTGGTGGTGATCGCGGTCGAGTGCTGGTCGGTGATGCCGGGGGGCGTCGGGTTGGGCGCGGTCCTGAACGTGGCGTCGCTGCCGCCGGCGATCTTGAAGTGATACGTGGTGTTCGGCGAGAGCCCGGTGACGGCGGCGTGCGCCTCCCCGCCGGTGACCGGCACGTCGTTCGTCACGAGGCCGTACGACGTGCTCGTGCCGTACTCGAAGCGCGTCATCGTCGCGGTGTCGTCGGTGCCGTTGAGCGTGGCGCCGGTGGGCGTGATGTTGGTCGCGGCGCCGGTCACGGGGGCGGCGAGCGCGGCGACGGTGGCGAGAAGCGCGATCATCGCCCCGCTTGAACACTCCCTCGCGCGGGAAGATGCGGTCCTCATGCCCGATCGGCCCCTGCCCTTCGAGCGCCGGCTCGGCGCCCACCCGCTCGGCGACGGCAACGCCGGCTTCCGCGTCTGGGCGCCACGACCGGAGCGCGTGGCTCTGCGCGTGGACGGCCGCGAGCACGCGCTCGAGCCCGCCGGGCTGGGCGTCTACGAGGCCGTCGTCGAGGCCGCCCCGGGCGCCGACTACGAGTACCTGCTCGATGGGGCCGCGCTGCCGGACCCGTGCTCGCGCTGGCAGCCGCACGGCCGGCGCGGGCCGTCGCGGCTGCTCGACGCCGGCGCGTTCGAGTGGACCGACGGCGACTGGGTGCCGCCCGCGGTCGGCGAGCTGGTGCTCTACGAGCTGCACGTCGGCACGTTCACCG
>DATDJX010000174.1:0-2967 GCA_036520275.1 Asanoa sp.
TACATGTTCAAGGGCGCACGGCCCACGATCACCGACATGCCGACCACGGTCCGCCACGCGCTGCCGTTCACGATCAGCACGCCGGACGCGGACAAGATCCAGCACGTGTCGCTCGTGCGGATGGGCTCCCAGACGCACAGCATCGACCTCGACCAGCGGTTCCAGTGGCTCGACTTCACGAAGGGCTCCGGGAGCCTGCTCGTCGACGGCCCGCAGAACGCCAACATCGCGCCGCCGGGCTGGTACATGGTGTTCCTCGTCGACGACAAGGGCGTGCCGTCGGTCGGAAAGATCGTGCAGATCCCGATCCCGCCCAGCGACACGACGCCGCCGTCGGCGCCCGGCGGGCTGACGGCGCAGGGCGCGCTCGGCAGGGCGCAGCTCGACTGGACGGCGGCGACCGACAACGTCGGCGTGACGCAGTACAGCGTCCACCGGTCGGCGACGGCCGGGTTCACGCCGTCGGCGGCCAACCGCGTCGGCACCACGCCCGGGCTCTCGTACAGCGACACGGGGCTGGCGGCCGGCACGTACTACTACCGCGTCGTGGCGTCGGACGCCGACGGCAACTCCGGGCCGCCGTCCGACGAGGCGTCCGCGGTGGTGACCGCCGACACAACAGGCCCGACGGTCTCGGTCTCCGCTCCAGCGGGCGGCACGACCGTGTCCGGCGCGAGCGTGGCGGTGTCCGCCGACGCGAGCGATGACGTCGGCGTCGCCAGCGTCCAGTTCCGGGTCGACGGCACCGCTGTCGGCGCGGCTGACACCACCAGCCCGTTCGGTGTCACATGGGACAGCCGCACGGTCGCCAACGGGAGCCACGACATGACCGCGGTGGCCAAGGACGCGGCCGGCAACACCACGACGTCGGCGGCGGTCACGGTCACGGTGAGCAACCAGGCGCCCGCGGGCGGGCTGATCGCCGCCTACGGGTTCGAGGAGGCGAGCGGCACGACGACCGCGGACGCGACCGGCAACGCCCACCTGGGGACCCTCGTCAACGGGCCGACGCGCTCGACGGCCGGCAAGACCGGACGCGCGCTCAGCTTCGACGGCGTCAACGACAGCGTCGCGGTCGCGGACGCGGACGACCTCGATCTCACCGACGGGATGACGCTCGAGGCGTGGGCGTTCCCGACCGCGAACGGCGGCTGGCGCACGGTGATGATCAAGGAGCGCCCGGGCAACCTCGTGTACGCGCTGTACGCGAACTCCGACGTGAACCGGCCGCAGGTCTACGGGTTCACGAGCAGCGAGGCGTTCACGCAGGGCACGGCGCAGATCGCCAACAACGCGTGGACACACCTGGCGGCCACGTACGACGGGTCGACGCTGCGGCTGTACGTCAACGGCGTCGCGGTCGGCTCGAAGGCCATGACCGGGAGCCTGATCAAGTCGACCGGCGGGCTGCGCATCGGCGGCAACACCGTCTGGGGGGAGTGGTTCAAGGGCCGCCTCGACGACGTCCGGGTCTACAACCGCTCGCTCAGCGCGAGCGAGATCCAGACCGACATGGGCCGCGCGGTCACCTGACCGCGCGGCCGTCAAGCACGTCGCGCAGGACCCGCGGGCGGTTCGTCATGATGCCGTCGACCCCGAGGTCGAGGAGGCGGCGCATCGTCGGCTCGTCGTCGATCGTCCAGACGTGGACGGGGAGGCCGGCGCGGTGCGCGGCGGTCACGAAGCGGCGCGTGACGATCGAGACCGGGCCGTGGCGGAGCGGGACCTGGATGCAGTTCGCGCCGAGCCGCGGCATGCGGCCGGTGGCGGCGGCGAGCCGGACGGTGGCGACGGCCCGCGGCCCCATCGAGGTGCAGGCTCGGCCGCGGCTCAGCGCACGCACGCGCCGCAGGCGGGCGTCGGAGAACGAGCCGATACACACGCGATCCCAGGCGTCGAGACGGTCGAGCAGCGCGATCAGCGGGTCCACACAGGAATCGGCCTTCGGGTCGATGTTCACCCGTGCGTGCGGCCAGCGGGTGAGGATGGTCTCGAGCCGCGGGACGCGGACGCCGGTCCCGCGGAACGGGTGCGCGCCGTCGGCGGCCGTGAAGTGGAAGCCGGCGTCGGCCTGCTCGACCTCGGCGATCGCCAGGTCGCCGATCGCGCCGGTGCGGTCGGTGACGCGGTCGAGCCGGTCGTCGTGGAACGCGACGACGACGCCGTCCCGCGTGACGTGCGCGTCGGTCTCCAGGTAGCGGCACCCGAGCGCGACCGCTGCCGCGAACGCCTCGAGCGTGTTCTCCGGGGCGTCGCCCGCGGCGCCGCGGTGGGCGATGAGGAGCGGCGGCGGGTCGGCGAGGAACGGGTGCACGGGCGGCAGCTTGACGGGTTGTGGTTCGCCGGCGGCCACCGCGTCGACCTGCTCTTCAACGCGGCCCTGCGCGACGCCGGCGGCAACGGCACCGTCGCCCCGGGCCCGTACCGGATCGTCCGCTGATAGAGGCGCCGACCGGAATCGAACCGGCGTACACGGCTTTGCAGGCCGGTGCCGACACCGGATAGCCTCGGCATCTCTGAGCCGATCGAGGGAGTCTGGGCGCAATGACATCGCCGGCAGCGGAGGAGCCCGGGGCGGCTGCCCTCGGTAAGGACGCGCGGCCCACCACCACCGCGCTGGTCACCGGGGCGTCGTCAGGCATCGGCGTCGCGCTTGCCGGTGAGCTCGCCCGCCGGGGCCACGCGCTCACCCTGGTGGCGCGCCGCGCCGACCGCCTGCGTGACATGGCGGCCGAGATTAGCGGCGAGCACGGCGTTCGCGTCGAGTGGATCACCGTGGACCTCATCGACGCGTCCGAGCGCGACCGGCTGCCGGCCGAGGTCGCTGCGCGCGGACAGGTCGTGGACCTGCTGGTCAACGACGCGCGAATGGGGACCAGCGGGCGCTTTCATGAGCTCCCGGTCGCAAAGGAGATCCAGCTCGTCCGGCTCAACGTGGAGGCGATGGTGGCGCTGTGCGGCGCGTTC
>DATDJX010000175.1:0-15153 GCA_036520275.1 Asanoa sp.
GAAGCGGTGGCGGCGCGGGATGCGGACTATTTGCGGACTGGCACCGGCGGCGGCCGCGTAGTTGACCTCGGAAAGAGGCGAAGCCCAGGCCGGTGACCTGGGCTTTCGAGGAGAGCCGCCTGACGGAATCGAACCGTCGACCTACGCATTACGAGTGCGTCGCTCTGACCGACTGAGCTAAGGCGGCAGCGCCGACAAGCATACGGCAACGGGGGTGGGACAGTCGGATGGGTGGCTGTCCGCTGTCGTACCCCCGGTCTAGGCTCCCGAACGTGACGGACGACCAGGTAACGGACCCGCGGCCCGCCCCGGCCGTGCCACCGGTCCCCGCGCCGGCGCCCGGCGCGGAGCCACCCGCGCCGCCGGTCGAGGCGGTGCCTACCCGTCGCCCGCGGCCGACGTCCCTCGATCCCCGCGAGCTGGGGTTCACCCCGCGACGGCCGGTGCCGTGGCTCGCGCCGCTGCTGCTGTTGAGCACCGGGCTGCGCACGGTGCTCGCGATCCTGTTCGGCGCCTACCTCGACAAGCGCGAGCTGCAGGCTTCGCTGCCCAGCGAGGTGCCCGACGAGCTCGGCACCGGCGGCGAGCTGTGGTTCGACTACATCGCCGACCTGGGCGACGGCTTCGACGCCACCTACTCGATGGCCTACCTGCTGGCCCAGCCCCAGCTCGGGCTCGACGGCGCCCGGCTGCCGAGGGGCCAGGTGCTGGTCATGGGCGGCGACCAGGTCTACCCGACGGCCAGCGCGCCGGCCTACGAAGACCGCTTCAAGGGCCCCTACACGGCCGCCCTGCCGTGCCCGCCCGAGGAGGGGCCGCAGCCGTCGCTATACGCGGTTCCGGGCAACCACGACTGGTACGACGGCCTGACGGCGTTCCTGCGCCTGTTCACCCGCCGGCGCGACGCCGCGATCGGCGGCTGGCGCACGAGGCAGTCCAGGTCCTACTTCGCGGTGCACCTCCCGGCCCATTGGTGGTTCTTCGCGCTCGACGAGCAGTTCGGGGCCTACATCGACGACCCGCAGCTGACCTATTTCGAGCAGGCGGCGAGAGAGCTCGGCCCCGACGACCGGGTGATCCTGGCGGTGCCGGAGCCGTCGTGGGTCAAGACGCGGGCCAACCCGCAGGCATACGACGCGATCGACTACTTCATCCGCACGATGATCGCGCCCACGGGCGCGCGGGTCCCGCTCATGCTCTCCGGCGACCTGCACCACTACGCCCACTACTCGGGACCCGACCGCGACTTCATCACCTGCGGCGGCGGGGGCGCCTACCTCTACCCGACCCATGTACTGCCGACGTCGATCGAGGTGCCGCCACGGGAGACGATGTCCCGACGGTCCAGCGTCAGCCGCGCCTACGACCTGGTCGAGACGTTCCCCACGGCCGCGACCTCGCGGCGGATGGCCTTGGGCATCTTCGGCAACCTGCCGTTGCGCAACAAGGGCTTCGTCGCGTTGCTGGGCGGCCTCCACGCGCTGCTGATGCTGGCGATAGCCGGCATCGCGACGCAGCGCATGACCGGTGGCGACGATACCGGCGTGCGGCTGTTCAGCATCCCGCTGCTGCTCATGGTCGGCATCACGCTGCTGGGTGCCGCGTTCTTCGCGAAACCGCCGACCGCGTCGGGCGGCCACAGCCTGAAGGAGTGGGTGCTCGGCATCCTCCACGGGCTGGCCCACGTCGGGCTCGCGGTCATCGGCACCTGGGCCTGGCTGCAGTTCCCGTTCGCCGACTGGGTGTGGCCGGTGCCGTTCCTGCTCGCGGTGGTGTTCTACGCGCCGGTCGCCGGCCTGGTGGCCAGCCAGCTTGCCGCGCTCTACCTGCTGATCGCCGGCTCGTTGGGCGTCAACGTCAACGAGCTGTTCGCCGGCCAGGGCATCGAAGACGCCAAGTGCTTCCTGCGCCTGCACATCGGCGGCGACGGCACGCTGACCGTCTATCCGATCGGGGTCGACAAGGTCTGCCACCGTTGGCGTGCCAACCCGTCCGGCCGCGACCCGACGCCCTGGATCGAGCCCGTGGAGCCGCTGACCTGGCACGCCGCCGGCACGCCGTTCACGGTCCGCTGATCGAGGCCGCGCCCGAGCCGTTCGGGTTTTGACCGCACCGCGCCCGGGTAGGGGCCGGACGCAGGACGCGATGGCGGGGAGGTTCCGATGGGCTATCCGGTGTGGCGGTCCAACCGTGGCGGCGGCTGGGACCCGTTCCGCGAGTTGCAGGCCCTCCGCGCCGAGCTGGGCCGCCTCATGGGAGGCGCGCTCGTCGGCCGCGGCGGGTCCTCGGACGTCGACCTCGACACCACTGACGACGGGTGGACCGTGACCGCTCGCCTGCCCGGCGTGGCGCCCGAGGAGGTCGCCGTGGAGGTCGACACTCGGGAGCTGGTCATCCGGGCGCGGTCGGAGGCCGAGGTCAACGCCGACTTCGGCGCGGGCGGCGGCGAGCAGACGCGCAGCTTCGAACACCGCGTCGCGCTGCCCGCGGACCTCGACCCGGAAAGGGTCGACGCGGTCATGGACCACGGCCTGCTGACTGTCCGCCTGCCCAGGGCGTCCCGGCCCGGCCGCCGCACGATCACGGTCGGCAGCGCGCGCCCCGGCCGGCAGGTCCAAGGCCAGACCGACTACGTCGACGCGGAGGCCGCGACCGCCGGACCGGCGTCGACCACCGTCGACACCGGGACCGGCGGGCCGGTGGACGCCACCTACGGCGGCACCGACTCGGGCGGCATCTCGCCCGCCGACCCGGCCGCCGACCGGGAGATGCATCACCCGGACGCGGCGGACCAGCAGCGCCCGTAACGGACGTGCTCGTTCCCGACGCGGGCCGCCTGGTGGTGCTGCGCGCCAACTCGCTCGGCGACTTCCTGTTCGCACTGCCGGCGCGACCTGCCCGCGTTCCGCGCCACGATCGTCGAGACGTTCGCGAGGTAGTCAGGCCGGGTCCGGCGACGGTGACGGCGCAGGAGACGGCGCCGGAAACGACGAGGCCCGAGTCGCCCACTCGCAGAGGCCGAGAAGGCCGACGAGCAGCGGGTCATGGGTGATCGCGTAGACCTGGTAGGGGATCGTGACGTAGGTGATGAACGACCCGAACCCCGAAATTCCGGCCGCGGCGAAGACCAGCCGGAAGTCGCGCGACGTGCGCAGGGGTGTCACGTCGAGGGCGAACCGGCGCAGGACCTTCACGGCAGGACATGCTGCGGCCGGACGGGGCCTTTCATCCAGCGGATTCCGTCGCGGAAGGTGGCGGATATGTGAGCTGCGACACTACTTTCTTACTCATGCGTAGCACGATGATGGACGCCCCCTTGTTGGTGTCACGGATCCTGGAGCACGGCGCCACCGTCCACGGCAAGTCCGAGGTGGTCACCTGGACCGGCGCCGAACCCCGCCGGGCGACCTACGCCGAAGTCGGCGCCGACGCCGCCCGCCTCGCCCACGCTCTGCACGACGACCTCGGCATCACCGGCGACCAACGGGTCGCCACGTTCATGTGGAACAACGCCGAGCACCTCGTCGCCTACCTGGCGGTGCCGGCGATGGGCGCCGTGATGCACACGCTCAACATCCGGCTCTTCCCCGACCAGGTGTCCTACATCGCCAACCACGCCCAGGACAAGGTCGTCATCGTCGACACGACGCTGATCCCCCTGCTGGCCAAGGTGCTGCCGGCGATGTCCACCGTCGAGCACGTGGTGATCGTCGGCACCGGCGACGCCGCGCCGCTGGAAGCCACCCCGGCGACCATCCACCGCTGGGACGACCTGCTCGCCGGCAAGCCCGATACCTACGAGTGGCCGGCGGTCGACGAGCGGTCGGCGGCGGCGCTGTGCTACACATCCGGGACGACGGGCAACCCGAAGGGCGTCGCCTACTCGCACCGCTCGATCTGGCTGCACTCCATGGAGGTGTGCATGCCGGAGTCGTTCGGGCTCGGCCCCCGTGACCGTGAGCTCGCCATCGTGCCGATGTTCCACGCGATGTCGTGGGGGATCCCGTACGCCGCCTTCATGTCCGGCACCTCGCTGATCATGCCGGACCGTTTCCTGCAGGGCGCCCCGATCGCCGAGATGATCGCGGCCGAGCGCCCGACGAAGGCCGGCGCGGTCCCGACGATCTGGAACGACCTGCTCGGCTACCTCGACTCCCACGACGTCGACACCTCGTCGCTCAAGGAGGTCATCGTCGGCGGATCGGCGTGCCCGCCGTCGCTCATGCACGCGTTCGCCGAGCGCCACGACATCCAGATCATCCACGCCTGGGGTATGACGGAGATGTCGCCGCTCGGTTCCGTCTCACGGCCGCCCGCCGGGGCTTCCGGCGACCAGGCCTGGGAGTACCGCTACACGCAGGGTCGGGTGCCGGCCGGCGTCCAGGCCCGCATCGTCGGGCCGATGGGCGACGTCATGCCCTCCGACGGCGAGGCCGTTGGCGAGCTGGAGGTGCGCGGGCCGTGGGTCACCGCCGGCTACCTCGGCGACGACGAGCCCGATCCCGAGAAGTTCCGCGACGGTTGGCTACGGACCGGCGACGTGGGCACGCTCTCACCGGAGGGCTTCCTGGTGCTTTCCGACCGCGCGAAGGACGTGATCAAGTCCGGCGGCGAGTGGATCTCGTCGGTGGAGCTGGAGAACGCGCTGATGGCCCACCCGGCGGTGCTCGAGGCGTGCGTGGTCGGCGTGCCCGACGAACGCTGGGAGGAGCGTCCGCTCGCGACGGTCGTGCTGCGCGAGGGCTCCACCGCCACGCCGGAGGAGCTGCGCGACTTCCTCGGCGACAGGGTGGCGAAGTGGCAGCTGCCCGAGCGGTGGTCGTTCATCGAGGCGGTGCCGAAGACCTCGGTCGGCAAGTTCGACAAGAAGCGCGTCCGGGCCGCCTTCGCCGAGGACGAGCTCGACGTCAAGACGCTGACGTAGCCACCTCGCGCCGGTAGCGCCACTGGGTCGCCGCGTACCGGTATCCGAGCTTCTCGTTGACCGCGATCATCGGCGCGTTGGCGGCGTCGTTCGCGGTGTAGGCGATCCGGTAGCCGGCCTCTCGCGCCCGGCGCAGCGACTCGCGCTTCGCCAGGGTCGCCAGGCCCCGGCCGCGGAAGGCGCTGCCGGTGCCGGTCATCGACGACCAGTAGCGGTCGGTGCGGTCGGTCTGCGCGATCGTGTACGCCGCCGCCACGCCGACTACCAGCACCACCGTGGTGAGCGCCCGGTCGACGTCGGGGCGTCGCCAACTGTGCGCGAGCCACGCGTCGTACGGCATCGGCACGGCGCCGGCGTTGCTCGGCACGTCGCGCCACGCCTGCACGTCGAGGTCGTAGACCGGTCGCGGGTCGGCGTCGAAGTACTGGCCGGTCCGCAGCGTCACGCCGGCCGGCAGCGGCTCGACCGCCGAATCGGGCACCGCCATGCCGTCGAGGCGGACCGACCTGAACTCGACCGCTTCGTGGCGCCGGTAGCCGCGCCGCTCGGCGAACTCGACGGACTGCCGGTCGTCGGACACCCACCCGCCGATCGTCCCCGAGCCGCCCAGCGCCGCCAGCACATGCGCTTCGCCCGCCGACGCGAGCGCCGCCCCGATGCCCTGACCGCGGCACGCCGGCGGCACGAACGCGACGACGTTGGCCCGTCCCGGCAGCCGCACAATGAGGTTGGCGCGCACGATCCCGGCGACCCGGCCGTCCAGCTCGGCCACGAACACCCGGTACCGCTCCTCGGGCACCGTGTGGTCGATCTGCCACGCGAACGCCGAGGGCGTCGTCACGAGGTAAGGCACCACCTCGCGCATCACTGCGACCGCGGCGTCGGCGTCGGACGCGGCGAAGTCGCGGACGCGTACGGTCACGCGGATCTGCGCGTGCTCTTCTTCGCCGGCGTGGCCTTCTTGGTCGCCGGTTCGGCCTTCTTGGCGGCGGTCTTCTTCGCCGGGGCGGCCTTCTTGGCCGGGGCGGCTTTCTTGGCCGCCGGCTCGGCCTTCTTCGGCGCCGCCTTCTTCGCGGCCGGTGCCGGCTCCTTGGCCGCCTTGGCCGCCTTCTGCGCCGACTTCGCGGAGGTGATGGGGGTGGCCCCGTGGTCTGACGACTCCTCGCCGCGGGCGGCCCGGGCCCGCTCGACCGATGCCTTCAGCGCGGCCATCAGGTCCACCGCGGCGGCCGGCGCCTCCTCGGCCTCCTCCGGCTGCACCACCTCGCGGCCCTCGACCTTGGCGTCGATGACCTCCTGCAGCGCCTCGCGGTAGTTGTCGGTGAAGGCGTCCGGCTCGAAGTCGCCGGCCATCGAGTCGATCAGCGAGCTCGCCATCGCCAGCTCCGGCGGCCGCACGCTGATGTCCTCGTCGAGGAAGCCGAAGTCGGGTGTGCGTACCTCGTCGGGCCACAGCATGGTGTTGAGCAGCAGCACGCCGTCGTGGACGCGCAGCGTGGCGAGCTGCTCGCGCTGGCGCAGCGCCACCTTGACGATGGCGATCCGGTCGGAGTCGGTGAGCGCGTCGCGGAGCAGGAGGTAGGGCTTGGTCGCCGTGCCCTCGGGCTCCAGGTAGTAGGCCTTGTTGAACAGGATCGGGTCGACCTGGTCGGCCGGCACGAACTCCAGCACGTCGATCGCCCGCGAGGTGCTGAGCGGGAGATCGGCGAAGTCTTCGTCGGTGAGGATGACCAGCTCGCCGCCGCCGATGTCGTACCCCTTGGCGATGTCGTCGAACGTGACCTCTTCGCCGTCGATAGAGCAGGTGCGCTTGTAGCGGATGCGGCCGCCGTCTTCCCGATGCACCTGGTGGAAGCGGATGTCCTTCTCCTCGGTGGCCGAGTAGAGGCGTACCGCGATCGACACCAGGCCGAACGAGACGGCGCCCTTCCAGATTGCGCGCATGTCGCTCCTATCCTCCGGTCGGCCTATCTAGAGTAGTGCCGTGCCGGGGGCGCCGATCAAGCCGATGCTCGCCACGACGGGCGAGTTGCCCACGGCGGGTGGCTGGAGCTACGAGTTCAAATGGGATGGCGTACGCGCCATCGCCGATACCTCGCGGCCCGGCGGCCGGTTCTGGGCGCGGTCGGGTGCCGAGATCACGCTCGCCTACCCGGAGTTGCGCGGGCTGGCGACCGCGGCGCCCGGCGCCCTCTTCGACGGCGAGGTCGTGGTGTTCGACGACACCGGCGTTCCGTCGTTCACCGCGCTGGCCGAGCGGATGCACGTACGGGAGAAGGCGCGAGCGGCCCGGCTCGCCGCCACATTGCCGGTAACGTATATGATCTTCGATCTGCTGCGGCTCGGGGACCGCGACCTCACCGGCCGGCCGTACGCGGAGCGGCGCGCGCTGCTGGAGGGCCTCGGGCTCGCGGCGCCCCGGTGGACGGTGCCGCCGACGTTCACGGACGGGCAGGCGACGCTGGCGGCCGCCGAGGAGTACCGGCTGGAGGGCGTGGTCGCCAAGCGGCTCGACTCGACCTACCGGCCCGGCCTGCGTACCCCGGAGTGGATCAAGGTCAAGCTGGAGGCGACGGCCGAGTTCGTGGTGGGGGGCTGGCGGCCGGGCGTACGGAAGATCGGCGGTCTGCTCGTCGGCGTGCCCGCCGGCGACGGGCTGCTCGCGTTCCGGGGCCGGGTGGGCGGCGGCATCAGCGCGGCGGCGGAGCGCTCGCTGCTGACCGCGCTCGAACCGCTGCGCGGCGGCGACTCCCCGTTCGTCACCGGCGCGGAGGCGGTGCCACGGGAGGATGCCCGTGGCGCGATCTGGGTACGACCTGAGATCGTGGTCGAGGTGAAGTACGGCCAGCGCACTCCGGACGGCCGGCTGCGGTTCCCGCGGTTCCTGCGGCTGCGCCCCGATCTGACCCCCGAGGACGTGACCGATGCCGGCTAGCCAACGGATCCGGGTCGAGGTCGGCGGCCGCGAGCTGGAGCTGTCCAACCTGGACAAGGTGCTCTACCCGGCGTCGGGCTTCACCAAGGGCGAGGTCATCGACTACTACACGCGGGTGGCGCCCGCGATGCTGCCGCACCTCGAGGACCGGGCGCTGACCCGGATCCGCTTCCCCAACGGGGTGGACGGCAACTCGTTCTTCGAGAAGAACGCGCCCGGCGGCACCCCTCGCTGGGTGAGGTTGGCCACGCTGCCGGTTCCGGGCTCCAGCAAGGACCGGGAGACCATCGACTTCGTCGTCTGCGACGACCTGGCGACGCTGGTGTGGGTGGCCAACATGGCCGGGCTCGAGCTGCACACGCCACAGTGGAGGATCGGAAAGGCGAAGCCCGAGCCGAAGCCGGACATGATGGTGGTGGATCTCGACCCGGGCGCGCCGGCGGGGCTGGCCGAGTGCGCCGAGGTGGCGGTGCTGATGCGCGACCGGCTGGCCGACGACGGCATCGACAGCTACCCGAAGACATCCGGCAAGAAGGGCATGCAGCTGTGCTGCCCGGTGTCCGGGCTGCAGACCTCCGACGTGGTCTCGGGCTATGCGAAGCGCATCGCGGAGGAGCTCGAGCGCGCCAACCCGAAGCTGGTCACCTCGAAGATGGCCAAGAAGCTGCGCCCGGGCAAGGTGTTCATCGACTGGAGCCAGAACAACGCGGCGAAGACCACGGTGACGGCGTACTCGCTGCGCGCTCAGCCGACCCCGACCGCCTCCACGCCGTTGACCTGGGAAGAGGTCGAGGAGGGCGCGGTGCGCCAGTTCGGATCGGCCGAGGTGCTGGACCGGATCGAGGAGTACGGCGACCTGCTGGCGCCGCTGCTCCAGAAGGGCCCGAAGGTGCCCACCTGACGGGTTACGTTGAACCCATGGCGCTCTCGCTGGCGATATCGCCGTGTCCAAACGACACGTTCGTGTTCCACGCACTGGTCCACGGCCTCGTACCGGGGGCGCCGGAGATCGACGTCACTTACGCCGACGTCGACGTGACCAACACGGCCGCCGAGAAGGGGGCCTTCGACCTGGTCAAGGTGAGCTACGCGGCCCTGCCGTGGCTGCTCGACGACTACCACCTGCTGCCCTGTGGCGGTGCCCTCGGCCGCGGCTGCGGGCCCCTCGTCTTGGTCAAGGACAACCACGAGCTCGACGGCGCCCGCGTCGCCGTGCCCGGCGACCGCACCACGGCCTACCTGCTGTTCCGCCTCTGGGCCGCGGGCCAGCGACCCAGGAGCATCGACGTCGTCCCGTTCCACCAGATCATGCCGGCCGTGGCAACCGGCACGTACGACGCCGGCCTGGTCATCCACGAGGCGCGGTTCACCTATCCGCGGTACGGCCTGGCGGCGCTCGTCGATCTCGGCCAGTGGTGGGAGGCCGAAACCGGGCTACCGATCCCGCTGGGCGCGATCCTCGCCAAGCGCGGCACAGTCGACCCGGAGCTGGCCGCGGGCTGGGTGCGCGAGTCGGTGCGCCAGGCGTGGCGCGACCCGGCGCGCAGCCGCGACTACGTGGTCGGCCACGCGCAGGAGATGGAACCGGCCGTCGTCGACCAGCACATCACCCTCTACGTCAACGGCTTCACCGAAGACCTCGGCGACGAGGGGCGCAAGGCAATCGAGACGCTGCTCACCCGCGCCGCCGCGGCGAAGCTGACCCCTCAGGTCTCCAGCTCGCGCGCCACCGCGTGGACCAGCTGAGCAACCATCTGCGCCGTCTTCTTGTCGGGGAACCGTCCCCGGCGCAGGTCGGGTTGCACCTTGGCCTCGAGCACCTTGATCATGTCCTCGACCATGCCGTGCAGCTCTTCGGCCGGCCGGCGGCGCAGCTCGGCCACGGACGGCGGCGCCTCGAGCAGCTTCACGCCGAGCGCCTGAGCGCCCTTGCGGCTGTCGACCACCCCGAACTCGATGCGCTGGCCGCCCTTGAGGTCGGTGACGCCGGCGGGCAGCGCGCCCTTCGGAAGGAACACGTCGCCACCCTCGTCGCTGGTGACGAAGCCGTATCCCTTCGTCGCGTCGTACCACTTCACTCGACCCGTCGGCACCACTGACCTCACTTCACCCGGAGCGTTCGTCACCAGGCTAGCCGGAGCAGGCGGTCCAGCGCCGCCGGGAATCCACGGAGGTCGTCGAGGACCTCGGCCGCACCGGCCGCTACGAGCGACGACCGTTGGCACGGCCCCGTGGTGACGCCGACTCCGGGCACCCCGGCGGTGCGAGCGGCCAGCATGTCGGCGATGTGGTCGCCGACGTAGACCCCGGCGCCGAATTCGGTCAGCGCCGCGGCCTTGCCCTCGGCGAACAGCTCGCCGGCCACCTCGTCGGCGACCAGCTTCAGGTGGTCCAGATGCAGGCGGGCGAGCCCGCCGAGCTTCGACGTGACGACGATCACGCGACCGCCGCGGGCCCGCACGCTCTCCAGCGCCTCGTGCGCGCCGGGCAACGCGCCGCAAGGCGCGATCGCGTACGTCGGATAGAGCGCGCGGTACGACCGGACCGCGTCGTCCACGGTCTCCGCCGGGAACCACCGAGCCAGCTCGTCGCGTAGCGGCGGACCCAGCCGGGTGACGGCGACATCCGCGTCGACCCACACGCCCGTACGCCGGGTCAGCGCCCGATAGGTCGCGGCGATCCCCGCCCGGCTGTCGACCAGCGTCATGTCCAGGTCGAACCCGACGGCGAACGCCGAGGTCACGGGGTCGGGGCGTGGGTGTAGAGCAGTCGGTCCGCCGGCAGCGGGAAGATCACGTCGTCACCGAACGGGGAAGCCGCGCCCGCGCGGTCGAAGGTCACCTCGGTGACCGGAAGGTGCCCGTCGGGCAGCGGCCTCATGCGGCTGCGCCGGGCCGCGCCCGGATCCGCCGAAGGATCGATGTCTGCGCCGACGCCCGCGCCGACCGCAGCGCCGGCAGGGTCGTTCGCCCGGCCGTCTGCCGGGTCGCCGGCCGGTCCCTTGTGCTCCGCCGCCTCCGCCATGCCGTCATCGTCCCATGCCGGCGTATAGCGTGGAACGACCATGACGACCTCCCTCGCCGACCATCTCGGGTCGCTGCCCGACGACGCGCTCGCCGCACTGCTGCGGATGCGCCCCGACCTCGTCGTGCCCGTGCCCGCCGACCTGTCCGCGCTCGCCGTGCGGGCACGCTCCCGCGTGTCGGTCGCGCGTGCCATGGACGGGCTCGACCAGTTCGTGCTGCAGGTGCTCGACGCGGCCCGGCTGAGCCGGGATCCGGAGGGCATCACGTCGACGGACGCGGTCCTCGCGCTCGCAGTCCAGCCCACCCAGGGAGTCGACGCGGCCACCGCCCGGACCGCCGTCGACCGGCTCCGGGCGCTCTTCCTGATGTACGGGCCGGAGACGGCCCTGCGGCTCGTCGAAGGCGTGGACGAGGTCTCGTCGCCGTACCCGGCCGGCCTCGGCCGGTCCGCGTCCGACCTCGACCCCCGGGCGGCCGGGCTGGTCGCCGATCCGGCTCGGCTGCGCCGCGCGGTGCTGGCCGCCCCGCCCAAGGCCCGCGCCGTGCTCGACCGGCTGGCGGCGGGTCCGCCGGTCGGCACGTTGAGCGCGCCCGGGATCGACGAGGACTCGCCGGTTGGCTGGCTCGTCGACAACGGCCTGCTGGTCGACATACCCGGCGGCGGCTTCGAGCTGCCCCGCGAGGTCGGTCTCGTGCTGCGCCGCGACACGGGGCCGCTGGGTGTGCTCCAGCCGCGCCCGCCGGTGGTCGTCGCGCTCGGCCGCGAGCCGAAGGCCGCCGACTCCGCCGGCGCGGGGCAGGCCATGGAGGCCGTGCGCGCGACCGAGGCGTTGCTGTCCGCACTGGACGCCGAACCCGCGCCGGTGCTGCGCTCGGGCGGTCTCGGCGTGCGGGAGCTGCGCCGGCTCGCCCGCAGCGCCGCGCTCGACGAGTCGACGGCCGCGCTGATCCTGGAGACCGCGTACGCGGCCGGCCTGATCGGCGAGGCCGACGCCCAGACGGCCGCCGTCGGGCGAACCGCGCCCGACGCGGTTGTCCAGCCGACGATGCGCTACGACGTGTGGCGTTCGTCGTCCATCGCGCGACGTTGGGCCGATCTCGCGTTGGCCTGGCTGACCATGCCGCGGCAACCGGGCGTGGTCGGCCAGCGCGACGAACGGGACCGCCCGATCACCGTCCTGTCGCCGGAGGCCGAACGGGGCGGTGCGCCGGCTGTCCGGTCTGCCGTGCTCGGCGTGCTCGCCGACCTCGACAACGGCGCGGCGCCGACCGCCGACGAGGTGCTCGCGCTGATCGCCTGGCGGGCGCCGCGGCGCAGCCGGGGGCGCGAGTCCGGCTACCGGGAGGCGCTCGACGAGGCGGCGACGCTCGGGGTGACCGGGCTCGGCGCGCTGACGTCGTACGGCCGGATGCTGCTCGGCGACGCCGTCGCCGCCGCCGACCAGGACGCGCGGACGGCCGCCGATCCGCTCGGCGTACGACCGGGCACCGACCGGTCGCCGGACGCGCCCATGGCCGCCGTCGCCGCGCTCGACGGGCTACTGCCCGCGCCCGTCGACCACTTCCTCGTCCAGGCCGACCTCACGGTGGTCGTCCCCGGGCCGCCGGAGCCGTCGCTCGCCACCGAGCTGGAGCTGGTCGCCGATCCGGAGTCTGCCGGCGGCGCGAGCGTCCACCGGGTCACGCCGGAGTCCGTACGCCGAGCCCTCGACGCCGGCTACTCGTCCGACGACCTGCACAAGCTGTTCGGCAAGCGGTCGCGGACGCCGGTGCCGCAGGGCCTGCGTTACCTCGTCGACGACGTGGCCCGCCGGCACGGCGGCCTACGCGTCGGCGCGGCCGGCTCCTACCTGCGCAGCGACGACGAGACGCTGGTCTCCGAGGTGCTGGCCGACAAGCGTCTTTCGGCGCTGTCGCTGCGCCGCCTCGCGCCGACCGTGCTGTGTACCCCGATGCCGAGCGGCCGGCTGCTGTCCGTGCTGCGCGAGGTCGGGTACGCGCCGGTGCCGGAGGACGCGACCGGCGCGACCGTGCTCAGCCGGGCCAAGATGCGGCGGGCGCCGATCCCGTCGCACGGGCCGGGGCGGTTCGGGCCGCCGGCCGCGACGCAACCGCGGCTGACGCCGCCGCGGTTGCTGGGCATCGTCGAGCAGATCCGCCGCGGCGACGCGGTGGCTCGGGCCGCCCGGCGGGCACCCGACTCGGTGCGGCCGGGCCGGGGTCTCGCCGGGGTGCAGGCGCACACCCAGGCGCTGGCGGTGCTCCAGCAGGCCGTACGGGACCGGGCGCTGGTCTGGGTCGGGTACGTCGACGCGCACGGCTCGACGCTCTCGCGGCTTGTACGCCCGGTGTCGATCGGAGCCGGCTACCTGCGCGCCGAGGACGAGCGGACGGAGATGCTGCACACGTTCGCCCTGCACCGGATCACGGCAGCGGTCGTCGAGGAGCAGCCGGCGGGCTGAGGTCCGCGACCCGCTTGCGGCTAGTCGCGGTTGCGGCGCACCGAGCCGATGATCGAGACGAGCAGCAGCAGCCCGAAGCCGGTGCCGAGCGACTCACCCACCGAGTCGACGAAGCCCTGCCGCTGCACGAGCACGCCGTAGAGGAACCAGCCGAGCAAGCCGGCGAGCAGCAGCCCGTACGCGAGCACGACGGCACGCGGGACGGGCCGCGCCTCGGACGTCGTGCGCCGGGCTTCGTCGCCGTCCACCGTCATGAGAGACAGATTCGCATCCGGACGCCCGTGTGGACAGAGGGCATTACCCCTAGGTGCCGGGCCGGCGGCCGAAGATGTGCACGGCGGTCCCCACCGCGCCGAGCTTCCAGTACGCGCGGGCGTCGGCCGGCAGCAGGTTGACGCAACCGTGCGAGCCGATCCCCCTGTCGTGGATGTAGGTGGTCGTCTCGTGGAAGCCCATGCCCAGGGTGAAGTGCTGCCAGTAGGGGAGCCACACCTCGTACTTGTCGGACCACTCCTCGAGGTTGCGCCAGGTGATCGTGTAGTGGCCGGTCGCGGTCGCGTAGCCGCTCATGCCGGTGCGGGTCACGGTCGGCCCGACGACGATCCTGCCGTTGGTGACCGCCCAGGTCGTCTGGTGGGTGAGGTCGACGCAGAACGTCGTGCCCCGCTTGCCACCGTCGCACGCGCGCGTGTCGGTGGCGGCGAGGCGCTTGGCGACGTCGGCCGTGGTCGGTCCGGCGCGCCCCTCGGCCGGACTGATGCCGTAGCGCCGCTGGAACTTCTTGATGGCCCTGCAGTCGCCCGCCGACTGCTTGCCGTCGACCACGACCGGACCGAATCCGCCGAGCTTCGCCAGCGCGACCTCGACGTCGCGCTGCTTCGTGCCCACGGGACAGCCGGTCACCGCGGCCTTGGCGGGTGGTGCCGTCGGCTTGGTGGTCGGCGTCGGCTTGGGCGCCGTCTTCGCCGCGGGCGTCGCCGGCCGCCTCGTCGGGTCCGGCGGGGCGCTCGCCCCCGTTTCGCCCGTCGCGCTCACCGGCACCGGCGCGCCCGCCGAGGCCCGTTCGCGTGACGGCGCGAACGCACACGCGCCGGCGCCCATCAAGACGACGGCCGCGGTGGCGGTCAGGCGCACGAGCATCTGCACACGGTGCATCGAGCCCTCCCCAGAGCGGTCGTCGCATGAGAGACGCCCCGGGTACCCGCGCGGTTGCGCGTCGTACGGACATTTCTCGATCGTTCCGTCGGGCCGTGCAAGACTGGAGGGTCGCGATGCCTAGCTTTGGGAGATAGCGAGCGTGAGTGGCGGACCCCTCATCGTGCAGTCCGACAAGACCCTCCTGCTGGAGGTCGACCACCCCGATGCGCAGGCGTGCCGGATGGCGATCGCGCCGTTCGCCGAGCTCGAGCGCTCGCCGGAGCACGTGCACACCTACCGGCTGACGCCGCTGGGACTGTGGAACGCGCGGGCCGCCGGCCACGACGCCGAGGGCGTTGTGGACGCGCTGCTGACGTTCTCCCGCTACCCGGTGCCGCACGCGCTGCTCGTCGACGTCGCCGAGACGATGGATCGGTACGGGCGACTGCAGCTGCTCAACGACCCGGCGCACGGGCTGGTGCTGCGCGCGCTGGACCGGGTCGTGCTGATCGAGGTGGCCAAGAACACGAAGCTCGCCGGCATGCTCGGCGCCAAGATCGACGACGATATGTTCGCGGTACACCCGTCCGAGCGCGGCCGGCTCAAGCAGGCGCTGCTCAAGCTCGGTTGGCCGGCCGAAGACCTCGCTGGCTACGTCGACGGCGAGAA
>DATDJX010000176.1:0-3201 GCA_036520275.1 Asanoa sp.
CGTGGACCCGGTCCACGGCCCGGTGGTCGTACGGCTGCCACCGCTCCGGCGGGTCCAGGTAGTGGGCGGCGGGAGCGCCGTTGACCAGCCCGTCGTCGCGCTCGATGATCTCGATGACCGGCCGTGGGAGACGACCGCCGGCCATCGGCCGGGGGCCGACGCCGGTGGCGACGGCGAGCGCGTCGCGGATCATCTCCCCGAACACGTCCCCGATCCGCGGCTCCCGCACCCGCCCTACTCTCCCACGCCCGGCCCGCGCTCCGGCGTCCCGCCATCCCGCGAGCGCCGGACACCGCCCGGAGCGGCGCGAGCGCAGCGAGCGCCAGAGTTATGGTGAGGGCCCCTCCCCGAGTCATCGGGAAGGGGCCCTTCTGGTGCGTCGGGGTGGGGGTGGGCCCCGACGGTCGACTGGGTCAGTCGCCCTGGCGCTGCTGCGGAATCTGCCCCTGCAGCAGGGCGCGAACCTCAGACTCCCGATAGCGGCGGTGGCCGCCCAGGGTCCGGATTGCGCTCAGCTTGCCGGCTTTCGCCCACCGGGTGACGGTCTTCGGGTCGACTCGGAACATCGACGCGACCTCTGCCGGTGTGAGTAGCGGCTCGGGTTCGTGCGTACGCGATGCCATCGGTCACTCCTCCACAGGTGCCTATGAACATCGGCCGGGGTCCCGCCGGCCGACGCGTCTCCCATGGTCCGGCTAGTCCCCGATGTCCGACATGGGCCGAACGGCTGAAGGTCCCTGGATGGACGGATGAACAATGACCGATTTAGCGCGATTTTCTATGCCAGAAACCGCCTTATTTGGACTCTTAGTCACCGTTCGTGTTCGGCCGATTACGAGCCATTCTCGGACCGTGGAGCGCTCCCACGGCCTTAGTTGCACCTTTCGAGGAGCTGTACGGCACGCCATCGGGCGACGAGCCGTTCATAGACCTCGGTGGCTGCGTCGGCGTTTCCGCGGGACAACGCGGCGAGGCCCGCCGCCACCAGTCCGGGCGAGTCGTCCTCGTCGAGCGCGTCGTCCGGCAGCAGCTCGACCAGCCCGCCGTAGTCCAGCTCGACCACGGACCGGGGGTGGAACTCCTCCAGCCACCGGGCCGCCTCCTCGACCGCCTCGGTGATCGGCGCGTCGCCCACCGACTTGCGCAGGACCGACAACGCCCGCGACGCCCGCCGGCGCGCCTTGGAGATCTCCGTCCGGTAGCGCAACGACCTGCGTTCCGGCTTGATCACGAGATCGCGCTCGCCCAGGTCGACGAAGACGAACCACCGCAGCGGCACGCCCCAGGTAGCGATCTGCTCGTGCACCCGCGGCACGCCGTGCTCCAGCACGCGGGACCCGCTGCGCCAGTCGTCGACGATCGCGCGCGCCTGGCCGGCGAGCACCGGCGGCACGAACGCGTCGGCGATCACCGACGGAACGCCGTCCCGCGCACTGAGCGCCGCCTCGGCCACCCTCAGGCGCAGGTTCCACGGGCAGACCAGCAGCGTGTCGTCGGCCTCCAGGACGTACGCGTCCTCCGGCAGGTCGGGCAGCCGGGTCCAGCCGGCACCAAGCGCCTCGATCACCGCCGTGAGCTGCCGGAACGGCCCCTCCTGTGGGGCAACCGCGCGCCCTTCCCGCACGTAGCGGCGCCAGAACACCTGGCGTTCCCGGTCGAAGGCGGTCAGCGGCTCGTACACCCGCAGGTATGACGCGAACAGCGACGGCACGGCGCGATCCTCCCACGAAACCCTACCCGGGGGCGCTGCTGCCCCGGCCGGGCCGGCGCCGCCCGCCGACGCACCGGACCGCGGACCCGGGGAGGGCGTCGGGCCGCTGCGCTGTGCACCCAAACGCGCAACAGTCACCGTGCGTGTGAGGTCGGCGTGCAGGCGAGGCGGGTGGTGTTCAAGAGCACTAGGCTCGTAGCGGAGTCCGGCACCACCCCGCCGGCCAGCGGAGCACGTGTCCCACGAGGACACACCACCACGCAGGAGTAACGATGGGCGTATTCGCCAGCACCGACGGCACAGACGGCCGAGAGCCGGCCGGACACGAGCAGGTCGTCTTCTGCCAGGACAAGCAGAGCGGCCTCAAGGCGATCATCGGCATCTACTCCACGGCCCTCGGTCCGGCGCTCGGCGGGACGCGCTTCTACCCTTACGCCAGCGAGGCCGACGCCCTGCACGACGTCCTCGACCTGTCCCGCGGCATGGCGTACAAGAACGCCCTGGCCGGCCTCGACCACGGCGGCGGCAAGGCCGTGATCTGGGGCGACCCCGACAGGGACAAGACCGAGCCGCTGCTGCGCGCCTACGGGCGCTTCGTCCAGTCGCTCGGCGGCCGGTACTACACGGCCTGCGACGTAGGCACCTTCGTGGCCGACATGGACGTGGTCGCCCGGGAGACGAGGTTCGTGACCGGCCGCAGCGTCGAGCATGGCGGCGCCGGCGACTCGTCCGTGCTGACCGCGTGGGGCGTGTTCCAGGGCATGCGCGCCGCCGCGGAACACGTCTGGGGCTCCCCGTCGCTCGCCGGCCGCCGGGTCGGCGTCGCCGGCCTCGGCAAGGTGGGCAAGCACCTCACCGGCCACCTACTCGACGACGGCGCGGCGGTCGTGGCGACCGACGTCAGCGAGAAGGCGCTGGCCTGGGTCCGCCGGATCCATCCCCAGGTCGACCTCGTCGACGACGCCGCGACGCTGGTCACGCAGGACATCGACGTGTACGCGCCGTGCGCGTTGGGCGGCGCCCTCGACGACGCCACCCTCCCGGTGCTGCGCGCCAAGGTCATCGCCGGCGCCGCGAACAACCAGCTCGCCCATCCCGGCATCGAGAAGATGCTCGCCGACCGCGGCATCCTCTACGCGCCGGACTATGTGGTCAACGCCGGCGGTGTGATACAGGTCGCAGACGAGATCGAGGGCTTCGACTTCGAGCGGGCGAAGCTGCGGGCGACGCGGATCTACGACACCACGCGCGAGATCCTGCGGCTCGCCGACGCCGAAGGGGTGCCGCCCGCCGTGGCCGCGGACCGGCTGGCAGAGCGCCGGATGGCCGAGGTGGGGCGGTTGCGGGCCATCTTGATCCCCTAGCCCGATCATTTCGGGAGGCTGTCGAGTTCTTGCGGCGTTCCGGCGGGACGCGGGCGTTTGTGTCCCGGCAACCCGAGGTGTCGAACGGGGCCATCCCCATGTACCGTAAGAGCCACGAGAGATGCC
>DATDJX010000177.1:0-2741 GCA_036520275.1 Asanoa sp.
GCTGGATCTCGGTGGCGGGCTCCTCACCGTCCCCGACCTGCTCGACGTCTGTCGCGGCGTCGGCCGGCTCGCCCGCGGGCGGCGGCGTGCCGGGCGTGGCGGCACCCGGGCGGGGCGCCTCGGGGCCGGACGCTGGGGTCAGCCGTTCGGTCGGTTGCTCCTGGTCGGCCGGCCGGCTCTCGGCCGGCTGGCCGCGGAGCGGGTCGGTGTGGTCGCTCATGCTGCTCACGTCCTCGCTCGGGCGGGCGTCGTCAGGGCACAGCGTGCCCGGCGGCGCGTTGCCGCACCATCGGTGATCACCCCCGGGATCCCCGGAGGACCGGTCCGGTGGGTCAGGGTCATCACCGATGGTCAGCATGCAGGCTGCATGAGTACCATCGACCTGCGGACATGGCCCGCCAGGGCCGGTCCGCTGAGCGAGGAGGGCACCATCAGCAAGACGTCGACGCCGGACGCGGCCAGCGACGCGCCGACCACCGTCGCGCGGCGGCGCACGAGGACGCCCGCCTGGTCGATCCCTCGCAGCACCTCCGACCGCGTGGTGGCCGGCGTCGCCGGTGGCCTCGGCGAGCGCTTCGGCATCGACCCGGTCCTGGTACGGACGGCGTTCGTGGTGCTGTCCACCGCGGCCGGCGCCGGCATCGCGATCTACCTGCTGGCCTGGGGGCTCACCCACGAACCGCGGCCAGGCGAGACGGTGGTCAGGCTCCGCCCGGCGAACCAGGCGCGCCCGGCGATCGCGCTCGGCCTGATCGTCTTCGGCCTCCTGCTGGTGCTGCGTGAGGCTCGCATCTGGCTCGGCGACGGCCTGGTCTGGCCGGTGGCGCTGGCGGGCGCCGGGTTCGCGGTGCTGTGGTCGCGGAGCGACTCGAGCGAGCGGGCGCGCTGGGCGGCGGCCCGGCGCCGCTTCCCCGGCAACCCGTTGGAGGCGGTGTTCGCCGGCCGCATCTCGTTCGCCAGGGTGGCGGTCGGCGCTCTGCTGGTGGCGACCGGCATGGGGGCGTTCCTCGGCGGCACCGCCGCCCTGGCGGCGCTGCCGACGGTGCTGCTGGCCATGGCGGTGACCGTCACCGGCCTCGGACTGATCCTCGGGCCGTGGATGGTGCGGCTGACCCGCCAGCTCACCGACGAGCGGCGCCAGCGCATCCGCTCGGAGGAGCGCGCCGAGGTCGCCGCCCACCTGCACGACTCCGTGCTCCACACGCTCGCGCTGATCCAGCGCGCCGACGCACCACCCGAGGTCACCACTTTGGCCCGGCGCCAAGAACGGGAGCTGCGCAGCTGGCTCTACGGCCGGCCGGACGGCAACGGCGAGGAGCGCCTCAGCAGCGCGATCGAGGCCATGGCCGACCGGGTCGAGGAGCATCACCGGGTCGCGGTGGACGCGGTCGTGGTCGGCGACAGCCCGATGGACGAGCGCGCCTGGGCGATCGTGCACGCCAGCCAGGAGGCGGCGGTGAACGCGGCCAAGCACTCCGGCGCCGCCCAGGTGTCGGTCTACGTCGAGGTCGAGCCCGATGCGATCACCGCGTTCGTGCGCGACCAGGGCAAAGGCTTCGACCCGGCGGACGTGCCGGAGGACCGGCGCGGCATCGCCGAGTCGATCCGGGGCCGCATGCGCCGCCACGGCGGCAGCGCGGTCGTCACCAGCGAGCCCGGTGAGGGCACGGAGGTCACCCTGACGATGCCCCTGGAGAGCGCGTGAGCGCGGGCGGTACCGGTCCCCCACCAAGGGACCCCGGCCAGCCGGCCGGGCGGACCCGCGTGTTCCTCGTCGACGACCACCACTTCTTCCTCTCCGGCCTGCGCGCGGAACTCGGCGAGGAGTTCGAGATCGTGGGCGAAGCCGGCGACGTGGACGGCGCGGTCGAGGGCATCCGGCACAGCCACCCTGACGTGGTCCTGCTCGACGTCCACCTGCCCGGAGGGGGCGGCCGGACGGTGATCGAGGCGGTCCAACGCGACGACCCGGAGGTCCGCTTCCTGGCGCTGTCAGTGTCCGACGCGGCCGAGGACGTGATCGCGGTGATCCGGGCCGGCGCGCGCGGCTACGTCACCAAGTCGATCTCCCCTTCGGACCTGGCCGACGCCCTGCGCCGGGTGCACGACGGCGACGCGGTGTTCTCACCCAGGCTGGCGGGGTTCGTGCTCGACGCCTTCAGGGGCCGGATCGCCGGGCCGGTCGACCCCGAACTCGACCAGCTCACAGCGCGCGAGCAGGAGGTCCTCCGCCACATCGCCCGCGGCTTCACCTACAAGGAAGTCGGCCGGCGCCTGCACCTGTCGGTCAAGACGGTCGAGACCCACGTCTCCTCGGTGCTGCGCAAGCTGCAGCTCTCCAGCCGCTACGAGCTGACCCGCTGGGCCACCGACCGCCGCCTGGTCTAACCGGGACGCAGGCTGGACGAGGCCGCGGGCGCTCCCCAGCGGACTACGTGTAACGGGTGATGTAGCCCCGCTCGCGGAAGACGCGCAGCATGCGGACCAGGAAGGCGAAGGCCGCGGCCGAGATCAGCAGCGTGGTGAGCGCCGCCAGGCCGAGGTCGTGCCAGGAGGGGCCGCGCCCGTCGACCAGCGCGCGGCCGGCCGCGAACAGGTGCGTGGTCGGCAGCAGCAGGCTCACCGGACGCAGCACCGCCGGCAGCGCCTCCACCGGGTAGAAGACGCCCGACAGCGGCATCACCACGAACAGGATCCCCCAGGCGAACGCCTCCGCGCCGTTGCCGAAGCGCAGCACCAGC
>DATDJX010000178.1:0-54449 GCA_036520275.1 Asanoa sp.
GCGGCTGGAGCGGCCGCTGCCCGACCACCTGGGCTACGCGAGCGCGCTCGTCGAGGGCGTGGCGGTCCACCTCGACCGGATCGACGAGCTGATCGGCAGCTACGCCGAGGGCTGGACCATCGACCGCATGCCGGTGGTGGATCGCAACCTCGCGCGGATCGCGGTGTACGAGCTGCTCTACGCCGACGACATCGACGACCCGGTCGCGATCACCGAGGCCGTCGAGCTGGCCCGCCAGATGTCGACGGACGACTCGCCCCGCTTCCTGAACGGACTCCTGGGCCGGATCGCCGAGTACGCCACCCGCTGAGCCGCCCCACACGTTGATCTTCCAGTTCTGCCCCCTGTCGTGACCCGATTCGTCCGACATGCGGGGGTGGGCGGTTCCAACGCTGCGGGGCCCCGACCGAACGGCCGGGGCCCTGCGGCGTCGGAGGGTGGTCAGCCGGCGAAGAACGCCCGCGGGTCGGCGACCAGGACGCCGTGCTCGGTGAGCCGCTCGATGAGGCCCGACGGCGACACGTCGTACACGATCGCCAGCGCGCGCAGGTCGTCGGCGCGGATCGACAGCACCCGCCCGTTGTAGTCGCCGCGCTGCTGCTGGATGGCCCGTGCGTAACGGGCGACGTACGCCAGATCCTCGGAGGCCTCGTCGTAGAGGCGCTCGAGGTCAAGCACGATCTTGTTCGTGGGCTCGTTACGGACGCCGCTGCCGTCGGGCAGCAGCTCAGAGACGGGAACGCGGTAGAAGTCGGCCAGTTCGGCCAGGCGCGAGACGGTCACGGCCCGGTCGCCGCGCTCGTACGACCCGACGACCACGGCCTTCCAGCGCCCGTTCGACTTCTCCTCCACACCTTGCAGGGACAGGCCCTGCTGCTGGCGGATGGAGCGCAGACGCGCGCCCAGCGACTTGGCGTACTCAGAAGGCATCGGCGACTCTCCCAGTGCTGGCCCCCGGGGGCTATCCCCAGCGATCGCTACGCAGCGTGACGGTACGGGGAATGCTGAACCTGGTCAAGTCGTCGTTCGAGATTGTGCGTCTGACTCGCCGGTCAGCGGCCGGTTCCCGGCACCCGCTCGTCGCACTGGTAACCTTGCCGACGGTCCGGCCGGCGACGGCCGCGCCGATCCGACGTCCTTTAACGACCCGTCCCGTGAGGCGGGGAAGGAGGTCCGCCTTGGCCTATCGACAGGCCGCCGAGCCCGCGCCAACATCGCCACAGTCCGTGAAGCTGATCCTGGCCAGCACCGATCTGCAGCGGGTCATCGACCGCATCGCGCACCAGATCCTCGAGAAGACGCAGGGTGCCGCCGACACGGTGCTCCTGGGCATCCCCACCCGCGGGGTTCCGCTGGCCCGCCGGCTCGCGGACCGGATCCGCACCTTCGAGGGCATCGACGTGCCCGTCGGTGTGGTCGACGTCACACTCTACCGCGACGACCTGCGCCACCACGCCGTGCGGGCGATCGGCCCGACCGAGGTCCCGCCGGGCGGCATCGACGGCCGCCGGGTGGTGCTCGTCGACGACGTCCTGTTCTCCGGCCGGACCGTGCGCGCCGCGCTCGACGCGCTGGGCGACCTCGGCCGGCCGAGCTCGGTGCAGCTGGCCGTCATCGTCGACCGCGGCCACCGCGAGCTGCCGATCCGCGCCGACTACGTCGGCAAGAACATCCCCACCTCGCGTACGGAGACCGTGAAGGTCACCCTGGCCGAAACCGACGGTCTCGACGAGGTACGACTGGTCGAGGGGGCCGCCCAGTGATCAAGCACCTGCTGTCCGGCGCCGACCTCGACGCCGATACCGCGACCCTGATCCTCGACACCGCGGCGGAGATGGCGAGCGTCTCCGGCCGCGAGGTCAAGAAGCTGCCCACCCTGCGCGGCCGTACGGTGGTCAACCTCTTCTACGAGGACTCGACCCGCACACGCATCTCGTTCGAGGCCGCGGCCAAGCGCCTCTCCGCCGACGTCATCAACTTCTCCGCCAAGGGCTCCAGCGTTTCGAAGGGGGAGAGCCTCAAGGACACCGCGCTGACCCTGCAGGCGATGGGCGCCGACGCGGTCGTGATCCGCCACCCGGCCAGCGGCGCGCCGCACCGGCTGGCACATTGGGTCGACGGTTCGGTCCTCAACGCCGGCGACGGCACGCACGAGCACCCGACGCAGGCGCTGCTCGACGCGTACACGATGCGCTCCCGGCTGGGCCGGCTCGCCGGCCTGCACGTGGTCATCGTCGGCGACGTGCTGCACAGCCGGGTGGCGCGCTCCAACGTGCTGCTGCTCTCAACGCTCGGCGCGAAGGTCACCCTCGTCGGGCCGCCGACGCTGATCCCGGTCGACATCGCGGCGGCGCTGGCTCCCGACATCGAGGTGTCGTACGACCTCGACAGCGCAATCACCGGCGCCGACGTGGTGATGATGCTCCGGGTGCAGCGGGAGCGGATGAACGACTCCTACTTCCCGTCGGAGCGGGAGTACGCCCGCCGGTACGGCCTGGACGGCGCGCGGCTGCGCCGACTGCCCGCACACGCGATCGTCATGCACCCCGGGCCGATGAACCGGGGCATGGAGATCACGCCGGAGGTGGCCGACTCCGCCCGTTCCACGATCGTCGAACAGGTCGCCAACGGCGTGTCCGTGCGGATGGCCGTTCTCTATCTCTTGCTGGGGGGCAAATGAGTGGGCGATGCGAGGTAGCCGGATGAGCTACCTCATCAAGGGGGTGAGCGTGGTCGGCGGGGAGCCCACCGACCTGCTCGTCCGGGACGGCGCGGTCGCCGAGGCGGGCCGCGGCCTGTCGGCCAGGGGTGCCCAGGTGGTCGACGCCGACGGGCTGGTCGCCCTGCCGGGCCTGGTCGACCTGCACACCCACCTGCGCGAACCCGGCCGGGAGGACGCCGAGACCGTCGAGTCCGGGTCGCGGGCGGCGGCGCTGGGCGGCTACACCGCGGTCTGCGCGATGGCGAACACGTCGCCGGTCGCCGACACGGCCGGCGTGGTCGAGCAGGTCTGGCGGCTCGGCCGCGAGGCGGGCCTGGTCGACGTGCAGCCGATCGGCGCGGTCACCGTCGGGCTCGCCGGCGAGCACCTGGCCGAGCTGGGCGCGATGGCGACCTCCGCGGCAAAGGTGCGGATCTTCTCCGACGACGGGCACTGCGTGTCCGACCCGAAACTGATGCGCCGGGCACTGGAGTACGTCAAGGCGTTCGACGGCATCATCGCCCAGCACGCCGAGGAGCCGCGGCTGACCGAGGGCGCGCAGATGCACGAGGGCGAGGTGTCGACCCGGCTCGGCCTCACGGGCTGGCCGGCGGTCGCGGAGGAGGCGATCATCGCCCGCGACGTGCTGCTGGCCGAGCACGTCGGTTCGCGGCTGCACGTCTGCCACGTCTCGACCGCCGGCTCGGTCGAGGTGCTGCGGCACGCCAAGGCGCGGGCCTGGGCGGGGCCGGGTGGCAGCAGGCTCAGCCGGGTCACCGCCGAGGTGACCCCACACCACCTGCTGTTGACCGACGAGCGGGCCACCTCGTACGACCCGGTGTTCAAGGTCAACCCACCGCTGCGGTCAGCCGGGGATGTCGCAGCCCTGCGGGAGGCGGTGGTCGACGGCACGATCGACGTGATCGCCACCGACCACGCGCCGCACTCGGTGGAGGACAAGGAGTGCGAGTGGGCGTACGCCCGGCCGGGCATGCTCGGCCTGGAGACGGCGCTGTCCGTCGCGCTCGAGGTCTTCGGCCCGGAGGGCCCCGGGCTCTCCGCGCCGTCCGGGGGACCAGGCGCCGGCGGCGGCCCAGCCCCGCGGTGGAATCTGATCGCCGAGCGGATGTCACGCGCGCCGGCGCGGATCGCCGGGCTGGCCGACCACGGCCGCGACCCGGCGGTGGGTGCGCCGGCCACGTTCACGTTGGTCGACCCGGCCGCCCGGCGGGTGGTCGAACCGGCCGAGACCGCGAGCCGCAGTCGCAACACGCCGTACGCCGGTCTCGCGCTGCCCGGCCGGGTGGTCGCGACGTTCCTGCGCGGCGAGCCGACGGTCCTCGACGGCAAGGCGACGAAGTGAGCGAGCGCCAGCGAGCGAATCAGCAGGCTCAGCACCCGGGCCACGGCGTCGCCGAGCGCAGCGAGGCGAGGTCGTGACCCGCCGGCCACCGGCGATCCTGGTCCTCGAGGACGGGCGGACGTTCCGCGGCGAGGGGTACGGCGGCGTGGGCGAGACATTCGGCGAGGCCGTCTTCTCCACCGCGATGACGGGCTACCAGGAGACGCTGACCGACCCGTCGTACCATCGCCAGGTCGTCGTCCAGACCGCCCCACACATCGGCAACACCGGCGTGAACGGGGAGGACGACGAGTCGGGCCGGATCTGGGTGGCCGGCTACGTGGTGCGCGAGCCGGCGCGCGTCGCCTCCAACTGGCGCTCCGCGGGCGAACTGGAGGACCGCCTCGTCACCGAGAGCGTGGTCGGCATCGCGGGCGTCGACACCCGGGCGCTGACCCGGCACCTGCGCGAGCGTGGCGCCATGCGGGTCGGCGTGTCCAGTGTGGACGACGACTCGCAGGCGGTGCTGCGCCGCGTCCGGGAGGCGCCGCAGATGCTGGGCGCCGACCTGTCCGCGGAGGTCACCACGCCGGCCGCGTACACCGTGGCCGCCGAGGGCGAGCGCCGCTTCACGGTGGCCGCGCTCGACCTCGGCATCAAGCGCAACGTCCCGCGCCGGCTCGCCGCCCGCGGGGTCGCCACCCATGTGCTGCCCGCGTCGTCCACCATGGACGACCTGCTCGCGACCGGCGCCGACGCGGTGTTCTTCTCGCCCGGCCCCGGCGACCCCGCCACCGCGGACCACGCGGTCGAGCTGGCGCGCGAGGTGATGCGGCGGGTGGTGCCGCTGTTCGGCATCTGCTTCGGCAGCCAGATCCTCGGCCGGGCGCTGGGCTTCGGCACCTACAAGCTGGGGTACGGCCATCGGGGGATCAACCAGCCGGTGCTGGACCGCACCACGGGCAAGGTCGAGGTGACCGCGCACAACCACGGGTTCGCCGTCGACGCCCCCCGCGCGGGACGGGTCGACAGCGACTTCGGGGCGGTCGAGGTGTCGCACGTGTGCCTGAACGACGACGTGGTCGAGGGCTTACGGGCGTACGACGTGCCCGCGTTCACCGTCCAGTACCACCCGGAGGCGGCGGCCGGCCCGCACGACGCGGACTACCTGTTCGACCGGTTCCGCGAGCTGATCGAAGGTGCCCATGCCCAAGCGCGCTGACCTGCGGCACGTGCTCGTCATCGGCTCCGGGCCGATCGTCATCGGCCAGGCCTGCGAGTTCGACTACTCGGGCACCCAGGCCTGCCGGGTGCTGCGCGCCGAGGGCCTGCGGGTCAGCCTCGTCAACTCCAACCCGGCGACCATCATGACCGACCCCGAGTTCGCCGACGCCACCTACGTCGAGCCGATCACACCGGAGTTCGTCGAGCTGGTCATCGCCAAGGAGCGGCCCGACGCGCTGCTGCCGACGCTGGGTGGCCAGACCGCGCTGAACACGGCGGTCGCGCTGCACGACAGCGGCGTGCTCGACAAGTACGGTGTCGAGCTGATCGGCGCCGACATCGACGCGATCCAGCGCGGCGAGGACCGGCAGCTGTTCAAGGAGATCGTGGCCAAGGCCGGCGCGCAGACCCCGAGGTCGCAGGTGTGCGGCTCGATGGACGCGGTGCGCGAGGCGGTTGCCGCGCTCGGCCTGCCGGTGGTGATCCGGCCGTCGTTCACGATGGGCGGCCTCGGCTCCGGGATGGCGCACACGCCCGAAGACCTGGAGCGGCTGGCCGGCGGCGGGCTCGCCGCGTCGCCGGTCCACGAGGTCCTGGTCGAGGAGAGCGTGCTCGGCTGGAAGGAGTACGAGCTCGAGCTGATGCGCGACCGGCACGACAACGTGGTGGTGGTCTGCTCGATCGAGAACGTCGACCCGATGGGCGTGCACACCGGCGACAGCGTCACCGTCGCGCCGGCGATGACGCTGACCGACCGGGAGTACCAGCGGCTGCGTGACGTGGGCATCGCGGTGCTGCGCGAGGTCGGCGTCGACACGGGCGGCTGCAACATCCAGTTCGCCGTCAACCCGCACGACGGCCGGCTGGTCGTGATCGAGATGAACCCGCGGGTGTCCCGGTCCAGCGCGCTGGCATCCAAGGCCACCGGGTTCCCGATCGCGAAGATCGCCGCGAAGCTGGCGATCGGCTACACGCTCGACGAGATCCCCAACGACATCACCCGGGAAACGCCCGCGGCGTTCGAGCCGACGCTGGATTACGTCGTGGTGAAGATCCCGCGGTTCGCGTTCGAGAAGTTCCCCGCCGCCGACGCCGAGCTGACCACCACGATGAAGTCCGTCGGCGAGGCGATGAGCCTGGGCCGGACGTTCACCGAGGCGCTCGGCAAGGCGATGCGCTCGATGGAAACCAAGGCCGCCGGGTTCTGGACGGTGCCGGATCCGGCCGACGGGACCCGCGAGTCCACCCTGGATGCGCTGCGCACCCCGCACGACGGCCGGCTCTACACGCTCGAGCGGGCGCTGCGACTGGGCGCCACGGTGGCCGACGTCTCGGCGGCATCCGGCGGCATCGACCCGTGGTTCCTCGACCAGATCTCCGCGCTGGTCGACCGGCGTGCCGAGATCGTCGCCGCGCCGGTCCTCGATGAGCCGCTGCTGCGCCGCGCGAAGCGGGCGGGCCTCTCCGACCGGCAGATCGCGGCGCTGCGGCCCGAGCTGGCCGGCGAGGACGGCGTCCGTACGCTGCGCCACCGGCTCGGGCTGCGCCCGGTCTACAAGACGGTGGACACCTGCGCCGCCGAGTTCCGGGCGCTCACGCCGTACCACTATTCCTCGTACGAGGAGGAGACCGAGGTCGCGCCGTCGGACCGGCCGAAGGTGCTGATCCTCGGCTCGGGCCCGAACCGGATCGGGCAGGGCATCGAGTTCGACTACTCGTGCGTGCACGCGGTCATGGCGCTGCGCGGGGCGGGCTACGAGACGGTGATGGTCAACTGCAACCCGGAGACCGTCTCGACCGACTACGACACCGCCGACCGGCTCTACTTCGAGCCGCTCACGTTCGAGGATGTGCTCGAGGTGTTCCATGCCGAGGACGTGTCGGGCCGCGCGGCGGGTGGGCCGGGCGTGGTCGGCGTCGTGGTGCAGCTCGGCGGGCAGACCCCGCTCGGCCTGGCGCAGCGGCTCAAGGACGCCGGCGTGCCGATCGTCGGCACCTCACCGGAGTCGATCGACCTGGCCGAGGACCGCGGCGCGTTCGGGGCGGTGCTCGCCCGGGCCGGGCTGCGCGCGCCGGCGCACGGCACGGCCACCTCGTACGAAGAGGCGAAGCGGATCGCCGACGAGATCGGCTACCCGGTGCTGGTCCGGCCGTCGTACGTGCTCGGCGGGCGCGGCATGGAGATCGTGTACGACGACCCGACGCTGCGCGACTTCTTCGGCCGGGCTGCAGCATCGGTCGGCGCTGCCAACGTCGCCATCTCGCCCGAGCACCCGGTGCTGGTCGACCGGTTCCTCGACGACGCCATCGAGATCGACGTCGACGCGCTGTGCGACGGCACCGGCGAGGTGTACCTGGGCGGCGTCATGGAGCACATCGAGGAGGCCGGCATCCACTCGGGTGACTCGGCGTGCGCGCTACCGCCGATCACCCTCGCCGCGTCGCACATCGCCGAGGTGCGCCGCTACACCGCCGAGATCGCCCGGGGCATCGGCGTGCGCGGGCTGATGAACGTGCAGTACGCGCTCAAGGACGACGCGCTGTACGTGCTCGAGGCCAACCCGCGCGCGTCGCGTACCGTGCCATTCGTCTCCAAGGCCACGGCCGTGCCGCTGGCGAAGGCGGCGGCCCGGATCATGCTCGGCGCCACCATCGCCGAGCTGCGCGCCGAAGGGCTGCTGCCGGCGACCGGCGACGGGGGGCGGCTGCCCGACGGCGCGCCGATCGCGGTCAAGGAGGCGGTGCTGCCGTTCAAGCGGTTCCGCACCCCGGCCGGCCGCGGGGTCGACTCGCTGCTGGGTCCGGAGATGAAGTCGACGGGCGAGGTGATGGGCATCGACCCGGCCTACGGCAACGCCTTCGCGAAATCCCAGGCGGCCGCGTACGGCTCGCTGCCCACCGGCGGGAAGATCTTCGTCTCGGTCGCCAACCGCGACAAGCGCGGCATGATCTTCCCGATCAAGCGGCTGGCGGACCTGGGCTTCGAGATCGTCGCGACCGCGGGCACCGCTGAGGTTCTGCGCCGGCACGGCATCACCTGCGCGCTGATCCGCAAGCATTGGGAGGAGGCGGGTCCCGGACCCGACGCGGTGTCGCTGATCCTGGCCGGCGAGGTGGCGCTGGTCGTCAACACCCCGCAAGGTTCGGGCGCGTCGGCCCGTTCCGACGGTTACGAGATCCGCAGCGCCGCGGTGGCCGCGGACATACCGTGCATCACGACCGTGCCCGGCGCGGCGGCCGCGGTGATGGGCATCGAGGCGCTGATCCGGGGCGACATGTCCGTACGCCCGCTGCAGGACCTACACGCCGCGCTCCGGGCGGCCACCTCGAACGATCATGAGGTCACGGGCCGTCAGGAGCCTTTCCGGGTGCCGCAACCCCACGATCGACGAGGGTCGGCGGAGGCCCCGTGATCTTCGAGCAGGCGGTACGGCCGGCGCTGTTCCGGCTGGGCGGCGGCGACGCGGAGGCGGCGCACGACTGGGCGCTGCGGCGGCTGGCCGCGCTGCCCGCGCCGGCCCGGCGCGCGCTGGCGGCGCGGTACGCCGTCGCCGCGCCGCGCCGGGTCTTCGGTGTCGACTTCCCCAACCCGGTCGGCCTGGCCGCCGGCGTGGACAAGGACGGGCGGGCGCTCGCGGCCTGGCCGGCGCTGGGGTTCGGGTTCGTCGAGGTCGGTACCGTCACCCCGGCGGAACAGCCGGGCAACGACCGGCCGCGCCTGTTCCGGCTGCCCGAACACGAGGCCGTTGTCAACCGGATGGGGTTCAACAACGCGGGGGCGGCGGCGTTGGCATCGCGGCTGCGGCCCGTCGGCGTGCCGATCGGCGTCTCCCTCGGCAAGGCCAAGGCGACGCCGATGGGGTCGGCGGTCGACGACTACGTGGAGTCGTACAAGCTGCTGCGTGACCACGGCGACTACTTCGCCGTCAACGTCTCCTCGCCCAACACGCCCGGGCTGCGCGCGCTGCAGGACCGCGCGCATCTCGACGAGCTACTGGCCGCGCTGGTCGGCGACAAGCCGGTGCTGGTGAAGATCGCGCCGGACCTGACCGACGTCGCGATCGCCGAGCTGCTCGCGGTGTGCCTGGACCGCGGCGCGGCGGGCGTGATCGCGACGAACACGACGGTGGCACGACCCGGCCTCGACCGCGCCGACGTGCCGGCCGGCGGCCTGTCCGGCCGGCCGCTGACCGCGCGGGCGCGCGCGGTGGTCGATTTCGTGCACCGCGAGACCGCCGGCCGACTGCCGATCGTCGGGGTCGGCGGGATCATGACCGGCGACGACGCGGCGCGCATGTTCGACGCCGGCGCCCGCCTCGTGCAGCTCTACACCGGCTTCGTCTACCACGGCCCCGCGCTCGTCCGCGCCGTCGCGAAGGCCGCGGCCCGATGACTACCGTCGATCTTGCAGTTGGTGTGCCTCTGATGCCCTGTCCCGACCCTTATGTCGTCACCACAACTGCAGGATCGCGGGGAGCGGGGGTGGCGGGGTGACCCCAAGGGAGGTCAGCGCGGCGGACCGTAAGCACGTATGGCATCCGTACGCGCCGATGCCGGCCGGCACGACGCCGTACGTCGTGGAGAGCGCCCGCGGCGTACGGCTGCGCCTGGCCGACGGCCGCGAGCTCGTCGACGGCATGTCGTCGTGGTGGGCGGCGCTGCACGGCTACCGCCACCCGGTACTCGACGCCGCGGTGACGGACCAGCTGGGCCGGATGGCACACGTGATGTTCGGCGGCCTCACCCACGAGCCGGCCGTACGGCTCGCGACCGCGCTGGTCGAGCTGTCGCCGGCCGGGCTGGAGCATGTCTTCCTCTGCGACTCGGGCTCGGTGTCCGTCGAGGTCGCCATCAAGATGGCCCTGCAGGCGCAGCGCGGCCGCGGCCGGCCGGAGCGCCAGCGCCTCGCGACCTGGCGGGGCGGTTACCACGGGGACACGTTCCATCCGATGAGCGTGTGCGATCCCGAGGGCGGCATGCACCGCCTGTGGACCGGCGTGCTGCCCGCCCAGGTGTTCGCACCCGAGCCGCCGGCCGCCTACGACGAGGCGTACGCCGACGCGCTCGCCGACATCGTGACCCGGCACGCCGACCGGCTCGCCGCCGTGATCGTCGAGCCGGTCGTGCAGGGCGCCGGCGGCATGCGCTTCCACCATCCGGCCTACCTGCGGACGCTGCGGGAGGTCACCGCCACCCACGGCATCTTCCTGATCTTCGACGAGATCGCCACCGGCTTCGGGCGGTCGGGCACGTTCTTCGCCGCCGAGCACGCCGGCGTCAGCCCGGACATCATGTGCGTCGGCAAGGCGCTGACCGGCGGCTACCTCACGCTCGCCGCCGCCCTGTGCACGCCCGAGGTGGCGCGCGGCATCTCGGCCACCGGCGGGCTGGCGCACGGGCCGACGTTCATGGGCAACCCGCTCGCCTGCGCGGTCGCCAACGCCTCGATCGACCTGCTCCGGGACGGCGACTGGCGGGGCGAGGTCAAGCGGATCGAGGGCGCGCTCGGCGCCGGCCTGGCGCCGCTGCGGGGCACGCCCGGCGTGACCGACGTACGGGTGCTCGGCGCGATAGGCGTCGTCCAGCTGGACCGGCAGGTGGACCTCCCGCGGGCCACCGCGGCGGCGGTGGCCCGCGGAGTGTGGCTGCGCCCGTTCCGAAACCTGATCTACACGATGCCGCCGTACGTGACCGGAGACGACGACCTCGGCCGGATCACCGCAGCCATAGCCGCGGCGGTGACCGCCACCACGGAGGGATGAATGACCACATTCGGGACGAAGTTGCACGCCGCGGTGGCCGACCGCGGCCCGCTCTGCGTCGGCATCGACCCGCACGCCGCGCTCTTGCGCAGCTGGGGGCTCACGGACGACGTCGACGGGCTGGACACATTCTGTTCCACGGTGGTCGAGGCGCTGGCCGACCGGGTCGCCGTGGTCAAGCCCCAGTCGGCCTTCTTCGAGCGGTTCGGGTCCCGAGGGGTGGCCGTGCTCGAGTCGGTTATCCGACAGTTGCGCGACGCCGGTGCCCTGGTCCTACTCGACGTGAAGCGGGGCGACATCGGCTCGACCATGTCCGCGTACGCCGACGCCTACCTCGGTCCGGACAGCCCGATCCGCGCCGACGCGATCACCGCCAGCCCCTACCTGGGGGTGGGCGCGCTGCGGCCGGCGTTCGAGACGGCGGCCGCGCACGACGGCGGGGTGTTCGTGCTGGCCCTGACCTCCAACCCGGAGGGGGCGGCCGTCCAGCACGCCGTCGATCCCGCCGGCAAGACCGTCGCGCAGACCGTGATCGACGAGATTTCCCTGCTCAACAGGGGTGCGGCGCCGCTCGGGAGCTTCGGCCTGGTGGTCGGCGCCACGGTCGGCGACACCGGTCACGACTTCGCGCAGGTCAACGGCCCGCTGCTCGCCCCGGGCCTCGGCGCGCAGGGCGCCACCGCCGCCGACCTGCGCGGTGTCTTCGGCGACACGCTCCCGAACGTGCTCCCGTCGTACTCGCGGGAAGTCCTGGGCCGAGGACCCGCGGTGTCCGGTTTGCGCGACGCGACCGCGCGGGTACTGGACCAATGCCGGGAAATGCTGCTCTCCGCGACGAGGTGAACACCTGTCACGTTTTCGTGATCGATGCGTGCCGGCGTTGCCGAAACCGCCGCTGACCGCTAGTTTTCCCGGCGCTGGGAACCACATGCCCCTTTGGTTCGCGGCCACCCCGTGTTGTACAGATGCGGCGGGGTCATCCCGCCGCGAGGGACCTGAGGAGAACTGGTGCCGCTCCCGTCACTGAGCCCTGAGCAGCGCGCGGCAGCGCTGGAAAAGGCAGCGGAGATCCGCAAAGCCCGTGCCGAGCTGAAGGAGCAGCTCAAGCAGGGCAAAACCACCCTCCGCGCGGTGCTCGACCGCGCGGAGAACGACGACGTCGTCGGCAAGCTGAAGGTTTCTGCCGTCCTGCAGGCGATGCCGGGCATCGGCAAGATCCGGGCTAACCAGATCATGGAGAAGCTCAAGATCGCCGAAAGCCGCCGACTGCGCGGCCTGGGCGACCAGCAGCGCAAGGCGCTCCTTGGGGAGTTCGCCGGCAGCTGACCCGCCCACCGGGTAGAAATCACACATGGTTGGCGCGCGCCCGGCGGCTCATCTCACCGTCGTGTCCGGCCCGTCGACGGTCGGGCTCGACAAGGTGATCGAGCTGGTCCGGGCGCGCACGTCTGCGGTGCGGATGCCGGTCCCGGTGACCACCCGCCACCGGCGTGCCCACGAGGTCGACGGCGTGCACTACGCGTTCGTCGACCCGGCCACGTTCGACCGCCTGGTCGCCGGCGACGCTCTGCTCGAGTGGGCGCAGGTGGGGGGCAACCGCTACGGCACGCCCCGCGGGCCCGTGGAGGCCTGGCTGGCGGCCGGCCAGCCGGTCCTGCTGGCGATCGACCCGCAAGGCGCCGCGCTGGTCCGTGCCGCGGTCCCCGACGCCCGCCTGGTCTACGTGGCGCCGCCGGGCGGCCGCGTGCCGCCCGATTTCGACGTCGCCATCGCCTACGACTCGGCCGAGCGCGCCGCGGAAGAGCTGGTAGGCTTGCTCGGTTCGCCCTTTCTGACCCCGGCACGACCGCAATAGCGCGGTTGAGAACTCAGAGGTTTGTTTTCGTGGGATCAATCGCCAACCCGGAAGGCATCACCAACCCGCCGATCGACGAGCTGCTCGAGAAGACCACGTCGAAATACGCGCTCGTGATCTTCGCCGCCAAGCGCGCGCGACAGGTCAACGCCTACTACAGCCAGCTCGGCGAGGGTCTGCTCGAATACGTCGGCCCGCTGGTGGAGACGACTCCGCAGGAGAAGCCCCTCTCCATCGCGATGCGTGAGATCAACGCCGGCCTGCTCACGGCTGAGCCCACCGACCAGCCCTGATCCTCCGCACGATGGCCGCCCGGGTCGTTCTCGGCGTAGGCGGCGGCATCGCCGCTTACAAGGCCTGCGAGCTCCTGCGCCTGTTCACCGAGTCGGGCCACCGCGTACGGGTCGTCCCCACCGCCGCGGCGCTGCGTTTCGTCGGCGCGCCGACCTGGGCCGCGCTGAGCGGCCAGCCGGTCGCCGATGAGGTCTGGACCGACGCCCACGAGGTCCCGCATGTGCGGCTCGGTCGCGAGGCCGACCTCGTGATCGTCGCGCCCGCGACCGCCGACCTGCTCGCCAAGGCGGCCCACGGCCTCGCCGACGACCTGCTCACCAACACGTTGCTGACCGCCACCTGCCCGGTGGTGCTGGCACCCGCGATGCATACCGAGATGTGGGATAACGCGGCCACCACGGCCAACGTCGCCACCCTGCGCGCCCGCGGCGTGCGCGTCATCGAGCCCGACGTCGGCCGGCTCACCGGCACCGACAGCGGCAAGGGGCGCCTGCCCGACCCGACAGAGATCTTCGCGTACGCCCGGCGGGTCCTGGCTCGCGGCACCGCCGCGGCCGACCTCGCCGGCCGCCACGTGGTGGTCACCGCGGGCGGCACCCGCGAGCCGCTGGATCCGGTCCGGTTCCTCGGCAACCGCTCGTCCGGCAAGCAGGGGTACGCGCTCGCCCGTGCAGCCGCCGCGCGTGGCGCCCGGGTGACGCTCATCTCGGCCAACGTCGGGCTGCCGACGCCCGCGGGCGTCGAGATGGTGCCCGTCGGCACGACCGAGGAGCTGCGCAAGGCGACCGTCGAGGCCGCGGCCGCGGCCGACGCGGTGGTCATGGCCGCGGCGCCGGCCGACTTCCGGCCGGCAGCCTACGCCACGGAGAAGATCAAGAAGGTCGACGGGGCGCCGCAACCGCCGATCGAGCTGGTGACCAACCCCGACATCGCGGCGGAGCTGGGCGAGCGCAAGCCGGCCGGCCAGGTGCTCGTCGCGTTCGCGGCGGAGACCGGCGACGCGCTCGCCAACGCGAGGGCCAAGCTGATCCGCAAGAAGGCGGACCTGATCGTGGTCAACGAGGTCGGCCCGGACCGGGTCTTCGGCGCCGACGCCAACACCGCAACCGTTCTCGACGCCGAGGGCGGGCAGACCGCGTTTCCCGAGCAATCCAAGGAAGACCTGGCCGACGCCGTCTGGGATCTGGTAACAAGTCGGTTGACGGGGGCGTCCTGACGGTCGGCACCAGCCAGACCGGCGTACCTCGTTCGTGGTGGTGGTGATTAGACTGCCGCGGAGCCGGACCGTTCTTCGACAGTAAGGAGCACCGTGGCACGCCGCCTGTTCACCTCCGAGTCGGTCACGGAGGGCCACCCGGACAAGATCGCTGATCAGATCAGCGATGGCATCCTCGATGCGTTGCTGTCCCAGGACCCGCGCAGCCGGGTCGCGGTGGAGACGCTCATCACGACCGGCCAGGTGCACGTCGCCGGCGAGGTCACCACGCAGGCGTACGCCGACATCCCGGCGATCGTCCGCGAGACGATCCTGGGCATCGGCTACGACTCGTCCAAGAAGGGCTTCGACGGCGCCTCCTGCGGCGTCAACGTGTCGATCGGCTCGCAGTCGCCCGACATCGCCCAGGGCGTCGACAAGGCCATCGAGGCGCGCTCCGGCGAGGCCGACGACCAGCTCGACGCGCAGGGCGCGGGCGACCAGGGCATGATGTTCGGCTTCGCCTGCGCGGAGACGCCCGAGCTGATGCCGCTGCCGATCGCGCTTGCTCACCGGCTGGCCCACCGCCTGGCGGTGGTGCGCAAGGACGGGACGGTTCCCTACCTGCGGCCCGACGGCAAGACCCAGGTCACGATCGAGTACGACGGCCTGCGCCCGGTGCGGCTGGACACCGTCGTCGTGTCCTCGCAGCACGCGGCGGACATTTCGCTGGAGTCGCTCCTCACGCCCGACGTGCGCGAGCACGTGATCGCGCCCGAGCTCGAGGGGCTGGGCCTGGACACCGACGGCTACCGGCTGCTGGTCAACCCGACCGGGCGGTTCGAGATCGGCGGCCCGATGGGCGACGCCGGCCTGACCGGCAGGAAGATCATCGTCGACACCTACGGCGGGTATGCCCGGCACGGCGGCGGCGCGTTCTCCGGCAAGGACCCGTCGAAGGTCGACCGCTCGGCGGCGTACGCGATGCGCTGGGTCGCCAAGAACGTGGTGGCCGCCGGCCTGGCGGAGCGGTGCGAGGCGCAGGTCGCCTACGCGATCGGCAAGGCCCACCCGGTGAGCCTGTTCGTGGAGACCTTCGGGACCGAAACCGTGTCGGTGGACCGGATCGAGAAGGCCATTGGCGAGGTCTTCGACCTGCGCCCGGCCGCCATCATCCGCGACCTCGACCTGCTGCGGCCGATCTACCAACAGACCGCCGCCTACGGCCACTTCGGCCGCGAGCTGCCCGACCTGACCTGGGAGAGCACCGACCGCGCCGGCGACCTGAAGAACGCCGCCTCGGACTGACCGCAGGCCCCGCAGGGGGCGGGACCGCATCGTGCGGCCCCGCCCCCGTTCGCCCTCTTCATCACGTCGGTCCCGGCGCCGCGCCCTCTCGTTCGAAGTCGACCCGCATCACCACCCGCCGCGGGGTCGGATGGCTGACCTCCTCGAACCCGGCGTCCTCGAAGACCTGACGGGCACCCACGTTCAGTTCGCCCCAGGTGATCTCCATGCCCGGCTGGGTGATCATCGGGTAGGCCTCGAGCGCGTGGGCGCCGCGTTCGCGGGCGAAGTCGACCGTGGCCCGGGCGAGGGGATAGGTCAGGCCGCGGCCGCGGTAGCCCTTGCGGACCACGAAGCAGGTCACGGCCCAGACGTCGTCGTCGTCCTTGTCCTCGCGACGGCCGGCCCACGGGACGCGACTGGTGCGCAGCTTCGGGTACGCCGTACGCGGCTCCACCGCGACCCAGCCCACCGGCTCGCCGTCCAGGTAGGCCACCAGCCCACTGGTGGTGGCGGCGTCCGGGTCACCGCAAGCGGTCTGCCCGCGGAGCATGGCGCTGCGCTGCTCCGAGGTGGAGTCGCGCCAGATCCAACCGACGACCTTGAGCCGCTGGCAGCGGCACCGGCCCGAATAGTCCGCGGTGCCGAAGATCGCGACGAGGTCGTCCCAGGACGCCTCGTTGGCCGGGACGATGCTCAGCTTCTCGGCGGGGATCGGCGCCTCCATAACCGCCATCATCCGGAGGGCGCCGGTGAGGTGGGTGGGGGGTCCTCCCCGACCAGGCCGTCGACGGCCTCCCGGAACAGGTCCGCGTGGCCGACGTGGCGGGCGTACTCGTCGTGCAGGTCGACCAGGACCCGACGCAGGTTGGGCGATTCGCCGGAGTCGGTGGTGTAAGCCGACGGCTGGTCGGGACCCCCGTTCGCGAACAGGCGCGCCACCGCGGCCCGGGAACGCTCGACCGCGGCCCGCCAGAGCGTGTAAAGGTCCTCCGGGGAGTCGTCGGCCGCCGAGTGCCACTCCCAGTCGGGGTCCGCGGCGATCTCGGCCGCGTACCACGGCCGCGGGACCACCTCCCTGGTCAGGAACTCGCCCACGTACTTGTCCTCGACGAGCGCGAGGTGCTTGAGCAGACCCCCCAGGGTCATCGCCGACGGCGGGTGGGCCATCCGCAGGGCGGCGGCGTCTAGGCCGCCGCATTTCCACGCGAACTGCGCCCGGGAGCGGTCCAGCGCGAAGAGCAGCACGGCGGCCTCGTCGGCGGTCATCGGTGGCTCGTTGATCGTGGTGTCCAGCATCCTGCCTTGTGTCATGTCCGAGATGCTAGGGTCGATTCCGGACGTTCTGCTTCCGGATTGTGGAGAGCGGTGAATCCCGACACGAGCCCGACGGCACGGGCGCTGCTGGCCCTCGAGCTGGTGCAGGCCGGGCCGGGCATCACCGCCGACCGGCTCGCCGACAAGCTCGGCGTTTCGGCGCGGGCGGCCCGGCGCTACGTTGGCATCCTGCGCGAGGCCGGCATCCCGATCGAATCCGTCCGCGGGCCGCACGGTGGCTACCGCGTGGGGCGCGGCCTGCGGCTGCCGCTGATGTTCAGCTCCGCCGAGGCCCTCGGTCTGGTCATGGCGGTGCTCGACGGCCACCACGACGCGAGCGATCCCAGCGACCCGGTCGGCAGCGCGCTCGGCAAGATCGTGCGGGCGCTCCCGGAGCGGGTGGCCGCCCAGGCCGAGGCGGTCCGTCGGACCACGGCGCCCGCCCCCGACCGCGCTGCCGCCCGGCCCGACCCCGCCACCGCGGCCGCCCTGGTACAGGCCTGCTCGGACCACCTGCGGGTGCGGCTCGGCTACCGCTCCGAGGCCGGGTCGCAGTGGGAGACGGAGGTCGACCCGTGGGCCGTGGTCGTCCGCCACGGCCGGTGGTACCTGCTGTGCCGGTCGCGCGCCGCAGACGCCATGCGGGCGTACCGCATCGACCGGGTCCGCACGGTGGAGGTGCTCGCCGAGACCTTCGGCTCGCCCGCCGACCTCGACCCGGTCGCCATGCTCGAGGAGCACCTCGCGGTCGGCTGGGAGTACGCCGCCGAGGTGGTCATCGACGCCCCTTTGGAGGCGGTGGCGGGCTTCGTCCCGCCCCCGCTCGGGCGGCTCGAGCCGCTCGACGCGCAGACCTGCCGGCTGGTCGGTAGCACCAGCAACCCGATGTGGTACGCGGAGCGGCTGGCGGCGATCCCGGCGCCGTACCGGATCGTCGAGGGCCCTGAGGTCCGGTGGGCCGCGCGCGTCCTCGGCCAGCGGCTGGTGGCCGCGGGCGAGGGTCTCCGCCCCTGACGTCCTGCCCGCGGTCGCCGGCCCGGCGCGCGTCGGGGCGCCAGCGGGGCAGGGCAAGATGGTGCGATGGCTTCCAGGACCGCAGCGGCGTCCCGGACGAAGGGTGGGCGGGAGCCGGCTTCCGCGCTGCCGGTCGCCCGTGTCTGCGTCGACGTGCCGCTGCCGCACCTGGACCGAACGTTCGACTACCTGGTGCCCGAGCACCTCGGCGACACCGCACACGCGGGCACCCGAGTGCGGGTCCGGTTCGCCGGTCAGCTCGTCGACGGGTGGATCCTCGAGCGGGTTGCGGCGTCCGAGCACGCGAACCTCGCCTACCTCGACCGGCTGGTGTCGCCCGAACGGGTGTTGAGCCCCGAGGTCGCGCGGTTGGCCCGCGCGGTCGCCGACCGCTACGCGGGCAGCCTCGCCGACGTGTTGCGCCTGGCCGTGCCGCCCCGCCACGCGCGGGCCGAACAGCCGGCGCCCCCCGACGAGGAGGCCGCGCCGGCCCCAGGCCCCGCGGGCGGTGGCTGGTCCGCCTACCCCGCCGGCGAGGGGTTCCTGCGCGCGCTGGGCCGCGGAGGCGCCCCCCGCGCCGTGTGGTCGGCGCTCCCGGGCGAGGACTGGCCGGCCCGGTTCGCCGAGGCGGCCGCCGCGACCGTCGCCGCCGGCCGCGGTGTGGTCGCGGTCGTCCCCGACGCGCGCGACCTCGACCGGCTAGACGCGGCGCTCGCCGCCGTACTCGGCAAAGGCCGCCACGTCGCGCTCTCCGCCGGGCTCGGACCCGCCAGGCGCTACCGGGCGTTCCTCGCGGCCAGCCGCGGCCGGGTCCCGGTCGTCGTGGGCACGCGGGCGGCCATGTTCGCCCCGGTGGCCGACATCGGGCTGGTCGCGGTCTGGGACGACGGCGACGACCTGCACGCCGAACCGCGGGCGCCGTACCCGCACGCCCGCGAGGTGCTGCTCACCCGGGCGCAGCTCGCCGAGGCGGCGGCCCTGATCGCCGGCCACGCGCGCACCGCCGAGGCGCAGCTGCTGGTCGAGACCGGGTGGGCCCAGGAAATCGTCGCCGACCGGGCCGGGCTGCGGGCCCGTACCCCTTTGGTGATGCCCACCGGCGACGACCCGCAGCTCGCCCGCGACCCCGGCGCGGCCACCGCGCGGCTGCCGAGCCTGGCCTGGGAGGTGGCCCGCGCCGCGCTGCGGGCCGACGCGCCGGTGCTCGTGCAGGTGCCGCGGCGCGGCTATCTTCCGTCGGTCTCGTGCGCGACCTGCCGCGCGCCGGCGCGCTGCCGGCGCTGCGCCGGCCCGCTCGCGCTGCGCTCCTCCCACGCGGTGCCGGCCTGCCGCTGGTGCGGACGGGTCGCCGGCGACCACGTCTGCCCGCACTGCGGCAGCCGGGGCCTGCGGGCGGCGGTGACCGGCGCCCGCCGCACGGCCGAGGAACTGGGCCGGGCCTTCCCCGGCGCGCCGGTACGCACGTCCGGCCGCGACGAGGTGCTGACGGAGGTGCCGGCCGCGGCGGCCGTGGTGGTGGCCACGCCGGGCGCTGAGCCGGTCGCGGAGCGGGGCTTCGGCGCGGTGTTGCTGCTCGACACCTGGGCGTTGCTGACCCGCGCCGACCTGCGCGCCGGTGAGGAGACGCTGCGCCGGTGGCTCGCCGCGGCCGCGCTCGCGCGGCCGGCCGCCCAGGGCGGGCGGGTGGTCGTCGTCGCCGACGCCGGACTGCCGGTCGTGCAGGCCCTGGTGCGCTGGGATCCCGGCTGGCACGCCGCCCGGGAGTTGGCCGACCGGCGCGAGCTGCGCTTCCCTCCGGCCGCCCGGATGACCAGCCTCACCGGCACCCCCGAGGCGGTGGCCGACCTGCTCGCGGCCTGCCGGTTGCCTGCCGACGCCGAGGTGCTCGGCCCGGTGCCGGCCGGCCAGGGGCAGGAGCGCTTCCTGGTCCGCGCGCCGCGCGGCCGCGCCGGCGACGTCGCGCGGGCGCTGCACGAGGCGGCCGGGGTGCGCAGCGCGCGCAAGGCGCCGCACTCCGTGCGCATCCAGGTCGACCCGGCCGACCTCTTCTGACCCGCGGCCATCATGAGTTACCTGGAGTCCATCGAGGCGGTCGCCGCGCTGATGTCGCCCGAGGGGCGGGTCGACCCGTATCCGCTGTACCGGGTGCTGCACGCCGGCGGCCCGGCGCTCGACACCGGCACGAGCGGGTACGTCGTCACCTCGTACGCCGCGATCGACGCCGTGCTGCGCGACCCGTACGTGCTGGTCGCCGACGCGTCCACGATGGACCGAGCCTGGCCGGACTGGCGCGACCACCGCAGCGTCGCCTCGATCGCCACCTCGATGCTGCGGACCAACGCCCCCGACCACACCCGGATGCGGCGGCTGGCCTCCGGCGCGTTCACCGCCCGGCGGGTGGCCGGGCTGCGCGACACCGTCGAGGCGCAGGCCGCCGCCTTAGTCGCCGACATGCGTGGCCGGCTCGCGGCCGGCGAGACCGTCGACGTGATGGACGCCTTCGCGTACCCGCTGCCGATCGGCGTGATCTGCGCGCTGCTCGGCGTGCCGCCCGGCGACCACGCCTGGTTCCGGCAGCGCGCCGGCGACCTCACCGCCGTCCTCGAGCCGGACATCGACGTGGCGGAGCTCGACACCGCCGACCGCGGCACCCGCGAGATGGAGGCGTACCTCGAAGACCTTGTCGCCCGGCGCCGCCGGACCTCGGCCGACGACCTCACCACCGCGCTGGTCCGGGCGAGCGACGCCGACCCCGACCAGCTCTCCGGCGACGAGCTGCTCGCCAACCTGCTCCTGCTGCTCGTCGCCGGCTTCGAGACCACCACCAATCTCATCGGCAACGGCCTGGTCACCCTCATGGACCACCCGCGCGCCGCGGCCGGCCTCGACCCGGACACGGCGCCGGCGTACGTGGAGGAGTTCCTCCGGTACGACTCGCCGGTGCAGCTCACGTCCCGTCTGGTCACCCGCCCGACCCGCGTGCCCGGGCTCGACCTGCCGGCCGGGGCCTGGCTGATGCTGCTGCTCGGGGCGGCCAACCGCGACCCGGCCCGGTTCGGCGAGCCGGACCGCTTCGACCCGTGGCGGGCGGACGGCGGCCCCATCTCGTTCGGCGCCGGCGCCCACTACTGCCTGGGTGCGCCCCTGGCCCGGCTCGAGGCCCGGATCGCCCTTCCGCTGCTGCGCGACCTGCCGGGTCTCGCGTTGGCCGGCGAGCCCGAGCGGCGCGACCGGCTGACCCTGCGCGGGTACGCCCGGTTGCCGGTCACCACGACTCCGTAGGATTGTTGCGTGACCGAACGGAGTCAGGGCACCCAGCGGCTGAGTGACCGGTCACGTGGACGCCCGCGAAGCGGGGCGCGCACGTGACGATTCAGCCCATCCGCCTGTTCGGAGACCCGGTCCTGCGCACGCCGGCCGATCCGGTCGTCGACTTCGACGCCGAGCTGCGCCGCCTGGTCGCCGACCTCGTCGAGACCATGCAGGACCAGGACGGCGCCGGCCTCGCCGCGCCGCAGCTCGGCGTCGGCCTGCGGGTCTTCGTGTTCGACGTCGACGACGTCGTCGGCCACCTCGTCAACCCCGTCCTCGAGTTCCCCGACGACGAGGAACAGGACGGGCCCGAGGGCTGCCTGTCGATCCCGGGCATCTACGTCGACACCAAGCGGCGGACGAACGTCGTCGCGTCCGGCTTCAACCAGCACGGCGACCCCGTCCGGCTGGTCGGCAGCGGCCTGATGGCGCGCTGCGCCCAGCACGAGACCGACCACCTCGACGGGGTGCTGTTCCTCGACCGCCTCGACACGAACGCCCGCAAGGAGGCCATGAAGGAGATCCGGCAGGCAGAGTGGTACGACGCGGCGGCCCCGCCGTTGGTCAAGACCAGCCCGCACGCGGTCGGCAGCCCGTTCGGGCTCGGGCGCTGACGTGCGCCTCGTCTTCGCCGGCACGCCGGCCGTGGCCCTGCCCGCCCTCGACGCGATCGCGGCCTCGTCGCACGAGCTGCTCGCCGTGGTCACCCGGCCCGACGCGCCGGCGGGGAGGGGTCGCCGCCTGTCCCGCTCGCCGGCCGCGGCCTGGGCCGACGAGCACGGCGTCGACGTGCTCACCCCCGCGAAGCCCCGTGACCCCGACTTTCGGCAGCGGCTGCGCGGCCTGGAGCCGGACTGCGTTCCGGTCGTCGCGTACGGCGCCCTCGTGCCGCCGTCCGCGCTGGAGATCCCCCGGCACGGCTGGGTCAACCTGCACTTCTCGCTGCTGCCGGCCTGGCGCGGCGCGGCGCCGGTACAGCACGCCATCCTGCACGGCGACGAGATCACCGGCGCGAGCGTGTTCCAGCTCGAGGCGGGCCTCGACACCGGTCCGCTGTTCGGCACCCTCACCGACGAGATCCGACCGAACGACACCTCCGGCGACCTGCTGCAACGACTTGCCACGGCCGGCGCGACGCTGCTGGTCGCGGTGTTGGACGCGATCGCGGCCGGCACCGCCCGGGCCGTGCCGCAGGCGGCCGACGGGGTGTCGCTGGCGCCGAAGCTGACCGTCGACGACGCGATGGTCCGCTGGGCCGAGCCGGCGTTCGCCGTCGAGCGCCGCATCCGGGCCTGTACGCCGGCGCCGGGCGCGTGGACGACGTTCCGGGGGGACCGGCTCAAGCTCGGCCCGGTGCGTCCGGTGGCCAACGCGCCCAGGCTCGAGCCCGGCGACCTGCTGGTCGAGCGCGACGCGGTCTATGTCGGCACGGCCACCACACCGGTCGCACTCGACGGGGTGCGGGCCGCGGGCAAGAAGGCGATGCCGGCGGCCGACTGGGCGCGCGGCCTGCGCCTGGGCGACGCGGAGCGCCTGGGATGACCCCGCCCGCGCCCCCGCCCCCATACCCGTCGATCGTGCAGGTGCGGTGGCTGCGACGCCGGATTCGTGCGTTATGCGGGGACCGAAACTGCACGATCGACGGGGGGTGGGCGGCGTGAGGGCGACGAGGCCGAGCGTCGACCCGGCCCGGCGGGCGGCGTACGACGCGATCGCCGTCGTGCACCGGGACGACGCGTACGCCAACCTGGTCCTGCCGGCCACCCTGCGCGAGCGGGGGCTGCACGGCCGCGACGCGGCGTTCGCCACCGAGCTCACCTACGGCACGCTGCGCGCCCGCGGCACGCTCGACGCGATCATCGCCGACGCCGCGGGCCGCGACGTCGAGCGGATCGACCCGCCCGCCCGGGACGCGTTGCGCCTGGGCGCCTACCAGATCCTCCACATGCGCGTGCCGGCGCACGCCGCCGTCTCCTCCACCGTGGACCTGACGCGGCAGGTCGCGCCGGGGGCGACCGGCTTCGTCAACGCGGTGCTCCGCGAGATCGCCGGCCGCGACGCCGACGCCTGGGTGGAGCGGGTCGCGCCGCCCGCCGAGACCGATCCGGTCGGCCACCTCGCCGTCGCGCACCACCACCCACCGTGGATCGTCCGCTCGTTCGCCGAGGCACTCGGCGGTGACCTCGCCGACACGGAGCGGCTGTTGATCGAAGACAACCTTCCGCCGGCCGTGCACCTGTGCGCGCGGCCGGGCCGCGCCGACGCGGTCGCGCTCGCCGAGGAGGTCGGCGGCGCGCCGGGTGCCTTCTCGCCGTACGCCGTCTACCTGGGCGGTGGCGCACCGGGCGACCTCGCGGCGGTGCGCGACGGCCGCGCCCACGTGCAGGACGAGGGCTCGCAGCTCGTCGCGACCGCCCTCGCCGACGCCCCGCTGGACGGGCCCGACGCGCGCTGGCTCGACCTGTGCGCCGGCCCGGGCGGCAAGGCCGGCCTGCTCGGCGCGCTCGCCGCGCAGCGCGGCGCCCACCTGACGGCGGTCGAGGTCGCCGAGCACCGCGCAGAGCTGGTCGACCGTGCCACCCGCGGCCTGCCCGTCACCGTGCTGCACGCCGACGGGCGCACCGTCGGCCGCGACCCCGACCTGCCCGAAGGCGGGTTCGACCGGGTACTGGTCGACGCGCCGTGCACGGGCCTCGGATCGCTGCGCCGCCGGCCGGAGTCGCGCTGGCGCCGCCGACCGTCGGACCTGCCGCCGCTGACCCGGTTGCAGCGCGAGCTGCTCGGCGCGGCGCTGCGTGCGGTGCGGCCCGGCGGGATGGTCGCGTACGTGACGTGCTCGCCGCACACGGTGGAGACGCACGTGTCGGTGACGGAGGCGGCGCGCCGCTCCGGCGTGCCGGTCGACTTCCTCGACGCCCGCCCGCTGATGCCGCCCGGCATGCCGGGCCTGGGCGGCGGCCCGACCGTGCAGCTGTGGCCGCACCGGCACGGCACGGACGCGATGTTCATGGCGGCGCTTCGCGCACGGATTAACTGACCGGTAGCAGCTTCGCGCCCGCGCCCTTCACCGACCGGGTCAGCGTGCGGTCGCTGCGCCACATGAAGCACTGCACCCCCCGGTTGCCCTGCGCCCAGTCGTCTTCCGGCGGGTAGTAGTAGATCGTGCCCGTCCGGTATTGCAGGTCGCCGTCCTTGGGCAGCTTCGCGTACGTGGCCACGACCTTCAGGCAGGCCTGGTGGATGGCGCTGTCGTTGCGCTCGAACGAGGTGTAGGCGGTGTCCGGCGCGGTGTAGACGCCGACGAACTCGGCGTGGTGGCCCTTGGCGCAGGACACGGCGACCATCTCGTCGATGCGGTTCTTGACCGCGGTGGGGTTGAAGCACCCGAGCGCCAGCGGTGACGGCTTGGCGAGCACGCCCTGGAGCGAACCCTTGCGCAGGGTGAGGCTGGTGTCGTCGAGCGAGCGGGCCTCGCCGACGTCACACCGGAACCAGCGGGCGCCGCCCTTCCACGCCTGCGGGGTCGGCAGGACCACGGACAGCGACAGCCGGGCGGCCCGCCATTCGCCGCCGAGGAACTCCTTGGCGGCGCGGTCGCATTCGCCGTACGCGGCCTTGACGTCGCTGCCCTTCTCGGCCGGTGGCGTGGCGCGGCCGGCCGGGGCGCCGGTGAACGTGCCGCGGTGCACGACCTGGACCCAGTATTCGGAGCCGCAGTCGATCGGCTCGAAGCTGGCCAGCGACCCCGAGCCGACCGTGCCCGCGTTGCAGGTGCCCGGCTCGGGTTGGAACGGCTTGGCCGCGGCCAGCGCGGTCCAGTCGTCGGTGAGGTCGCCGTCGACGCCGGCCGGCCTCCCGCTGCAGCCGCCGAGCGCGAGGGCGGCCACCGCACCCGCGGCCGCCGCCGCGGCCAGCCACCGTCGCATGGTTTCTTCCTCCCGGCAGGTCCGCGCTGGAGCCTACGGCGTACGGCCGCCCGCGCGCACGCCGCCCTGGGCGGACCGACCCCCACTGCACGGCCCAGCCGCGGCCGGCCGTAGTTCGTACACTGATCCGGTGAGTGCCCCGTCGCCGATCGTCGCTCCCAGCCTGCTCGCGGCCGACTTCTCGCGACTCGGTGAGGAGGCGCGGGTGGTCGAGGGAGCCGCGGACTGGCTGCACATCGACGTCATGGACTACCACTTCGTCCCCAACCTCACGATCGGGCTACCGGTGGTGCAAAGCCTTCGGGAGGCGACCCGGCTGCCGTTCGACGTGCACCTGATGATCGACGACCCGCGCCGGTGGGCGACCGGCTACGCCGACGCGGGGGCCTACAACGTGACGTTCCACGCGGAGGCCAGCGACGACCCGGTCGCGCTGGCGAAGGACCTGCGTGCGGCCGGCGCCCGGGCCGGCCTGGCGATCGACCGGGACACCCTGGTCGAGCCCTACCTCGACCTGCTGCCCGGCTTCGACATGTTGCTGATCATGACGATCAAGGCGGGATTCGGCGGCCAGCGGTTCATCCCGGCCATGCTCGACAAGGTCCGCGCCGCCCGGCGGCATGCCGCGAGCGGCCATCTGGAGCTGCGGATCGAGGTGGACGGCGGGATCGCCGACGACACCATCGAGCAGGCCGCCGAGGCGGGCGCCGACGCGTTCGTGGCCGGCACCGCGGTGTACGGCGCCGACGACCCGGCGGCGGCCGTACGACGGCTCCGCGCACTCGCCCGGGGTGGGGCACCCGGATGAGTGAGCGCGAGGTGCCGCCGATGGACCAGGGCGGGCGGCCCGACCTGATCCTCGTCGTCGACGACGACGAGGACATCGCCCGGTTCGTGCAGGTCAACCTCAAGCTGCACGGCTTCGAGGTGGCGCACGCGCGCGACGGCGCGGAGGCCCTCGAGGTGATCGCGGAGCGCCGGCCCGACCTCGCGGTGGTCGACCTGATGATGCCGCGGGTCGACGGCGTCGAGCTCACCCGGCGGCTGCGCGCCGACCCGATGACGGCGGCGCTGCCGATCATCATGCTGACCGCGAAGGGCCTGACCGTCGACAAGGTGGTGGGCCTGACCGCGGGCGCCGACGACTACCTGGTCAAGCCGTTCGACACCTCCGAGCTGATCGCCCGGGTGGTCTCCACGCTGCGCCGCAACCGGGAGTACCGGGAGGTCTCGCCGCTGACCGGCCTGCCGGGCAACACCCGCATCGGGCGGGAGATCACCGACCGGGTCCGCAGCGGCTCCGACTACGCCGTCGGCTACGTCGACATCGACCGGTTCAAGAGCGTCAACGACGTGTACGGCTTCGTCCGCGGCGACGAGTTCATCAGCGCGCTGGCCCGCAGCCTGCACAAGGCCGTGATGTCGGCCGGCCTGCCACCCGCGTTCCTCGGCCACATCGGGGGCGACGACTTCGTGATCGTGTGCACGCCCGACCAGGTCCGGGCGCTGACCGAGGCCGCCGTCGTCGACTTCGAGAAGGCGGCCGACGAGCTCTATGACCAGGACGACGCCCTGCGCGGCTACGTCGAGGTGCGCGACCGGCGCAACAACCTGCAGCGGGCCCACCTCGTGACGCTGTCGATCGGGGTCGCGCTGTCCAGCGGCTCGCGGCGGTTCGCCGACCCGCGGGAGATCATCGCGGTGGCCAACGAGATGAAGAGCGTGGCGAAGAGCCAGCCGGGCTCGTACGTGGCGGTCGACCGGCGGCTCGCCCAGTGATCGGAGCGGGCGTAACCCGCACGAACCGGGTGTGAGGTAGGTCGCCCGGCGCCGCCGCCGACGCCGTGCCAGACTTGGTTTTGACCCACCACGCGCTGGCGGGACTCGGTGCAATTCCGAACCGGCGGTGATCCGGGGAGACCCGGTAAGCCCGCGACCCGGTCGAAGACCTCGGCCGGTGGACCCGGTGACAGTCCGGGGCCGACGGTTGGGCGGCTCGTTCCCGAGCGGTCCAGACAGTCCGGATGGGAGACAGCGCGCGGGGAGGGCGGACGTGCCGTTACCGGCCGGCCGCCTTCGGGGCGGTAGCTGTCGCCCCTTCCCCCGCCAATCCCGCCCCGCCCGCGCGGACGACGGACGCGAGCGGGAGGAACGGGCATGCCGAGCGTCTCCATCGACGAGGCGATGCGGCGCGCGATCGAGCTGGCCGCGCGCGGACTCGGCACCACGAGCCCCAACCCGGTCGTCGGCTGCGTGCTGCTCGACACCGAGGGCGAGGTCGTCGGCGAGGGCTTCCACGCGTACGCCGGCGGGCCGCACGCCGAGATCGTCGCGCTCGCCCAGGCCGGCGAGCGGGCCCGCGGCGGCACCGCCGTGGTCACCCTCGAACCGTGCGACCACACCGGCCGCACCGGTCCCTGTACCCGCGCGCTCATCAACGCCGGCATCACCCGCGTGGTGGTCGGCGTCGCGGATCCCGACCCGATCGCCGGCGGCGGCGCCGAGACGCTGCGATCGGCGGGCGTCGACGTGCACATCGGGGTCCGGGGGGCCGAGGCGGAGGCCGGCAACATCGCCTGGCTGACCGCCGTGCGCCGCGGTTGGCCCTACGTGACCTGGAAGTTCGCGGCGACCCTCGACGGCCGGTCCGCCGCCGCCGACGGCACCAGCATGTGGATCACCTCCGAGGCGGCGCGCATGGACGTCCATGCCCTGCGCGGCAGCGCCGATGCGGTGATGGTCGGGGTCGGCACGATCCTCGCCGACGACCCCCGGCTGACCGCCCGCAACCTGCGCGACGGCAGCCTCGCCATCCGGCAGCCGCTGCGGGTCGTCGTGGACTCGACCGGCCGTACGCCCGCCAACGCCGCGGTCCGCGACGGCGCGGCCGCCACGTGGGTGGCGACCGTGGCCGACGTGGGCGCCGGGCCGGACGGCCGGGTCGACCTGGAGGCGCTGCTGGCCGGGCTGTACGCGCGGCGGGTCCGGTCGGTGCTGCTCGAGGGCGGCCCCAGGCTGGCCGGCGCGTTCCTCGCGGCCGGGATCGTCGACCGGGTCGTCGGATACCTGGCGCCCCGGCTGCTCGGCGCCGGCCCGGCGGCGCTGGTCGATGCCGGCGTCACCACCATGGCCGAGGTCATCGACCTCGAGCTCGTCGACGTCGCCCGGGTCGGCCCCGACGTGCGCGTCACCGCCGTGCCGCGCAAGAGGGAGGGCTGACATGTTCACCGGGATCATCGAGGAGCTCGGCGAGCTCGCGCGGTGGTCGGACACCGCCGGCGACTCGGCGTTGATCGCCGTCCGCGCTCCGCTGGTCGCCTCCGACGCCCGCCACGGCGACTCGATCGCCGTCAACGGCGTCTGCCTGACCGTCGTCGACGTGTCCGGCGACGTCTTCACCGCCGACGTGATGGGCGAGACGCTGCGGCGCAGCGCGCTCGGCGCGCTCGGGCCCGATGACCCGGTCAACCTGGAGCGGGCGGCGACGCTGGGCACCCGGCTGGGCGGTCATCTGGTGCAGGGCCACGTGGACGGGATCGGCACGCTGCTGTCGCGGGAGCCGTCGGCGCATTGGGACACCGTGCGGTTCGCGCTGCCGCCCGCGCTGGCGCGCTACGTCGTGGAGAAGGGCTCGATCACCGTCGACGGGGTGTCCTTGACCGTCGCCGCCGCCGGGCCGGACTGGTTCGCGGTCGGCCTGATCCCGACCACGCTCAAGCTGACCACCTTGGGGCACAAGGAGGCCGGCGATCCCGTCAACCTCGAGGTCGACGTGATCGCCAAGTACGTCGAGAGGCTGATGGGGGACCGGCGATGACGTTCGGGACGATCGACGAGGCCGTGGCGGAGATCGCCGCGGGACGCCCGGTCGTGGTGGTCGACGACGCGGACCGGGAGAACGAGGGCGACCTGATCTTCGCGGCGCAGTTGGCGACGCCGGAACTCCTGGCGTTCATGGTGCGGCACACATCCGGGTACATCTGCGCGCCGTTGACGGAGGCGGATGCCGACCGGCTGGAGCTGCCGCCGATGTACCACACGAACCAGGACCGGCGGGGCACGGCGTACACGGTGACGGTGGACGCGCGGGAGGGCGTGACGACGGGCATCTCGGCGGCGGACCGGTCGCACACGATCCGGCTGTTGTCCTCGACCTCGACGCGCGCCGCCGACCTGGCGCGGCCCGGCCACGTGGTGCCGTTGCGGGCCAAGGCGGGCGGGGTGCTGCGCCGTCCGGGCCACACGGAGGCGGCGGTCGACCTGGCCGTGTTGGCGGGGTTGCGCCCCGCGGGCGTGCTGTGCGAGCTGGTCAACGACGACGGCACGATGAAGCGGCTGCCGGATCTGGAGCGGTTCTGCGCGGAGCACGGGCTGGTGCTGGTCACGATCGCCGACCTGATCGCCTACCGGCGGCACACCGAGAAACAGGTCGAACGGGTGGCCGAGGCGCGGATCCCGACCGCGCACGGGCCGTTCCGGGCGGTGGGCTACCGGTCGGAATACGACGGTGCGGAGCACGTGGCCCTGGTGACCGGTGAGCTCGGTGACGGGGCCGACGTGCTGGTGCGGGTGCACTCGGAGTGCCTCACCGGCGACGTGTTCGGCTCGCTGCGCTGCGACTGCGGTCCGCAGCTGGACGCGGCGTTGGCGCGGGTGGCGGCCGAGGGTCGCGGAGTGGTGCTCTACATGCGGGGCCACGAGGGGCGGGGGATCGGGCTGCTGCACAAGCTGCAGGCGTACCAGTTGCAGGACCAGGGCCGGGACACGGTGGACGCCAACCTCGACCTGGGGCTGCCGGCGGACGCGCGCGACTACGGCACGGGCGCGCAGATCCTCTACGACCTGGGTGTGCGCTCGATGCGACTGCTGACCAACAACCCGGCGAAGCGGGCCGGGCTGGAGGGGTACGGGTTGACCGTCAGCGGGCGCGAGGGGCTGCCGGTGCGGCCGCACCCGGAGAACGTGCGCTACCTGCGCACCAAGCGTGACCGGATGGGACACCTGCTCATCGGGCTGGACGAGGTCGTGGAGGGGTCGGCCTGATGGCGGGGTACGGCGAGCCAGGAGTGTCCACCGTGGACGCATCGGGCCTGACGGTCGGTGTGGTGGCCGCGCGCTGGCACGGCGAGCTGTGCGACCACATGCTGGAGCAGGCGGTCGCGGCGGCGAAGGCGTGCGGGGTCGCGGACGTCGTGGTGGCCCGGGTGGCGGGCTCGGTAGAGCTGCCGGTCGTCGCGCAGGCGCTGGCCAGCCGCTGTGACGCGGTGGTCGCGCTGGGCGTCGTGATCCGCGGGGCGACCGCGCACTTCGACTACGTGTGCCGCTCGGTGACCGATGGCCTGACCCGGGTCGCGTTGGACGCCGGCACGCCGGTCGGACACGGCGTGCTGACCGTCAACACCGTCGAGCAGGCCCGCGACCGCGCCGGCCTGCCCGGCTCGGCCGAGGACAAGGGCTGGTCCGCGACGGTCGCCGCGTTGGACGCCGCGCTGGCCATCCGCGCGCTCTGAGCCCGAAGCGGCGGGTAATACGCTGCGCCGTACTGCCGGTGGGGGCGGGCGCGCGCCTGCCGACGGCCGTATCGGCAAAGCGTGACGGACTCCGGTCGTCGCCGTCGCCCGCTTGACGCAGCAGCGGACGGCGCGCAGGGACGAGGCTCGATGACCAGGAAGACCCAGGACGAGCTCGCCGAGGAGCGGGTGGAGGCCCGCCGTGCCGCCTGACATGCGAGTCGGGTGGGGCAGTGCGCTGGCGTGGCGGCTCGGGCGGCAGATGCTGGCCCCGCGCGCCCAGGGCGGTGACGTCGCCGGCGTGGCCGGACGGCTGTGTGGGCTACACGCGCAGGTCATGGGCTCTGCCGAGCTCAGCGTGCTGGCGCGCGCGGAGTCGTTGCCAGCCGGCGCGGTCCAGGACGCGCTGTGGCGCGACCGCACCGTGGTCAAGCTGTGGGCCGTACGCGGCACGCTGCACCTGCTGCCCTCGGCCGACCTCGCCGGCTGGTTCGCCGCGCTGCGGACGATGCCCAAGTTCGGCAACGCCGGCGACCCGCGGATCGACCGGATCTGCGCCGCCGTCGACGCGGCCCTCCGCGGCGGGATCCTGACCCGGGCGGAGCTGGCGGCCGAGGTCGGCCGGCGCACCGGCGACCCGGAGCTGGCCGGCTGGATCGGCTCGAGCTGGGGTACGGGCCTGAAGGCGCCCTCGTTCCGCGGCCTGGTCTGCTTCGCCCCGCCCGACGGCGCGACCGTCCGCTTCACCTCGCCCCGCACCTGGATCCCCGGCACGACCGAGCCGCCCGACGCCGCACAGGGGCTGCGCGAGGTGGTGCGCCGGTTCGTGCGGGCCTACGCGCCGGTCACGCCCGTGTCGCTCGCGCGGTGGTGGGTGGGGCCGCCCCGGGCCGCGATCGGTGCCGCCTTGCTCGACACCCTGGGCGACGAGGTCGCGCCGGTCGAGGTCGACGGCACGACCGCGTACGCGCTGGCCGACGACGTCGCCGACCTGCGCGCCGCGACCGCACCCGAGACGGTACGCCTGCTGCCGGCCTTCGACCCGCTCGTGCTCGGCGCGTGGCGCACCGGGCCGTACCTGCCGGCGCCGCGCCACGGCGACGTGTTCCGCCCGGCCGCCCGGGTCGCGCCGGTCGTCCTGGTCGACGGCCGGATCGCCGGCACCTGGGGATACCGCAACGGCAATCGGGTCGCCGTGACCGTGGAACCGTTCGGCCGGCCCGGCCGGTCGGTCCGGGACCGGGTCGAGCACGAGGCCGAACGGATCGCCGGCTACTTCGGCCGCCCGCTCGACCTCGTGTGGCGCGGGTGAGCGTCACGGCAGGTCGACGTCGACGACCACGGGGAAGTGGTCGCTCGCCGCGCGGGTGGTCGCCGTGTTGGGGACGGCGTACCCGCGAACCGTGACACGGGGGTCCACGAAGACCGCGTCGATGCGACGCCGCGGCGCACCGGTCGGATAGGTCGGCGTCCCGCCCTGACCGGACGGCAGGGCGGCGTCCACGAGCCCGGCCGCCACGACCTCCCACGCGGCGCCGCCCGGCGTCTCGTTGACGTCGATGCCCACGACCACCGGGTCGGGCACCTCGTCCAGGGCAGCCTTGAAGGCGGTCGCCTCGCGCAGCCTGGTGGCCGGGTGGGTGTCGAGGTGCGTGCCCGCCACCACGAACCGCGACCCGCCGTGCGACGCCCGGACGAACACCGCGGCGCGTGGCGACCCGCCGAGCCGCCACGGGTAGCGCACCACCCAGGAGCGGTCGACTGCGACCTGCCCCGAGGTGAGGACGGCGTTCCCGCGCGCCGACAGGCCGCCATCCATCCGGGCCATGCCGAACCGGCCGGCGAGGTCGGCCCACCACGACCGGGTGGCGGTCCAGCGCAGGCACTCCTGGATCACGAGAACCGCCGGTGCGGCGGCCCGGACCGTCGCCTCGAGCGCGGCGGACGGCCCGGCCAGGCCGTGCATGTTGTAGCTCATCACGCGCACGTCACGCCGCCACGATCCGGCGGCGGGACTGCTGCGTCCGCGGGTCGTCCGCAACGGCGGTCCGCCGGCCTGGTCCGAGGATCCGGCGGCCATCGACGCCCTGCCATGCCGGACAGCATAGGCAGCGATTGTCGCCCCACCACTGCGAAGATTTGCGGTAAACCGAACCAGCGGCTCGCGCGTCCACATCGCGTGACGGCCGAGCAGCTGATCCCCGGGAGGGTCATGACGCGACCGCCGGTGGCGGTGGAGTGGGACGCCGACGCGGCGGTCACCCACCTCTTCACCGCGCACTACCGGCCCATGGTCCGCCTCGCCAGCCTGCTCCTGCACGAACGCGGCATGGCTGAGGAGATCGTGCAGGACGCGTACGTGGCCCTGCACGGCCGGTGGCGGCAGTTGCGCGACCCGGACAGCGCCCTGGCCTACCTGCGCGCGACCGTCGTCAACAAGTGCCGCTCGGCGCTGCGGCACCGCAAGGTCGTCGAGGCCCACCTCGCCGCCGCCCGACCGCCGTTGGACGCGCCGAGCGCCGAGGCGGGTGCCCTGGACCTGCTCGCCCACGACACGGTGATCACGGCGCTGCGCCGGCTGCCCGCGCGGCAACGGGAGGCGATCGTGCTGCGCTACTACGCGGACCTGTCCGAGGCGGATATCGCGGAGATCATGGGCGTCAGCCGGGGCGCGGTGAAGAGCCACACCTCGCGCGGGATGGCGGCCCTGCGCCAGGCCTTGAAGGAGCTGTCGTGAACGAGGACCAGCTGCGCCGCATCCTCGAGGCCGAGGCGTCGACGGTCGAGGTCCGGCCGGACGCGCTCGCGACCATCCGCGAGCGCACCGCGCGCCGCCGCCGTACCCGATGGTTTCCGGCCCTGGCGGCGGCCGGGGCGACGGTCGCGACGGCCGCGGCCGCCGCCGCGGTGGTGACGTTCGCGCGGGCGCCGTCCACGCCCGAGCCGGAGCCGCTGCCCCCCGCGGCCTCCGTTCCGGCGGAGACCACGGCGGCGGGCACCAACCTCCCGGTGTACTACCTGGGCGCCGGCGAGCGGCTCTACCGGGAGTACCACCCGGTGCCGACGGGCGCCGGCACCGACGCGGACAAGGTACGGGCCGCCGTCGCCGCGATGCTGGGCGGCCGCCCCAGCGACCCCGACTACCGCACCGCCTGGCCGGCCGGGTCGGTGCGGTCCGTCCGCCTCGACGGCGAGGTCGTCACGGTCGACCTCGACGTGCCCACCGTGCCCGACGCCGCCGGCCTCCAGCAGCTGGTCTGGACGGTCACCGCGGTCAGCGGCACCGACGTCCAGCTACTGGTGCGCGGCCGCCCGCCGGCGGGCGCCGCCGGGACGCTCCGCCGCGGCCCGGCGCTGACGACGCAGGCGCCGGTTTGGCTGATCGACCCCCAGGACGGAACGGCCAGCGGCCCCCGGATCGCCGTGAAGCTGTCGGCGGCGGGGCCAGACCCGGTCGTCCGCCTCGAGGTGCGCCAGGGCGACCGGGTCGTCCACGCCCAGACGGTCACCCTCACCGAGGGGAGCGCGCAGCGCGGCGAGGGCGCGCTCACGCTGCCCCCGCTGCCCGCCGGGGAGTACGTGGTCTCGGCCGTCGACACCTCCGTCGCCGGTGGCGCGGATTACCCGGACGACCACCGGGTGACCGTGCGCTGATCCGCGGTTGCGAGAATCGCGTCCGTGAAGACGTTCGAGGAGCTCTTCGCGGAGCTCCAGGCGAAGGCGGCGGCGCGCCCACCCGGCTCCGGGACGGTCGCGGCGCTCGACCGCGGCGTGCACGCGATCGGCAAGAAGGTCGTGGAGGAGGCGGCCGAGGCGTGGATGGCGGCCGAGCACGAGGGGCCCCAGCGCGCCGCCGAGGAGATCTCGCAGCTGCTCTACCAGGCCCAGGTGCTGATGCTCGCGACCGGCCTCGAGCTCGACGACGTCTACCGACATCTGTGACGCCATCCGGGGCTCCACCCCGGAACCCCGTCCGTCGGTCAGCGTCAACGTCCCGAGGAGACCCGCCATGCTGCGCATCGCCGTACCCAACAAGGGGACCCTGTCCCGCCCGGCCGCCGAGATGCTGCGCGAGGCCGGGTACCGCCAGCGCACCGACGACCGCGACCTCGTCTGCCGCGACGACGCCAACGAGGTCGAGTTCTTCTACCTGCGCCCGCGCGACATCGCCACGTACGTCGGCTCGGGCGACCTCGACCTCGGCATCACCGGCCGCGACCTGCTGATCGACGCGGGCGCGCCGGCGCGCGAGGTGCTCGACCTGGATTTCGCGGGCGCGTCGTTCCGGTTCGCCGCCCGGCCGCAGACCCTGGCCGGCGCCGGCGAGGTCGGCGGCCGGCGGATCGCGACCTCGTTCCCGGGAGTCGTCCAGAGCTATCTCACCGAGCGGGGCCTCAGGGCCGACGTGATCCGGCTTGACGGCGCCGTCGAGAACGCCATCCGGCTCGGCGTCGCGGACGTGATCGCCGACGTCGTGGAGACCGGCGCCACGTTGCGCCAGGCCGGTCTCGCCGTGGTCGGCGAGCCGATCCTGCGCTCGTCGGCGGTGTTGATCGCCGGTGCCGACACGCGCGACCCCGACCACCGCACCGCGCAGCTCGTGCGCCGCCTGCAGGGCGTGCTGGTGGCCCGCCGGTACGTGATGCTGGCCTACGACGTGCGCGCCGACCTGCTCGACCGTGCGACGCGGCTCACACCCGGCATCGAGTCGCCCACCATCTCGCCGCTGCACCGTGCGGGCTGGGTGGCGGTGCAGGCGATGGTGCTGCGCGGCGACGTTCACAAGATCATGGATGAGCTGTACGACCTGGGGGCGCGCGCCATCCTGGTTACGGACATCCACGCCTGCCGCCTGTGAGGCCCTGGCCGGCGCTCGGCGTCGCGGCCCTGGGCGGCGTCGCGTCGGCGTTGCAGAGCCTCGCCAACGCCCGGCTCGGCGTGGCGCTGGGCAGCCCGGTGCTCGGCGCGGTGGTCAACAACGTCACGGCCGTCCTGGTCATGCTGGGCCTGCTCGCGATCATGCCGAGCCTGCGGGCGGGCCTCGCCGGACTCACGAGGTCCGGGCTGCCCTGGTGGACGTACCTGGGCGGGCTCGGCGGGGCGCTGTTCGTAGTCGGCGCCACGTACGCCGTCCCGGTGCTCGGCGTCTCCTTGTTCACGATCGCCCAGGTCGCCGGCAGCGGTGCGGGCGGCCTCGCGGTCGACCGTGCCGGGCTCGGGCCCGCCGGGCGGCTCGCCCTCACGGGTCCCCGGATCGGCGGCGCCCTGCTCGGCGCGGCGGCCGTGGTCATCGCCGAGCTGGGCCGGCCGATCGGGGCGATCGCCTGGTGGGCGGTTGCGCTCACGGTCGGCGCCGGGCTGGGCGTCGCGGTGCAGCCGGCGCTGAACGGGCGGGTCGCCGCGGCCAGCACGACCGCGTCCGGGGTCGCGGTGAACATGGTGGTCAGCACGCCGGCCGTGGTGCTGGTCGCACTCGTGGCCGGCGCGTTCGCGCACGCGGTCGCCGGCCACTGGCCCGGGAACGCGCTGCTCTATCTGGGCGGCCCGCTCGGCCTGACCGTCATCGTCACCCTTTTGGTCGGCGTACGAGCCGCGGGCGTGTTGCGCACCGGCCTCGCCGGCATCGCCGGGCAGCTGGCCGGAGCGATGCTGCTGGACGGGCTGCTGCCCGGCGGTCCGGGAGTCGGGCCGGGGCTTGTCGCGGGCGCGGTGCTGACCGTCGTCGCCGTTGCCGTTTCGGGACGCTCCGGCCGCCGAAGCGATACCCACGCGTCCCTACCCTGACCCCTCGACGGGAAGGGTGGCGATGCGGGTCTCGCTCGGCGGTCGGCGGCCCGGCCGGGCCGCTCCTCGTCGCCTGGCGCCGCTGCCGTCGCCGCGGCGGTCCTCGCCGTGGTCGAACACCACGCGCCATCTGTCGATCGCGGATGTCATGGACCCGGAGCGCCGGGGACCCGCCGCCCGCCTGGGCCGGGCCTGGGCATGTCCGGTCGCTCTCGGACTGCAGGTGGCGGCGAACCTGCTCGGACACCGCGGTGGCAGACTGGACCACCGTGACGAGCACTCCGCAGCCGGTGACGTTCCGGCCGCGCAAGGCGCGGAAGGTCGCGATCGCCGGCGCGGTCGCGATCGTCGTCGTGTTCACCGCGGTCTCGTTCGGCCTGAGCGGCTCGACCGGCGAGGGCAAGGCCGTCTTCCAGCGCGGCGACCAGAGCGCCATGATCGGGCTGGGCATCTGCTTCGCCGCCGGCCTGCTGCTGTTCCTGCGGCCCAAGGTCGAGGCCGACGGGCGCGGCCTGCGGATCCGCAACGTCTTCGGCTCGTACGACCTGCCCTGGGGGATCGTCCGGGCGGTGCGGTTCGAGCGGGGCCAGTCGTTCGCGACCGTGGAGCTGGTCGACGACGACCTCATCACGATCGTCGCGCTGCAGATCGTGGACAAGCAGTACGCGCTGGACGGCGTCCGCGCGCTGCGCGCCCTGCACGCCGCCGCCCCCACCCCGGCCCCCTGATCTCCCGCCGATCTTGCACCTATCCCGGCGAATTGCCCGAGATGGGACATGACAAGTGCAAGATCGGCGAGGCGGGGGCGGGGTCGTGTCCGATTCGCCGTACGACGTCCGCGCTGGTACGCTTGTCGGGTCGACCGCGCCGTCACCAGTGGCGGCGAGCGAAGCGGAGCGCCTGCTCCCACCCGTGCCTCGCCTGCGAGCGGCGGGTCCGGTCACGGGTCGGGCCAGTCCCACCCGGCAGTGTGTCGCATCCGCGTCACGCGCGACCGGTCGAGCGGGCCCCGGCATGTGCCGGGGCTTCTGCTTTGTCCGGGTTTCCCGGGGCCGTCGAGACACAGAAGGCAGACTGAGGAGGCCCCATCAGCGTCGAACCACGCGTCAACGAGCAGATCCGGGCACGCGAGGTCCGGCTGGTCGGCCCGGAAGGTGAGCAGGTGGGCATCGTCCCGCTCGAGCGCGCACTCCAGCTGGCCGCCGACGTCGACCTGGACCTGGTCGAGGTAGCGCCGATGGCGCGCCCGCCGGTGTGCAAGCTCATGGACTTCGGCAAGTTCAAGTACGAGAGCGCACTCAAGGCGCGCGAAGCGCGGCGCAACCAGCAACAGACCGTCATCAAGGAGATGAAGCTCCGTCCGAAGATCGACCCGCACGACTACGAGACCAAGAAGGGTCACGTGGTGCGGTTCCTCAAGGCGGGCGACAAGGTCAAGGTGACGATCATGTTCCGCGGTCGGGAGCAGAGCCGACCGGAGCTGGGTTACCGGCTCCTGCGCAAGCTCGAGTCGGAGATCTCCGAGCTCGGATACGTCGAGGCCGCGCCCAAGCAGGACGGCCGCAATATGATCATGGTTTTGGCTCCGCACCGGGCCACGAAGGCCGCCGCCACCGCGGCGCGTTCGGGCTCGTCGCGCGAGCGTGAGTCGGGCGCCACCGAGGCGCCGCCGGCACCGGCCGGGCCCGCCGGGACCACCGGCGAGTAGCAGGGGAGAAGACGTTTCACATGCCGAAGATGAAGAGCCACACGGGCACGGGCAAACGGGTCCGGGTGACCGGCGGCGGCAAGCTCATGCACGAGCAGGCCGGCAAGCGCCACAAGCTGGAGGGCAAGTCCTCCACCCGCACCCGCCGGCTGACCGGCGTGGTCGAGGTCGCCAAGGCCGACGCCAAGCGGATCAAGAAGCTGCTCGGGCGCTGACGCGCGCCACCGACGGATAAGGAGAAACCTGAGATGGCACGCGTCAAGCGGGCGGTCAACGCCCAGAAGAAGCGCCGTACCGTGCTCGAGACCGCGAGCGGCTACCGCGGTCAGCGCTCCCGCCTCTACCGCAAGGCCAAGGAGCAGCTGCTGCACTCGATGCAGTACGCCTACCGCGACCGCCGCGACCGCAAGGGCGACTTCCGGCAGCTGTGGATCACCCGCATCAACGCCGCCGCGCGCGCGAACGGGATGACCTACAACCGCCTGATCCAGGGGCTGCGCCTCGCGGGCATCGAGGTCGACCGCAAGATCCTGGCCGATCTCGCGGTCACCGACGCGGCCGCCTTCGCGGCGATCGTCGAGGTGGCCAAGGCCGCGGTCGCGGCCGAGGGCACCGGCACCGCCAAGGCCGCCTGACCACCTTGGCCCAGCACCACCTGCGACCCGGGGCAACGCCGTTCACCGAACGGACACCCCGGGTCGTTGCTGCCCGGCGGTTGCGGCGCCGGCGGCACCGCGACGAGGAGGGGCTCTTCCTCGCGGAGGGACCGCAGGCGGTCCGCGAGGCGCTCGCGGCGGACGCGGTGCGCGAGCTGTTCGCGACCGCCGCCGCGATCGAACGCCATCCCGACCTCACGGCCGACGCCACCGCGGTCAGCGAGGGCGCGATCGCCGCGCTGGCCGAGACCGTCGCCCCGCAGGGCCTCGTCGCGGTCTGCGAGCAGCGGGCCGTACGGCTGCCGGAGGCGCTCGCGTGCGCGCCGCGGCTCGTCGCCGTGCTCGCCGAGATCCGCGACCCGGGCAACGCCGGCACGGTCCTGCGCACGGCGGACGCCGCCGGGGCGGGGGCGGTTGTGTTCGCGGGCGACGCGGTCGACCCGTACAACGGCAAGTGCGTCCGGGCGTCGGCGGGCAGCCTGTTCCACGTCGACCTGGTCCGCGCGGACGACCCGGCCGGCGCCGTGGCCGCGGCGCGGGCGGCCGGCCTCAGCGTCCTCGCCGCGGACGGGCACGGCGAGACCGACCTCGACGACCTTGCCGACGCGGGCGCCCTGGCGCGCCCGACCGCCTGGCTGTTCGGCTCCGAGGCGCACGGTCTGCCGGCGAGCCTCGCGGCCGCGGCCGACGCCCGGGTACGGGTGCCGCTGCACGGCCGCGCCGAGAGCCTCAACCTCGCGGCCGCGGCCGCCGTGTGTCTCTACGCCTCCGCCCGCGCGCTGCGTCGCCCGCCTCCCTAACCGCCGCGATCTTGCCGTTGTGCCCCCGCGAAACGGGCGAACGCAGTCACCGGAGGGGCATGACTGCAAGATCGACGGGATGGTGCGCCTCGCGGAGGGTCGTCGATTGCCGTCCGCCTACGATGGTCGGGTTGCCCGGCACGGGAGATTCGATGACATACCGCAACGACCCCTACGACCCGAAGCAGGCGGCCCTGCTCGACCCGGCCGCGCTCGACGCCGCCGTCGCCGAGGCCGACAAGGCGTTCGCCGCCGCGGCCGATCCCGACGCGCTCGCCGCGGTCAAGCACCAGCATCTCGGCGACAGGGCGCCGGTGTCGCTGGCTCGCCGGGAGATCGGCTCGTTGCCGCCGGCCGCGAAGGCCGACGCCGGAAAGCGGGTCAACGAGACCCGGCGGCGGATCCAGGAGCTGTTCGACACCCGGTCGGCCGACCTCGAGGCGGAACGGGCCGCGCGGGTGCTCGTCGAGGAGCGGGTCGACGTCACGCTGCCGTGGGACCGGCGGCCGCGGGGCGCCCGGCATCCACTGTCGACGCTCATGGAGCGCATCGGCGACCTGTTCGTGGGCATGGGGTACGAGATCGCCGAAGGCCCCGAGGTGGAGCTCGAGTGGGCCAACTTCGACGCGCTCAACATCCCGCCCGACCACCCGGCGCGCGGCCTGATGGACACGTTCCACGTCGCCCCCGAGGGCTCCGGCCTCGTGCTGCGCACACACACCTCACCGGTTCAGGCCCGCACGATGCTGACCCGCAAGCCGCCGATCTACGTCGTCGTGCCGGGCCGGGTCTACCGCACCGACGAGCTCGACGCCACCCACACCCCGGTCTTCCACCAGGTCGAGGGCCTCGTCGTGGACCGCGGCATCACGATGGCGCACCTGCGCGGCACGCTCGACCACTTCGCCCGGGCCATGTTCGGCCCTGATGCGCGCACCCGCTGGCGGCCGCACTACTTCCCGTTCACCGAGCCTTCCGCCGAGTTCGACGTGTGGTTCGCCGAGCACCGCGACGGTCCACAGTGGGTGGAGTGGGGCGGCTGCGGTATGGTCAACCCCCGGGTGCTGCGCGCCTGCGGCATCGATCCCGACAAGTACAGCGGCTTCGCGTTCGGCATGGGCATCGAGCGCACGCTGATGTTCCGCCACGGCGTCAGCGACATGAGGGACATGGTCGAGGGAGACGCGCGCTTCGCCCGTACGTTCGGGATGGAGCTGTGACGATGCGGATCGGTGTCTCCTGGCTGCGCGAGCACGTCGACCTGCCCGCCGACCTGACCGCGTCGATGCTGGAGGAAGCGCTCATCGAGCTCGGCATCGAGGTGGAGTCCATCGTGGAACTCGCCGAGACGGTGCGGGGCACGCTGGTCGTCGGCCGGGTGCTGACGGTCGAGGAGCTGACCGGCCTCAAGAAGCCGATCCGCTACTGCACGGTCGACGTCGGCGACGCCAACGGCGACGGCGCTCCGCAGGAGATCGTTTGCGGCGCGACCAACTTCGCCCCCGGCGACCTGGTCGTGGTCATCCTGCCCGGCGGCGTCCTGCCGGGCGGGTTCGAGATCGGTGCCCGCAGGACGTACGGGCACATGTCGGCCGGCATGATCTGCTCGGCCCGCGAGCTGGGGCTCGGCGAGGACCACACCGGGATCATCGTGCTGCCGCCGGACACCCCGGCGGCGCCGGGCGACGACGCGCGACCTGTGGTCGGGCTCGACGACATCCTGGTCGAGGTCGAGATCACGCCCGACCGGGGGTACGCGCTGTCGGTGCGCGGCATCGCCCGCGAGCTCGCGTACGCGTTCGGCGTGCCGTTCGGCGACCCGGGGCTGGTCCCCGCGCCGGGCGCGACGCCGACCCCGGCGTACCCGGTCGAGGTCCGCGACACCGTCGGCTGTGACCGGTTCGCCGGCCGGATCGTGAGCGGCATCGACCCGGCCGCCCGCACTCCCGCGGTCATGGCCCGCCGCCTGACCCAGGCCGGCATCCGCACGATCTCGCTGCCGGTCGACGTCACCAACTATCTGATGCTCGAGCTGGGCCAGCCGATGCACGCGTTCGACGTCGACCGGCTGCGCGGCCCGCTCGTCGTGCGCCGCGCGACGCCGGGGGAGAAGCTGACCACATTGGACGGTGTCGCGCGGCTGCTCGACCCGGAAGACATGGTGATCTGCGACGACACCGGACCGATCTCGCTCGCCGCGGTGATGGGCGGCGAGACCAGCGAGGTGGTCGTCGGCGGCACCGCCGACGTGCTGTTCGAGGCCGCCCACTGGGACCCGGTCATGGTCAGCCGGACCGCCCGCCGGCACAAGCTGTTCAGCGAGGCCGCCAAGCGCTGGGAGCGCGGGGTCGACCCGCAGCTGCCGCTGGTCGCCATCGACCGTGCCGTCACGCTGCTGACCACGTACGGCGGCGGCACGGCGCTGTCCGACATCGTCGACGTCGACCACGTCCGGCCCCGCCAGCCGATCGCGATGGACGTCGACCTGCCGTCCCGCCGAGCCGGCGTCGCGTACGAGCCGGCGCGGGTGGTGTCCCTGCTCGAGGAGGTCGGCTGCACCGTCGTCGTCGACGGCTCGATCCTGTCGGTGACCCCGCCGTCGTGGCGTCCCGACCTCGTCGACCCCGCCGACCTGGTCGAGGAGGTGGTCCGGCTCGACGGCTATGACAACGTGCCGCGCGCGCTGCCGCTGGCACCCGCCGGCCGCGGCCTCACCGAGGGCCAGCGCCGCCGTCGCTCCGTGGCCCGCGCGCTCGCCGAGGCGGGCCTGGTCGAGGTGCTGTCGTACCCGTTCATGGGCGAGGCCGCCTTCGACGCGCTCGGGCTGCCGCCCGACGACCCGCGTCGGCGCGCCGTCCGGCTGGCGAACCCGCTGTCCGACGAGGAGCCGCTGCTGCGCTCGACGCTGCTGCCTCCGCTGCTGGCCACCTTGCGCCGCAACATCGGCCGCGGCGCCCGTGACCTCGCGCTATACGAGGTCGGGGTGGTGTTCCTGGCCAAGCTCGACGCCGGCCCGGCGCCCGCGATGGGCGTCGACGCGGCCCCGGACCCGGCGGTGTTCGCCGCGGCCGACGCGGTCGTGCCGGAGCAGCCCTGGCACGTGGCCGCGGTGCTCGCCGGCGAGGTCGAGCCGGCCGGCTGGTGGGGTCAAGGCCGCCCGGCCTCGTGGGCCGACGCCGCGGAGTCGGCGCGGGTGGTGCTGTCCGCGGCCGGTGTCCCGTCCTCCCGGGTGAGCGTGCGGGCCGCCGAGCAGGCGCCATGGCATCCCGGCCGGTGCGCCGCGATCGCGGTGGACGACGTCGTGATCGGGTACGCGGGCGAGCTGCACCCGGCCGCGGTGTCCGGGCTCGACCTGCCCCGCCGCACCGTGGCCATGGAGCTGGACCTCGACGCGGTGCCGGCGGCTCCGGTCACCCCGGCGCCGCGGATCTCGGGCTTCCCGCCGGCACTGATCGACGTCGCGCTCGTGGTCGACGCCGGCGTCGCGGCGGCCGAGGTGCAGCGGGCGCTGACCGACGGCGCGGGCGAGCTGCTCGAGTCGGTGCGGCTGTTCGACGTGTACGAGTCGGCACAGCAACTCGGCGAGGGGCGCAAGTCGCTCGCTTACAAGCTGACGTTCCGTGCCCCCGACCGCACCCTCACGGTCGAGGAGGCGGTGGCCGCCCGCGACGCCGCGGTCGCCACGGTCGCGGACCGCTTCGGCGCCACCCTGCGCGGCGCATGACGAGCAAGCCCTCGCGTATGACGGGCGTCGATGGTCGAATCGCGGCGACCGACCCCGATGCCCTGGCACCGCGCAGTGCGTGGCGATCGACGACCGGCCGCTCCGGGCCCGACGGGACCATCGCTCGACGCCGGACGGTAGGGTTCCTCTGTGCCTGAGCCCGTCGCCTCGCCCGATGCCGAGGCCGCCCCGCCCCGGAGCCGCAACCGGTCGCTACGCCGGGTAGCGGAGGTCGTGGTCACGGTGGCGTTCCTCGGCTTCGTCTGTTGGGCGGTGGCCCACCGGTGGTCCGAGGTCCGAGACGTCATCGGCGAGCTGTCGGTGCCCGCGCTCGCCCTGTCCGCGCTCGCCGCGATCGGCGCGGTCTGGTGCGGCTTCCTCAGCTGGCGCGCGCTGCTCGTCGACTTCGGCCGCACGGTGCCGGCCACGGGCGCGATGCGGATCTTCTTCGTCGGCCAGCTCGGCAAGTACCTGCCGGGCAAGGTGTGGCCCATCCTCACCCAGGCCCGGCTCGGGCGGGCGTACGGGGTGCCGGGTCGCACGTCGGCCGCCGCCGTGCTGGTGACGATGCTCATCGCGCTCGGCACCGGCGTGCTGGTCACCGTCTGTGCGCTGCCGGTGCTGGGCGACCGGACCTTCGACACGTACTGGTGGGTTCTTCTCGTCCTGCCGATCGCGGCCGTGTCATTGTGGCCGCCGGTGCTCAACGCCATCCTCGCGAGGCTCATGAGGGTGGCCAGGCGCGAGCCGCTGCCCCGCCCGCTCAGCCTGCGCGGCATCGCCTGGGCCGTACTGTGGTCGGTGGTCTCGTGGCTGCTGTTCGGCGTCCACCTGTGGGCGTTGCTGGCGGATCTTGGCGGCGCCGGCGTCGACCTGCTGCCGCGCGCGATCGGCGCGTTCGCGGGCGCGTGGGTCATCGGCTTCGTGCTGGCGATCACACCGGCCGGTGTCGGCCCGCGCGAGGTGGCCCTGCTCGTGCTCCTTGGCTCCACCGTCACCCCGTCGGCGGCGCTCGTCGCCGCCCTCGTCTCGAGGCTGCTGATGACCGTCGCCGACCTGATCTGGCCGGCTGTCACCCTGATTGGTCACCGCCGCCGGTCGACCGTGCCGTCCGTCGCCGACACGGCCGTACGCTAGGCTGCCGCGATGCTCTGGCTCGCTTTCGGGACGTACGACCTCGCGCGGCACCCTCGGTTTGGTGTCCTCCTCGAGGGTCTGCGTGCGGCGGGCGACGAGGTCGTCGAGCTCAACGTGCCGCTGCAGCTCGACACCGCCGCGCGGGTGGCGATGCTGCGCCAGCCGTGGCGGCTGCCGATGCTGGCCGGCAAGCTGGCCCGTTGCTGGGCTCGTCTCGTTGCCGGCTCGCGCCGACGGCACCGTGGACCGGCCCCGGATGCGGTGATCGTCGGCTATCTCGGCCACTTCGACGTCCGCCTGGCCCGACGGCTGTTCCCGCGCACCCCCATCGTCCTCGACCACCTGGTGTCGGCGGCCGGCACCGCCCGAGACCGCGGCCTGGCCCGCTCCGGCGGTGCCAAGGCGGCCCTGATGCGCTCCATCGACCGTGGCGCGCTGCGCAGCACCGACGTGGTGGTCGTCGACACCGACGAGCACGCCGCGGCGCTGCCGGCCGACGTGGCGTCGCGAGCGGTCGTCGCGCCGGTGGGTGCCGGCGCCGAATGGTTCGCCGCCGGCGAGATGCCGGCGCCGCCGCTCGCGCCCGGCGAGCCGCTACGGGCGATATTCGTGGGTCTGTTCACCCCGCTGCACGGCGCGCGGACGCTGGGCGAGGCGCTGGCCGCACTCGCGGGCGACGACCGCGTCGAGGTCACCATGGTCGGCACCGGACAGGACCACGACGCGTGTCGGCGGGCCGCTGCCGCCAACCCGCGGGTCAGCTGGATCGACTGGGTCGACACCGCCGACCTGCCGGCGCTCGTGGCGGCGCACCACGTGTCGCTGGGCATCTTCGGCACCACCGAGAAGGCCCGCAACGTCGTACCCAACAAGGTCTTCCAAGGCGCCGCTGCCGGATGCGCCATCGTCACCTCGCAGACGTCGCCGCAGCGTGCCCTGCTCGGCGACGCGGCGATCCTCGTGCCGCCAGGGGATTCCGCGGCCGTGGCCGGAGCGCTGCGCGGGCTGGCCGCGGATCCGCACCGGCTGGCCGCACTGCGCCTGGCGGCCGCCAAGCGAGCCGCGGAGCGCTTCGCCGCGCCATCCGTCGTCGAACCCATCCGCGCCAGGTTGGTACAGACCACCACCGAAAGCCGAGGACGCTGGTAGATGGAGTCCACTCGATTCCCGCCGCTCCCACCGCGGGCCGCCCTGCGCTGGAGCGTGGTCCGCCGCACGGTGGCCGGGCTGCGGCCCGGTACGATCCTCGAGCTCGGTTGCGGCCAGGGCGCGATGGGGTCGCGGCTGGCGACGATGGCCACCTACACGGCCGTTGAACCCGATGACGACAGCTTCGCGGCGGCGGAGGCGCGCATCACCACCCACGGCGGCACCGTCATCCACGGCGACCACAACAAGGCTCCGTCGGGTACCGGGTACGACCTGGTGTGCGCGTTCGAGGTACTGGAGCACATCGCCGACGACGCGGCGGCACTGGAAGAGTGGCTGCCGCTGGTCCGTCCGGGCGGCCAACTGCTGCTGTCGGTACCGGCAGATCCCAGCCGGTTCAGCCGGTGGGACGAGCTGGTTGGGCACTATCGGCGTTACACGGCCGACGGGCTGCGCGAGCGGTTGACCGGTGCCGGTGCGACCGACACCCAAATCGTCCACTACGGATGGCCACTTGGCTATCTGCTCGACGTCGTCCGAGACCGACTCGCGGCCCGGCACGCGGGGAAGGTGGCCGAGTCGGCGGAGGAGCGCACGCAGGCGTCGGGCCGGATCTACCAGCCCCGCGGCGGCTTGGCCGGCGCGATCATCCAGGCCGGCATCGCACCGTTCGCGCTGGCGCAGCGGCTGCAACCCGGCCGCGGCGACGGCCTCGTCGCGGTCGCAACCCGGCCCGCCGCCTGAATGCGAGACCGTCCGAGCCTTTCCTCACGCCCGGCGAGGACCACGTCGGCGACGTAGCCGCCGTGCACGCCGCTGGACGTCACGGCGCAGACGACACTTGCGGCCCCGGCGTCAGTCGCCGCGGGAGCGGACGATCAGGTCGGCCAGCAGCGCTACCGAGGCGATGATCAGCCCGGTCACGATGAGCAGCATCGCGTTGGTCGTGATGCGGAAGAAGTACTGGACGATGTCGATGATCGCCTTGATCGCGCCGATCCCGATGAGCGTGAGCGCGACGGGCATCAGCACCTTGATCGGGTTGAAGTACACGACCATCCGCAGCACCTGCAGGATGTAGCGGTAGGCGTCGCGCGCGAAGTGGAACTTCGACGTGCCGGCTCGCTTCGCGTAATCGATCGGCAGGTAGTCGACCTGGTGCTGGTTGGACAGGAACGCCAGCGTGATGGTGGTGACGCAGGAAAAGCCGGGGGGCAGCAGCCGCAGGTAGGGCAGCGACACTTCGCGGCGGAACGCCCGCAGGCCCGAGTTGAGGTCGGGGATCTTCGTGCCGGCGAGCATCTCGGCGACCTTGCGGATCATCCACTTCGCCGGCACCCGGAGCAGCTTGTGGGTGCCCTGTTCGCTGGTCCGTGCGCCGACCACCTGGTCGACGTGCGGGTTGTCGACGAGGTACTGGACGAACTCGGGGATGCGCTCGTTGGGGTAGGTCATGTCGGCGTCGGTCCACACGACGATGTGGCCGCGCGCCTCGTGTGAGCCGATCCGCCGGGCCGTGCCCGAGCCGCCGTTGCGCTGGAACGCGACGAGGCGCATGTGCGGGAAATGGGACTGGGCCTCCTGCAGCACCGCGAGCGTGTCGTCGGTCGACTTGTCGTCGATCGCCATGAGCTCGTAGCTGAAACCGCTGGCGTCCATCGCCTTGGTGATCCGCTCGACCTCGTCGATGACGTGGTCCTGCTCGTTGTAGCAGGGCAGGACGATCGTGACGTCGAGGGCCTGCGCCCGCTCGGCGTCGGTCGCGGCGCGGTCGGCGTCGCGCGCCGGGGGGGAGTGCAGCGTCTGGTACTGGGTCATCTCGCGGCAATCGGCTCGGGTACCTGTGGTGGCGCTGGCGAGCTTAGTGCAATCGCGCGCGCCGTCGGAGCCCGCCCGCCGGCACAGACGCTGCGTGCGCGCGAGGACCGCTCGCTGTGACCTAGATCGCAAGGTCATGCATTCGGCGGAATAAGTTTGCACGCCCTACCACCTCTCGGTAGGCTTTCGCATGAAGATACGGAGGTGGTTATGGGCATCCGGGCTGCGGTCGCCGGGGCGAGCGGGTACGCCGGTGGCGAGCTGCTCCGCCTGGTCGCCGGGCACCCCGAGCTCGACCTCGTCGCCGCTACCGCGCACCGGCGGGCCGGTCAGCCGCTCGCCGCGGTGCACCCCCACCTGACCGGCCTCGACCTGCTCCTCGCCGAGACCGGGCCGTCGGCCCTGGCCGACGCGGACCTGGTGTTCCTGGCCCTGCCGCACGGGCAGTCGGCCGCGGTGGCCGCCGCACTCCCGCCGGCGGTCAAGATCGTCGACCTCGGCGCCGACTTCCGGCTGGCCGATGCCGGGGCCTGGGCCACCTATTACGGCGGCGACCACGCCGGCACGTGGACCTACGGGCTGCCCGAGCTGCCCGGCCAGCGCGAGCGGATCGCCGCGTCCGACCGGGTGGCCAACGCCGGTTGCTACGCGGCCGCCGTCGCGCTCGCGCTGGCACCGCTCATCGAGCACGGCGCGGTCTCGCCCGAAGACGTGGTGGTGGTCGCCTCCTCCGGCACCTCCGGTGCCGGCCGCGACGCCAAGCCACACCTGATGGCCACGGAGGTGATGGGCGACCTGTCGCCCTACAAGGTCGGCACGCACCAGCACGTGCCCGAGATCAAGCAGGCCACCGGCGCCCACTCGCTGTCGCTCACGCCGGTGCTCGCACCGATGCCGCGCGGCATCCTGGCGACGGTCACCGCCCGCCCGACCTGCACCGCCGACCCCCGGGCGGTGCTCGCGGCGGCGTACGCCCGCGAGCCGTTCGTCACCGTACTGGCCGCCGGCGCCTGGCCGCACACCAGCGCCACCGCCGGCAGCAACGCCTGCCACCTGCAAGCGACGATCGACCGCGACTCCGACCGGGTCATAGTGGTCAGCGCACTGGACAACCTCGGCAAGGGCGCGGCCGGCCAGGCGATCCAGAACGCCAACCTCATGCTCGGCCTGCCCGAGACGACCGGCCTGTCCGCGTACGGGGTGGCGCCGTGACGGTGACCAGTCCCAAGGGGTTCCGGGCGTCCGGCGTCGCCGCCGGGCTCAAGCGCGGCGGGCTCGACGTCGCACTGGTCGTCAACGACGGGCCCGACGCGATGGCCGCCGGCGTCTTTACCGGCAACCGGATCAAGGCCGCGCCGGTGCTGTGGAGCCAGCAGGTCGTCCGCGGCGGCGTGGTGCGGGCCGTCGTGCTCAACTCCGGCGGCGCCAACGCCTGCACCGGCCCGTTGGGCTTCCAGGACACCCACGCCACCGCCGAGCACGCCGCCGCCGCCGTCAGCAACGCCAACGCGCGGCTGCTCATCGGCGCCGGCGAGGTCGCGGTCTGCTCGACGGGGCTCATCGGCGAGCGGCTGCCGATGGACATGCTGCTGCCGGGCGTACGGGCGGCCGTCAAGTCCCTGTCCCGCCGCGGCGGCGCCGCGGCGGCCGAAGCGATCATGACGACCGACACCCGGCCGAAGACCTCCGTGCATGCCGGCACCGGCTGGACCGTCGGCGGCATGGCCAAGGGTGCCGGCATGCTCGCCCCCGGCATGGCGACCATGCTCTGCGTGCTGACCACGGACGCGGTCGCCAACTCGGCCGACCTCGACGCGGTGCTACGGGCCGCCACCCGGGTCACGTTCGACCGGGTCGACTCCGACGGGTGCATGTCCACCAACGACACGGTCCTGCTGCTCGCCAGCGGCGCGTCGGGGATCCAGCCGTCCACCGAGGAGCTCGCCGAAACGGTCACGGCCGCCTGCCGCGACCTGTGCGACCAGCTGGTCGACGACGCCGAGGGCGCGACCAAGAAGGTGGCGGTCGAGGTCGTCGGCGCGGCGTCGGAGGCGGACGCGGTCGAGGTCGGCCGCACGGTCGCCCGCAACAACCTCGTGAAGACCGCCCTGTTCGGCAACGACCCCAACTGGGGCCGGATCCTTGCCGCGGTCGGCACCGCCGGCGCCGAGTTCGCAGCCGACGACGTCGACGTGTCCGTCAACGGTGTCTGGGTCTGCCGGGGCGGGGCCGCGGCCGACGACCGGTCCAAGGTGGACCTCGCCGGCCGCGACGTGACGATCGGCATCGACCTGCACACGGGCACGGCGGCGGCGACGATCTGGACCAACGACCTGTCGCACGCCTACGTCCACGAGAACTCGGCCTATTCCACATGACCGCCACCCTCTCCCGCGACGTGAGCGAGGCACAGCGCAAGGCGGCCACGCTGATCGAGGCGTTGCCGTGGCTCGCGCGGTTCCACGGCGCCACGGTCGTGGTCAAGTACGGCGGCAACGCGATGACCGACCCGCTGTTGCGGAAGGCGTTCGCGGCGGACATGGTTTTCCTGCGCTATACCGGCCTCAAGCCGGTCGTGGTGCACGGCGGCGGCCCGCAGATCTCGGCGATGCTCGGCCGGCTGGGCATCGAGTCGGAATTCCGGGGCGGCCTGCGCGTCACCACGCCCGAGGCGATGGACGTGGTCCGGATGGTGCTCGTGGGGCAGGTCGGACGCGAGCTGGTCGGGCTCGTCAACGAGCACGGCCCGTACGCCGTCGGGCTCTCCGGCGAGGACGCGCGGCTGTTCACCGCGGTGCGCCGGCCGGCGTACGTGGACGGGCTGCCGGTCGACGTCGGCCAGGTGGGCGACGTCGACACGGTCAACGCCTCGGCCGTCACCGACCTCGTCGCGGCCGGCCGGATCCCGGTCATCTCGAGCGTCGCCCCGGACGCCGACGGCGTGCTGCACAACCTCAACGCCGACACGGCCGCGGCGGCGCTCGCCGTCGCGCTCAACGCCCGCAAGCTCGTCGTGCTCACCGACGTCGCGGGCCTTTACGCGGACTGGCCCGACACGGACAGCATCGTCTCGCAGATCACCGCCGACGAGCTGGCCGGCCTACTGCCCCGGCTGGAGTCGGGGATGGTGCCGAAGATGGAGGCCTGCCTGCGCGCGGTCCGCGGCGGCGTGCCCGCCGCACACGTGGTCGACGGCCGCGTCGCCCATTCCACCCTGCTCGAAGTCTTCACCTCGGAGGGTTTCGGAACGATGGTGATCCCGACATGACCACGCTGGTGGAGCGCTGGCAACGGTCCATGATGGACAACTACGGCACGCCCGAGATCGGGCTGGTGCGCGGGTCCGGAGCCGTCGTCGAGGACGAGCAGGGCACGACGTACGTCGACCTGTTCGGCGGCATCGCCGTCAACGCGCTCGGCCACGCCCATCCGGCCGTGGTCGAGGCGGTCAGCCGCCAGGTCGCCACGCTGGGCCATGTGTCCAACCTGTTCGCCTCCGAGCCGGCCGTCGCGCTGGCCGAGCTGCTGCTCGCCCTCGCCGGGCGGCAGGGTCGGGTGTTCTTCTGCAACTCCGGTGCGGAGGCCAACGAGGCCGCGTTCAAGCTGTCCCGGCTGACCGGTCGCACCCACGCCGTCGCCGCCCAGGGCGGCTTCCACGGCCGCACGATGGGCGCCCTGGCGCTCACCGGCCAGCCGTCCAAGGTGGACCCCTTCCGGCCGCTTCCGGGCGACGTCACCCATGTTCCGTACGGCGACGCCGGCGCGCTCGCCTCGGCGGTCACCACGGGCACCGCGATGGTCATCCTCGAGCCGATCCAGGGCGAGAACGGCGTGGTCGTCCCGCCGTCGGGCTACCTGCGCGCCGCCCGGGATATCACGACCGCCAACGGCGCCCTGCTCGTGCTCGACGAGGTGCAGACCGGCGTCGGCCGCACCGGCCACTGGTTCGCCTACCAGGCCGAGGGCGTGCAGCCCGACGTGGTCACGCTCGCGAAGGGGCTGGGCGGCGGATTGCCGCTGGGTGCCTGCCTGGCCTTCGGCGCAGCGGGCGACCTGCTCGGGCCCGGCGGCCACGGCACCACGTTCGGCGGCAATCCGGTCAGCTGTGCCGCGGGCCTCGCCGTCGTCGGCACGATCGCCAACGAGGGCCTGCTCGACGCCGTCAAGCGGCTGGGGGAGCGGCTGCGACGGGGGATCGAAGGACTGCGTCACCCGCTGGTCGCGGAGGTCCGCGGCACCGGGTTGCTGCTGGGCGTGGTGCTCACCGCGCCGGCCGCCGGCGCGGTCGCCGGCGCCGCCCGCGACCTCGGCTTCCTGGTCAACCCAGTGCGGCCGGACGTCGTCCGGCTGGCCCCGCCGCTGACCCTGACCACCGACCAGGCCGAGGCGTTCCTCGCGGCGCTGCCGGCCGCTCTGGACAGCTGCCCAGTGGACGGTGCGGCGTCGTGAGGAACTTCCTTCGCGACGACGACCTCACCCCGGCCGAGCAGGCCGCGGTGCTCGACCTCGCCGACCGGATGAAGGCCGACAGGTTCGGGTTCACGCCGCTCGCCGGCCCCAGGTCGGTGGCGGTCCTGTTCGACAAGCAGAGCCTGCGCACCCGGCTGTCGTTCGCGGCGGGCATCGCCGAGCTGGGCGGCAACCCGATCGTGGTGGACAGCGCCGGCACCCACGCGTCCCGAGGCGAGTCGCCGGCCGACGCCGGGCGGGTGCTGTCCCGCTACGTCGCCGCGATCGTGGTGCGCACCTTCGGCGACGAGGTGCTGGCCGACCTCGCGGCCGGCGCGACCGTGCCGGTGGTCAACGCGCTCACCGACGGCTTCCATCCTTGCCAGCTGCTCGCCGACCTGCAGACGGTCCGCCAGCGGCTCGGCGGCACGGCCGGACGCGCGGTCGCGTACGTCGGCGACACCGGCAACAACATGGCCCATTCCTACCTGCTGGCCGGCGCGACCGCCGGCATGCACGTGCGGCTTGCCGGCCCGGCCGGCCACCCGCCGTCACCCGCGGTGGTCGAGTCGGCGGTCCGGATCGCGGCGGCCACGGGCGGCTCGGTATCGGTCGGCGCCGACCCGCGGGCCGCGGCCAAGGACGCCGAGGTGCTGACCACCGACACCTGGACGTCGATGGGCCAGGAAGCCGACGGGCTCGACCGGGTCATCCCGTTCCGGCCCTACCAGATCAACAAGGACCTGCTCGCGCTGGCCGCCCCGGGCGCGATCGTGCTGCACTGCCTGCCCGCCCACCGCGGCGAGGAGATCACCGACGAGGTGATGGACGGGCCACAGAGCGCCATCTTCGACCAGGCGGAGAACCGGCTGCACGCGCAGAAGGCGCTGCTGGCGTTCCTGTTGGGCGGTCCATCATGACGGGCCCGCTGACCCGCGCGGCGCGGCATGCCCGCATCGTCGAGCTGATCCGCGACAAGGCGGTCCGCTCGCAGACCGAGCTGGCCGACCTCCTCGCCGGCGACGGCACGCTGGTCACCCAGGCCACGCTGTCGCGCGACCTGGAGGAGCTGGGCGCAGTCAAGGTGCGCAGCGGCGACGGCGGTCCCGCGCTCTACCTCATCCCGGAAGACGGCAAGCGGCCGCTGCGCGACGCCGAGCAGGCGTCCGCCCGGCTGATCCGGCTGCTGCGCGACCTGCTCACCGGTATCGACGCGAGCGGCAACATCGCCGTCCTACGCACTCCGCCCGGCGCCGCCCAGTTCCTGGCCAGTGCCCTGGACCGCACCGGCCTGCCCGAGGTCGTCGGCACGATCGCCGGCGACGACACCATCCTCGTCGTGGCCCGCGAGGCCACCGGCGGCGCCGCCCTGGCCGACAAGCTCTCCGCCTGGGCCACCGACACCATCGAAGGGAGCACCACCTCATGATCGAGCGAAGCGAGATCATCATCAGGCTCAGTCCGCCGGGTCGGGCCCCGGTGGTTCGCGCGGACGCAAGCGAGGCGGTGACATGACCGAGCGCGTCGTTCTCGCGTATTCCGGCGGCCTCGATACGTCCGTCGCCATCCCGTACCTCGCCGAGAAGACCGGCGCCGAGGTGATCGCGGTCGCGGTCGACCTCGGGCAGGGCGGCGAAGACCTGAACGTCATCCGTCAGCGGGCGCTGGACTGCGGGGCGGTCGAGGCCTACGTGGTGGATGCGAAGGACGAGTTCGCCGCGGAATACTGCCTGCCGGCGGTCCGCGCGAACGCGCTCTACATGGACCGCTACCCGTTGGTGTCGGCGCTGTCCCGGCCGCTGATCGTCAAGCACCTCGTCGCGGCGGCCCGCGAGCACGGCGGCACGATCGTGTCGCACGGCTGCACCGGCAAGGGCAACGACCAGGTGCGGTTCGAGGTCGGCCTCGGGGCGCTCGCGCCCGACCTAGCAGTGGTCGCGCCGGCCCGGGACTTCGCGTGGACGCGGGACAAGGCGATCGCGTACGCCGACGAGAAGGGCCTGCCGATCGACGTGACGGCGAAGTCGCCGTACTCGATCGACCAGAACCTGTGGGGCCGCGCGGTCGAGACCGGGTTCCTCGAGGACATCTGGAACGGGCCGATCGAGGACCTCTACTCGTACACCCGGGACCCGTCCGTGCCGCGCGACCCAGAGGAGGTCGTGGTCACGTTCGAGGGCGGCGTGCCGGTCGCGATCGACGGCCAGACCGTGACGCCGTACGAGGCCGTCGCGATCATGAACCGCCGGGCCGGCGCGCAGGGTGTCGGCCGGCTTGACATGGTCGAGGACCGGCTGGTCGGCATCAAGAGCCGCGAGGTGTATGAGGCGCCGGGCGCGATCGCGCTCATCACCGCCCACCAGGAGCTGGAAAACGTGACCGTCGAGCGCGACGTGGCCCGGTTCAAGAAGGGCGTCGACCAGCGCTGGGCGGAGCTGGCGTACGACGGCCTGTGGTTCTCGCCGCTCAAGCACGCGCTCGACGC
>DATDJX010000179.1:0-28203 GCA_036520275.1 Asanoa sp.
GAAGACCGCCAACCTGCTCGTCGACGGCCTGGGACTCGGCTCGGGCGACCGCGCCGGCGTGTTGCTCCCGCCGCACTGGCAGACCGCGGCCGTGCTGCTCGGCTGTTGGTCCGCGGGCGTCGAGGTCACCCGCGAGAAGGCACCCGTCGAGGTGCTCTTCGCGACCGCGGCCGCCGCCGGTGCCCACGAGGTGGCCGCCTGGTCGGCCGGCGATCGTTACGCGCTGTCACTCGATCCGTTCGCGCTTCCGCTGCGCGACGTGCCGCCCGGATGGGCCGACTTCAACCGGGAGGTGCGGGCGTACCGGGACGTGTATGCGCCGGCGTCGCCGCTCGTCGTCGACGCCGCGGCGGACGGGCTGGCGCCCGGCGACCGCGTCCTGATCGACGCGCGGCGCCATCCGGATCCGCGCGACTGGCTCGTCGGCCCCCTCGCGGCCGGCGCCAGCATCGTGTTGTGCGGCCACCTCGACGAGGCCAGGCTCGCCGAGCGCATCGCGGCCGAGAGGGTCACCGTCGAGCGGTAGCGAGTTCCTCGAACGCGCCGAGCGACTCCGGGTTGGCCAGCGCACCCTTCGCGGCGGCCTCGTCGACGGCCGTACCGGAGAGGATCTTCTTGACCGGCACCTCGAGCTTCTTGCCGCTCAGCGTGCGCGGCACCGCCTTGATGGCGTAGATCGCGTCGGGCACGTGCCGCGGCGACAGGGCCGTGCGCAGCTCCTTGACGATCGTGGCGCGCACGGCGTCGTCGAGCGCCACGCCCTCGGCCGGCACCACGAACAGCAGCAGCTCGCCCGCCCCGCCCTCCCGGTCCTCGAGGTGGACGACCAGCGCGTCGGCGACCTCCGGCAGCCCCTCGACCACCGAGTAGAACTCGGCGGTGCCGAGCCGGACCCCGCCGCGGTTGAGCGTCGCGTCGGACCGCCCGGTGATCACGCAGCCGCCGTGCTCGTTGATCGTGATCCAGTCGCCGTGCCGCCACACCCCCGGGTAGAGGTCGAAGTAGGCCGCCCGGTAACGGCTGCCGTCCGCGTCGTTCCAGAACCCGACCGGCATGCTGGGCATCGGCGCGGTGATCACCAGCTCACCCAGCCGGCCGATGACCGGCGTGCCATCGGCGGAGCGGGCCTCGACCTTCGCGCCGAGGCAGCGGCAGGCGATCTCGCCCGCCCGCACCGGCAGCAGCGGCACCCCGCCGACGAAGCCGGTGCACACGTCCGTGCCGCCGGACAGCGACTGAAGCTGCAGCGTACGGCTCACGTTCCCGTACACCCAGGTGAAGCCCTCCGGCGGCAGAGGAGCGCCGGTCGAGCCCAGTCCGCGGAGCCGCGACAGGTCGTGCGCCTCGCCCGGCGCCCGGCCGGCCTTGCGACAGGCCAGCAGGAACGGCGCCGACGTGCCGAAGTACGTCGTGCCGGTCTCCTCCGCGAGCGCCCACAGTGTGTCGATGTCGGGCGCGGCCGGGTTGCCGTCGAACAGCACGATCGCCGCGCCGACGGCCGGGCCGGACGCCAGGAAGTTCCACATCATCCAGCCGGTCGTGGTGAACCAGAAGAACCGGTCGCCCGGGCCGAGGTCGTGGTGCAGGGCCAGCATCTTGAGGTGCTCCACGAGGATGCCGCCGTGGCCGTGCACGATCGGCTTGGGCAGCCCGGTCGTGCCGGACGAGTAGAGCACGTACAGCGGGTGGTCGAACGGCACCGGCTCGAAGGCGGGCGGCTGCGCGGTGTCCGCGGTGAGGTCGGCCCAGGTGAGGTCGCCGCCCGCGGTGCCCTGCAGGTACGGGATGTCGACCTGGTGGACCACCGACGGCAGGGCGGCCCGGATCGCGGCGACCTCGGCGCGCCGGTCGACCGGCTTGTCGCCGTACCGGTAGCCGTCGACCGTGACCAGCACCGTCGGCTCGATCTGCTGCCAGCGGTCGGTCACGCTGCGGGTGCCGAACTCCGGGGCGCACGACGAGAACACCGCGCCGAGGCTCGCCGTCGCGAGCATCAGCACGTACGTCTCGGGGATGTTCGGGGCGTACGCGGCGACCCGGTCGCCGTGCTTGACGCCGAGGCGCTCGAGGCCGGCCCGGGCCCGCCGCACCTGCTCGCGCAGGTCGGCGGCGGTGAGCGTGACCGCCGCCCGGGTCTGGCTTTGCGCGATGACCGCCGGGTCGTCGTCGGCGAGGCCGGGCATGCGCAGCACGTGCTCGGCGTAGTTGAGCGTGGCGCCGGGGAACCACCGCGCTCCGGGCATCGCCGGATGGACGAGCGTCGCGGCCGGCGGGGTGTGCGCGACCACCTCGAAGTGCTCCCAGACCGAACGCCAGAAGGCCTCCAGGTCGGTGGTCGACCATCGCCACAGCGCGTCGTAGTCGGCGAAGCGCAGACCGCGGGTCTCCTCGAGCCACCGCAGGTAGCGGCCGATCCGGCTGGTCTCGAGAACGTCGGGAGGAGGGGTCCACAGCAGGTCGTCACTCACGTTCCCCATCCTGCCGCATCCCGGCGCCCGCGCTTCGGGTGTGCGAACCACACATCCCCGACGCCGCACACGCAAGGCGCGAGGCGGTACGGTGCTGGCGTGCGTCACTTCTGGAGCCTGGTCGCGGGCGTGGTGGCCGCCCCGATCGTCTGGGTGCTCGTCGCGTTGGGCCAATCGGACTCGACCGCCACCATCGACCGGTGGGCGGAGACCAGCACCTTCCATACGGCCCGGCTGATCGAGCCCGCCGTCTACCTGGCCGCCGCCGGGATCGTCCTCGGGCTCATCGCCACCTTGCGGATCTCGCCCCTCGGGCCCGCCGTCGCCGGGCTCCTGCTGGCGGCGCCGTACGTCGGGATGTTCGCCTCGCCGTTGCGGGTGCGCTCCGCGGTGCCGGGCGGGTGGCACGTGTTCGGCCAGGCGCTGCCGCTGCGGCTGCCGCTCGACAACGGGACGATCTTCCTGCTCGGCGTGCTGCTGTTCATGTCGATCTTCAGCGTCCAGCGGTGGCGCCGCTGGCCGGCCCGGCCCGGCCAAGCCGGCCCGTTCGACCAGACCGTCGACGACACCGAGCCGGATCTGTTCGCGCCGCGCCCGTCCCCGGCCGATCCGTACCCGGACTCCTCGCCGCCGACGCTGGCCTACCCGCCCTTCGACCAGCCGCGGACCCCCGGATCTCCGTGGTCGTCACCGCCCAGCGGCGCCTACCGGCGAGGCGGAACGGCCGATTAGCCGACAGCCGTGGTGGCCTACGCGGGGTACCGTGCGGCTTCAAGCCGCCCTGGGGAGGTTCCCATGCGTCACCTCGGATCGCTGATCCTGTCGATCATCCTCGCGCCGGTCATCTGGGGACTGACCGGCATCGGGCTCGTCGAGTACGAGGCCCGGTTGGGCGGCGGGCGCCTTGGCGCCGACTGGTTCGTCGGCCTGGCGGCGCTGGTGGGCGCCGGACTGCTGGTCGCGGTGCTGCTGCTGCTGCGGATCTCGCCGCTGGGCACGGTGATCGCCGGCCTGGCGTTCGTCGGCGCGACGCTGTGGGCGGGGCTCAGCCCCATCTCCTTCGCCGACACGATGCCCCACGCGCTGTTCGGGCGGGCCGACGCGTGGGAGGTGCCGGCGAACGGCGTGGGCATCGTGATCGGCGTGCCGCTGCTGCTGACGCTGTTCAGCCCGCGGCGGTGGCGCGCCGTCGACCGGCAGCAGGGGGCGACGTACGGCACGCCCGGCCAGCTGGCGTCCCAGGCGCCCGGCGCCGGGGCCGCGGCGTACGACTCGCAGCCGTACGGACCGCCGGCTCAGCAGTACGGCGCGCCGTCCCAGCCGTACTCGCCGCCGAACGCCGCACCGTCCTACGGGCCGTCTCCCTCGTACGGCCCGCCGACCTCCGGGCCTCCCAGCTATGGGGCGTCCTACGGCTCGACGCCGGCGGATGACGCCACCACCCGGCTCGGCCCGCCGCCGGACGAAGCGACCACCCGCCTGTCGGGCTTCCCGCCCGCGCCGGGCGCCGGCCCGGGCGGCAACGAGCCGGCCGAGGCCTACGACGACGACGGCGGCTTGACCAAGTCGTTGCGTGGCACGCCGCCTCCGCCGGCGGCCTACCCGCCGCCCGGCCACGCCACCCAGACCGCGCCGCCAAGCGACCCCGAGGCACCGCGTCACTGACCACCCGCCGGACCGCGATCGCCTTCACCCGTGGCGCGAGCCGTTGAACCACCGAATCCGGGGATCCCCCGGATCGGCCGTCCGGCCACGGCCGGGGGCTGACAAAAGCCTCCGAGCCGGCCCGCAACAGCGGCAGCGTGCCGAGCTTGTTCACGGCGGGAATCAGCGAGCTCGCCGCGCAGGCGCGGGCGACCTCCTCGATGACGATCGCGGTCGCGCGCGCGTCGGCCCCGGCGCCGCCGTACGCCTCCGGGATGGGTGGCGCGTCGACGTCCGACGCGCAGGGCGTCATACGACGCCTTTCGGGAACTCACCGGTTTCATCCGCTTCGCGGACCGCGACGTGCTCCTCCGGCAGCAGGTACGCATCGAACGCCATAGTGGTCATCACGCCTCCCCGGGCTGTGTCGCACGCCCGTTGTACCGTTCATCGGGCGTGTTCGGCCGGGCGACGGGGTGAGGATACCGACCGGTAACCGTGACAAGGCGAGCGGCGGGGTAATGTCACGCACTATCCTCGCGAACGCAACACTGTGTCCCGGCGGCCGCAGTGGAGGCGGCAGACAACTGGATGCGACATCTCGCGCCGACGCCCGGCGCGACCCCAACCGACGCGGCCGCATCCATGCGCCCGCGCAGTGCGAGCGGAGACTCGAGGCGTGACGATCCCGTACCCCAACACCCAGCCCATGCCGGCCCTCACGCCGGTGACGCCGCCCTCCGGCGCGCCCCGGCCGCGGCTCACGTTCCTCGGCACGGGATATCTGGGTGCCACGTACGCCACCTGCTACGCCGAGCTCGGCTATGACGTCCTCGGCGTCGACGTCGACGACGCCAAGATCGCCGGCCTCTCAGACGGCGGCGTGCCCTTTCACGAGCCCGGCCTCGACGAGCTGCTGCGGCGCAACCTGGCCGCCGGGCGGCTCCGCTTCACGACCGACTACCGCGAGGTCGCCGAGTTCGGCGACGTCCATTTCATCTGCGTCGGCACCCCCCAGCGCGCCGACGGGATGGGCGCCGACCTGTCATACGTGGAGAGCGCGGTCGCCAGCCTCGCCCCGTACCTGACCCGCAAGGCGCTGATCGTCGGCAAGTCGACCGTGCCGGTCGGCACCGCGGAGTGGGTCGAGCAACTGGTGGGCAAGCACGTCGCCCCGGAGTTGGGCATCGAGGTGGCGTGGAGCCCCGAGTTCCTTCAGGAGGGCTTCGCCGTCGAAGACGTGCTGCGCCCCAACCGCATCGTCGTCGGCGTGAAGAGCGACTGGGCCAACGGCATGCTCTACGCAGCCCACAAGGGCGTCTTCGACCTGGCCACGACCGAGGACCGCGAGGTGCCCCTGGTCATCACCGACTTCGCGACCGCGGAGCTGGTCAAGGTCGCCGCCAACGCGTTCCTGGCCACCAAGATCTCGTTCATCAACGCGATGGCAGAGGTCTGCGAGGTCGCCGGCGGGGACGTCACCCAGCTGTCCCGGGCGATCGGCTACGACCCGCGGATCGGCAACCGTTTCCTGCAGGCCGGCGTCGGCTTCGGCGGTGGCTGCCTGCCCAAGGACATCCGGGCGTTCCAGGTCCGGGCCCAGGAGCTCGGCGCCGGCGAGGCGCTCCGGTTCCTGCACGAGGTCGACCTGATCAACCTGCGCCGCCGCACGCGGGTGCTGACGCTCGCCGCCGAGCTGCTCGGCCGGCGGTCCGGTCCGGCCGGTCCCGACCTGTCCGGCACCCGGATCGCCGTGCTGGGCGCGACGTTCAAGCCCAACTCCGACGACGTACGCGACGCCCCGTCGCTCGCGGTGGCCGGGCTGCTCGCGAAGGCCGGCGCCGACGTGCGGGTCTTCGATCCCGAGGGGATGGACAATGCTCGCAAGGCGGCACCCGACCTCGCCTACGAGAAGAGCATCGTCGACGCCGTCACCAACGCCGACCTGGTCTGCGTGCTTACCGAGTGGGCCGACTTCCGCAACGCCGACCCGGTCGCCCTCGGCACCCTCGTCGCCGGCAAGCGGGTAATCGACGGTCGTAACTGCCTCGACGTCGTGGCCTGGTCCCACGCCGGCTGGGAGTACCGGGGCATGGGCCGCCCCTGACCGGCCGGCCTCCACACATTCACTCCACCTCGCGCCGCGGTTAGCGGTGGATCATGAGGTTAGCGTCGCTTGCCGTCCGATTTGCCGCGCCACACCATGATCGACGCGGGCGGGGCGCGACCTCGCATGCCGTCGCATTTCGGGTCTCGCGCCCGGACACGCCCGAAGGGACTATTGAGCCGATGCCGGGTTTGGGCATGATTCGGTTGGACTGATCGGAACGGCGGCCGCGGGAGGAGCGATGGGCAGCCCGGACAGCGGCTACTGGGCCGAGGAGGTCGCGCGCCTCGAGGCGGCCATCGCCGAGATGAAGCGCAAGGACATCCAGCTGCTGCGCGAGCAGAAGCTGCTCTCCCAGGAGCTGCAAGCGGCCATCTTCCAGCGCGACGTGCTGGCCCACGCCACCGAGGAGCGCAACAGGCAGCACGAGAAGCGGCCGCGCCGGGTCCTGCGCCGGCGACCCGGCCGCCGGTCCTTCACCGCCGACGCGGGCGTGGCGCCGCCGCGGGTGCCGCGCCAGCCGCCCCGCACCGCGACGGGCGCCGGCACCCCGCCGCCGCACCCCCGCCGGTCGTCATCGCCCGACTCGCCAACCGCTCCCCTCGGCGGCGAGCCACCGCTGGGCGCCGCGCGGCCGCTGGGCGACGAGGCATTGCTGAGCGACGAACCATTGCTGGGCGACGAACCATTGCTGGGCGACGAGCGACCGCACGGCGGTGAGGTACCCAAGCCGGAGGCCTCGTCCCGAGAGATCCAGAACGTCTATCTCGGCCTGGGCGCCCTGCTGCTCGGCGTCGCCGCCGTGGTGTTCGCCTCGGTCACGCCCAACGCCTTCAGCCGGCTGGCGATCCTGGTCGGCGCCAGCGCCCTGATGCTGCTCGCCGCGCCGTTCGTGGCCCGGCGCGGGCTCAGCTCCACCGCCGAGACGGTCGCGGGGGTCGGCCTGCTCCTGATGCCGTTGACCGGCCAGGCCCTCTACCGGATCGACGCCGTCGCGAGCGGGCCCATGCCGGCGTCGGTGTTCGCCGGCGTGGTGTTCGCGGCCACGGCGTCGACCGCCGGGCTCTACGCGCGCGCGACCCGGCTGAGCGTGCCCCGGTACGCGACCGTGGTCGCCCTGCAGCCGGTGTTGCCGCTGCTCGCGTACGAGTGGATCACCGGCCCGACCGGCTGGGCGGTCGCGTTGTCGGCTGTCGCCGGCCTCGACCTCTACCTGGCTCGCCAGCTCGGTGCGCACGGCCGGCTACTCCCGCCCGACTGGTACCTCACGACGCCGCCGATCCCGGCCCCGCGGGTCGACCGCGACGAGCTCCACGACGATATACGACCGGAGGGCGCGCCCGAGGAAGACGAGGTCGTGGTCGGTACGGAGCCGGACACCGGGCCCGCCGGCCCGCTCCGCGCCCGCACCGGCCCGCCGCCGTCCGCGCGCTGGCTGCGCGAGGTCACGTGGATCCTCTTCGGACTCGCGATCGGGGCGGCCCTGGTCTACGCCGTGGTCGGCCTCCTCGAGGCGGTCACCGTCCCGACGGCCACGAGCGCCGCGGTCACCCTCCTGCTCGCCGCGGCGATCGGCCTGGGCGGTGCGACGATGCTGCGCCGCCATCCGCTCACCGACGTCGCCGGCGGCATCATGACGCTGGCGATCGTCGGCGCCGCCAGCCGCGTGGCCGCGGTCGCGCTGCCCGGCCGGGCGCTGGTCATCATCGCGTCGGTGATCGCGCTCGTCGCGCTCGGCGTCCGGGCGCTGCCCGACGGCGCCCGGCGCGGGCCCCAACTGGCGTCCACGGCGGCGCTGATCGTGATGGGCATCGTGGTCGCCGGCGCCGGCCTGCGGGCCGCAATCGCGCCGATCCGGGCCGCGCTGCCGGTGTGGAACGCCGACCTGTCGGCCTACCCTCGGATCCTGGCCGATGCCGTCGGGCCGGCCCAGTGGCAGCTGGCGGTCGCGGCCGCCCTGCTGACCGTCGCGGCCGTGCTCGCCGCGCCGACGGAAGTCCGGCGCGAGCTGGCCGTCGCCGGCACCGCGCTGACCGCGCTCGCGATGCCCGCCTCGCTCAACCTCGGGTGGGCCGCGACGCCGTGGCCACCGGTCCTCGCCGGGATCGGCATCGGCGTGGCCGGGTTGTGGTCGCGCACCCCCCGGGCCGCCCAGGTGCACGTGGCCGCGGCGGCGTTCGTCGGCATCGCGGGCGCCGCCGCGTCGGCTGCCCGTCCGGCCCTCAGCGCCGCCGTGATGTTCACGCTCGCCGCGGGTGGTCTGCTCATCGCCGCGGGCGCTCGATCCTCGTCGATGCGGGCCCGCACCGGCTCGGTCGTGATCGGCGAGTGGGCCGCGGGCGGGACGGCGTTCGCGTTCCCGGGCGCGGTCGCGAGCTTCGTTGCGGCGACCGTTCAGAACGGCGCCTCGGCGACGGAGTCCGTCCTCGCGACGAGCTTCCTCGCGGTCTGCGCGACGCTCGGCTACGCCGCGCTCAGCCAGGTCGCCGAACGCCACATCAGCATCCCGCTCATGTTGGGCACGGCCCTCGGCGCGATCGCCGTGACCGCGGCGGCCTTCGGTGCGTCCGGCAGCACCGTCGCCGACATGTTGGTCGGCACGCTGCTGCTCGCGGCGGCCCTGCTGCTGGTCCTCGCGCCGTCCGTCGACGCGGGCCGGCGCGCCGACCGCAACCTGGATGGCGCCGACATCGCGGCCGCGGCGGCCATCGCCGCCCTGGTCGGCACGCTCGCCCGGATCGCCGCCATCCTCGCACCGGGTGGGGGCCCCGTCGTCACGGCGGCGCTGGTGCTGGTCGTCGCCGTCGGAGTACGGGCGATGCCCACCGAGTGGCGGCGCGGACCCCGCGTCGGCCTCGCGCTCGGCGGCGGCGTGGTCGCGGCGATCGCCGGCTACACCGCGCTGGTCGGCGCGCTGCGGGTGCTGGCGGTGCCCGGTCCACTGTGGGCGGCCGACCTCTCGCGGTGGCCGGGCGGGCTCGGCGGCAACTCCTGGCAGGCGCCCGTCGTGCTGCTCCTGCTCGCCGGCGCGGCCGTCATCGTGCTGCCCCGGCCCTGGTCCTACGACGTGTCCGGGGCGCTCGTCGCCCTCGCCACCGTCGGGGCGCCCGCCGCGCTCGACCTGCCCTGGTGGTCGCCCATCGTGGTCGGCGGCGCGGTGGCCGCCGTCTACGCGATCAGCGCGGTCGTCGCCGCCGACCCGCGCGCCGGCCTGTCCCAGACGGCGGTGGCGGCCGCGGTGGCGCTGCACGCCGTCGGCGCGGGGGTGGTGCGGCCGTGGACCACCGCCGCCGCCCTGGGCCTCATCGTGCTCATCGGCACGGTCGTGGCGGTGCTGTCCCGGACGACCGGCGGCATCCCGGCCGCGGCTGCGACGGTCGACCCCGACACGGTCGCGACCGCCGCCGACGACCTGCCGCCCCACCTGGCCCAGATCGGCGGCCTCGCGACCGGAGCGGCCCTGCTCGCGTTTCCCGGCGCGATCGCCGCCGGCGCCGCCGAGCTCGCCCTACCCGCCGAGCCGGTGGTGACCGCTGCCCTCGCCGCGGCCAGCCTCGGCATGGCCTCGCTCGCCGCCCTCCGGGCACAGGCGGCGCCCTTCCTGCCGTACGCCACGCTCGGTGTGGCCGGTGGCGCGACCGTGACCGCGGCGTTCGCGTTCGGCGTCGGCCTCGCGGCCGGTGTGTTCGCCGCCGCGGCCGCCCTGCTGGGGGTGCTGGCCGAGCTGCTGCGCGCGTCGACCACCCCGCAGGGCGATGGATCCGACCGGCTGCGGCGCTGGTCGGCGGTGCGCGCGCCGCTCTGGCGCCGGCCGCCCGGAGAGATCGGGCCGCGCTGGTCGGTCGACCCCGCGGTGGGCGCGGTGCTCGTCGCCACGCCGGCCACCATCCTTGCGCTGGTCGCCCTCGCGCCCGCGCTGTCGGCGTCGCTGTTCGACCCGCTGCGGACCACCCAGCACATCTGGGAAGGGCCGCTGCCCGAGCTGCTGAGTCCTCCCGCCCGGGCACAGGACCCGGCCAACGTGCTCGCGGCGCTGCTGCTGACGATCGCGACGGCGCTCGCGGCCGTCGGCTTCTCGCACGGTCGGGTGGCGCGGGCCGTGCCCGTCGTGCTGCCGGGGATCGGGATCACGCTGCTGATCACGCCGATCTCGCTCGGGCTGGGCTGGCCGCACACCACCATGGCCGCGCTCGGCGTCTTCACGATCGCGATGCTGGGGCTCGCGCTCACCTCGCCGCCCGCCGACTCTGAGCGGTCCCAGTCGTTGCGCTCCGCGCGGGTGGTCGCGTTCGTGATCGGCCTACTCGGCGGAAACGCCGGCCTCGCCGGCAGTCTGGCCGTCCGCTGGCTGACGCTGTTCACGCTGGGCAGCGCGGTGCTCGTCGGCCTGGTGGCCGCGCTGGGTGGCCGCACCCAGCGGGCCCGGATCCTCGGTTGGCTGTTCGCGGCCGTGATGGCCCAGGCGTTCGTCCTCACGGTCGGCCTCGTCGCCGGGCTGCCGCGGACCACGTCCGCGTTCGGGGTGCTGGGGGTGGGCGCGGCGCTGCTCGTCGTCGCCGCGACGTTGCCGCGCCTGCGCCGGACGCGGGCGGTGCGGGAGGCGGCGACCGTGGAGTGGAGCGGGTACGCGGCCGCGCTCATCGCGCTCGCGCTCGCGTTCGACTCCCGCCCGCATCTGGCCGGCCTGCTGGCCGCGTGGGGCGCCGTGCTCGGCATCGCCGCCGGCCGGCCCGGGCGCCGCGAGGCGGAGCGGCGGGCACTGTTCTACGCCGCGCTGGGCTCCGAGGTCGCCGCGTGGTGGATGCTGATGACCCTCGCGCACGTCGCGGTGATCGAGGCCTACACGCTGCCGTTCGCGGCGGTCGCGCTGATCGCCGGGCTGGTCGAGCTGCGGCAGCGGCCCTACCTGGGCAGCTGGATCGCGTACGGGCCGGCGCTGCTGGCCGCGTTCGCGCCGACGACGGCCGTCGTGCTCACCTCCCAGCGGGCCGACCTGCGGGAGGTCCTGTTGCTGCTCGGGGCGGTGACGACGCTGATCTACGGCTCGATGCGGCAGGAGCAGGCGCCGCTCACCGTCGGTGCGATCGTCACCGCGATCTCGGCGATCTACTTCACGGTGACGCTGGTCGGCCCGTACCTCGTGGTGTTCCCGGTCGGTATCGTGCTGCTGATCCTGGGCGCCAGCAGCGAAAACCGGCGGCGGGCCCAGGAACGTTTCCGGACCCTGCGCGGCATGCGCTGACCGGCCCGACCTCGCTAGCCGAGGGTGGCGCGGAGGGCGGCTTCCTTCTCGGCGACCAGGGCCTCGAGGTCGGCCTGGAACCGCTCCATGCGCGCCCGCAGGCCGTCGTCGGCCGCGGCGAGGATACGGACCGCGAGCAGGCCGGCGTTGCGGGCGCCGCCGATCGACACGGTCGCGACGGGAACGCCCGCCGGCATCTGTACGATCGAGAGCAATGAGTCCATGCCGTCGAGGTGGGTGAGCGGCACCGGGACGCCGATCACCGGCAGCGGTGTCGCCGCGGCGACCATGCCGGGCAGGTGGGCCGCTCCCCCGGCACCGGCGATGATCACGCGCAGGCCGTTGCGGGCGGCCGACCGCGCGTACGCGATCATCTTGTCCGGCGTGCGGTGGGCCGAGACGACCCCAACCTGGTACGACACGCCGAACTCGTCGAGCGCCTCCGCGGCCGCGCGCATGGTCGGCCAGTCGGAGTCGCTGCCCATGATCACGCCGACCGTCACTGTGGACCCTCCCGGAGCCAGGCGGCCGCGCGCGCCGCACGCGCCCGTACCGACGAAAGGTCGTCGCCCAGGACCGTGACGTGCCCGATCTTGCGGCCGGGGCGGGTCTGCTTGCCGTAGAGGTGTACCCGCGCGCCGGGGTCGTCGGCGAAGAGGTGGTGCAGCCGCTCGTCGATCGACATGCCTCCCGGGGGCCCGCCGAGAACATTGGCCATCACGACCACCGGCTCGGTCATCGACGTCTCGCCCAACGGGTAGTCGAGCACGGCGCGCAAGTGCTGCTCGAACTGCGACGTGCGGGCGCCCTCGATCGTCCAGTGCCCCGAGTTGTGCGGTCGCATGGCGAGCTCGTTGACCGTCGGCCCGGAAGCGGTCTCGAACAGCTCGACCGCGAGCATGCCGACCACGTCCAGGCCGGCGGCCAGCGCGATCGCCAGCCGCTGTGCCTCCTCCGCCACGGCGTCGGGCAGGCCGGGCGCCGGCGCGATCACCTCGACGCAGATCCCGTCCCGCTGCACGGTCTCGACGACGGGGAAGACGGCGACCTGTCCGAACGGCGAGCGGGCGACCTGCACGGCGAGCTCGCGCCGCAGCGGTACCCGCTCCTCCACGATCAGCTCGGTGCCGCTGGCCAGCACATCGGCGGCGTCGCCCGGACCATCGAGCATCCACACGCCCCGACCGTCGTACCCGCCGCGCGCCGCCTTGAGCACGGCCGGGTAGCCGAACGCGTCCAGGTGGGCTGCCGAGGCGACCGACCGCCAGCGCGGCACCGGCGCGCCCAGCGCGGACAGCTTCTCCCGCATCTGCCGCTTGTCCTGCGCGTACCGCAGCGCGTCGGCGCTCGGGTAGAGCCGCACTCCCTCGGCCTCGAGTGCCCGGATGTGCTCCGAGGGCACGTGCTCGTGGTCGAACGTGACCAGGTCGCAGCCCTTGGCGAACGTGCGCAGGGCCGCCAGGTCGGTGTGCTCGCCGATCTGCACGTCGGCCGTGACCAGCGCGGCGCCGTCGTCGGGCCGCTGCGCGAGCACCCGCAGGCCCTGACCGAGCGCGATGGCGGCCTGGTGGGTCATCCGGGCCAACTGGCCGCCGCCCACCATGCCGACGACGGGCAGTCCGGTACGCGTGTCCATGTCGGGCGCCAGCGTATCGCCATCGCCGCGCACGCCCCGCGATGCGTTCCCCGACCGGTTCAGCGGGCTTCACTCGCTGCGCTGCGCAAACGATCCCGGGCTGACCTGCCACAATCGGACGTCATGACGACCCGCCGGCTGAACGCGACGGCCGCGTCGCTGCTCGGTTTCCTGCACGAGGGCCCGATGACCGGCTGGGACCTGGTGGCGGTCGCCCAGGACCGGATCGGCGACTTCTGGTCGCTGACCCAGAGCCAGGTCTACCGCGAGCTGACGGCGATGGCTGCCGACGGGCTGGTCGAGGCGGGCGAGCGCGGGCCGCGCGACCGCAAGCCGTACGCGATCACCGACGCGGGCCGCGCCGCGTTCGCGGAATGGATGGCCCGCGAGCCGGGCCAGGAGACGATCCGGATGCCGCTGCTCCTGACGATCATGTTCGGCCGGCACGTGCCGCCCGACGAGCTGCCCGGATTCGTGGCACGCCACCGCGCGGCACACGCCGCCCGGCTGCGGGGCTACGAGCGCGAGAAGGCCGCGGGAGTCCCGGACAAGTACGCCGAGGCGGTGCTCGACTTCGGCATCGCGTACGAGTCCGCGGTGCTCGCCTGGTTCGACGGGCTCGCTATCTGAGCTGCTCCAGCAGCTCGTCGACCGTGGTGACGGGACGGTCGCAGACGAAGCCCCGGCAGACGTACGCCGTCGGCGCCCCGTCGAGCATCGGGCGCCCTTCGAGCAGGGGCACGCCCGGCTGGTCCGGCCGGCCGGCGACGAGCACCGCACCCGGCGGCAACGCCTCCTGCGCCGCGGCGACGAGCGGCTCGCCGACCGGGTCTCCGGTCACGATCGCGATCTCGTACGGCCCCGACAGCAGCGCCTCGCCGGTCGCCGCCGCGTACCCGGTGAACCGCGGGTGTCGGCCGACGATCGGCGCGACCGTGGCGAGCGCGGCCTCGGCGGCCTGGCGGTAGGCGGGGTCCCCGCGGAGGGCCGCGTACGTGGTCAGCGCCGCGGCGATCGCGGACAGGCCGGACGGGGTGGCGTTGTCGGTGGGGTCGGCGGGGCGGGCGACCAGCGTCTCGGCGTCGTCGGCGGTGTCGTAGAAGCCGCCGTCGCCGGTTGCGAAGTGCTCGCGGGCGGTGTCGAGCAGGCCGCCGGCGAGGTCGAGCCAGCGGCCGTCGCCGGTGAGCTGGTGTACCGCGCCGAACGCCTCGGCGACCGCACCATGGTCCTCGAGTACGCCGGCCGGCTCGCCCACCTGTCCGTCGCGGGACACCCTCCTCAGCCGGCCGTCGACGAGGTGCCGCTCGGCCAGCAGGGTCGCCGCCTTGACGGCGGCGCCGGCGGAGTCGGGCGCCGCGGTTGCCGCGGCGTGCTCGGCGAGCGCGGTGATCGCCAGCCCGTTCCACGAGGCGACCACCTTGTCGTCGCGCGCCGGCTGCGGGCGCCGGTTGCGCGCCTCGAGCAGCCGCCGGCGTACGGCATCCCAGCGGTCACGCACGGCGTCGTCAGCGACGTCGACGTCCCGAGCGAGGCGCAGGACCGACGTGCCGTGCTCGAAGCTGCCCTTCTTCGTGACGCCGAGCAGGTCCGCCGCGTAGGCGCCGTCCTCGTCGCCGAGCCCCTCACGCAGCTGGTCCGGCGTCCACGCGTACGTCAGGCCCTCGACGCCGTCGGTGTCGGCGTCGAGTGCGGATGCGAACCCGCCCTCGGGCGTGCCCAGGTCGCGGACCAGGAACGCGGCGGTTTCGTCGGCGACCCGCCGGGCGAGGGCATCGCCGGTCAGCCGCCAGAGCAGCGTGTACGCGCGCAGCAGGAGCGCGTTGTCGTAGAGCATCTTCTCGAAGTGCGGCACGGTCCAGGATTCGTCGACCGAGTAGCGGGCGAAGCCGCCGGCCAGCTGGTCGTAGATCCCGCCGCGCGCCATCGCGTCGCCCGTGTGCCGAGCGATCTCCAGGTCGGTGGGCACCTCCGTACGCTGGTAGTGGCGCAGCAGGAAGAGCAGGTTCATGTGCGGCGGGAACTTGGGCGCGCCACCGAAGCCGCCGTTGACCGCGTCGTACTCCTTGGCGAGCTGTTCGGACGCCGTGTCCAGAAGGTCTGCCGTCAACGGTGTGGTGGGCCCGCCGGTGGCCTGCGCGCCGCCGATCGCCTCGACGACGGCGGCGCCCTGCTGCAGGACCGCCTCGCGCTGGTTGGCCCAGGCGTCGGCGACCGACCGCAGTAGCCGGACGAAGGTCGGCCGGGGAAAGTAGGTGCCGCAAAAGAACGGCGTGCCGTCCGGCGCGGCGAACACGGTCATCGGCCAGCCGCCCTGGCCGGTCATGGCCTGGGTCGCCGTCAGGTAGACCGCGTCGACGTCGGGCCGCTCCTCGCGGTCGACCTTGATGTTCACGAAGTTGTCGTTCATCAGCCGGGCGACCTCGGCGTTCTCGAACGACTCGTGCGCCATCACGTGGCACCAGTGGCACGCGGCGTATCCGACCGAGATCAGCACGGGCACGTCGCGGGCCTTGGCCTCGGCGAACGCCGCCTCGGTCCATGGCCACCAGTCGACCGGATTGCCGGCGTGCTGCAGCAGGTAGGGAGAGGTCGCATAAGCGAGCCGGTTCATGCCCCAAGCCTTCCACGCGCCTGCCGCCCCCGGCCCGCTCCGGCCAGCAAAGACACCATTGTTGCCGGCATGGCGGCGCGCGGAACGGCAATGACACTGTTCTTGCTGCTCTGGGCGGCCCGTGAGAATGCGCCGATCCGGCGCCGACGACGCGCAGGTCTACGAGACGCCGGTGCCGTCGGCGCGGAAGGGGTAGACCTGGGCCTGCGCCGTGTCGAGCAGCTGGGCCAGCACCGCGACGATCTTGTCCGCCGGCATCGGCTTGAAGAAGTGGTAGCCCTGCGCGGCGGAGCAGCCCAGCGCCGCCAGCGCGGCACGCTGTGCCGCCGTCTCGACGCCCTCCGCGACCACCCGCATGCCCAGCTCGCGGCCGAGCTCGATGGTCGCCCGTACGATGGCCGCCGCGTGCGGCGAGTCGGCCATCCGCATCACGAACGAGCGGTCGACCTTGACCTCGTGCACCGCGATCCGGGTCAGGAACGTCAGTGACGAGAACCCGGTGCCGAAGTCGTCGACGGCCAGCTGCACGCCGATCTCGCGCAAGGCGGCGAGCACCTCGTCGACCACCTCGAGCTCGCGCATCACGACGGTCTCGGTGATCTCCAGGACGAGGAGGTTGGGCGGCACGCGGTGGCGGCGCAGCAGCTCCTGCACATCGCCCGGTAGGTGCGGGTCCATCAGGCTCTGCGGGGAAAGGTTGACCGAGATCGGCACGGTAATGCCGTTGGCCGCGATGTCGGCGGCTACGGCGAGCGCCCGGTCGATGACATACCGGGTGAACTCGCCCAGCAGCTCGCTGCCCTCGGCGACCCGGACGAACGTGCCGGGGGCCAGCGTGCCGCGTCGCGGGTGCTTCCAGCGGATCAGCGCCTCGACGCCGGTCGGCGCCCCGGTGGACAGGTTGACGGCCGGCTGCAGCGCCAGCACCAGTTGGCTGTCGTCGGTGAGCGCCTCACGCAGCTCGGCGAGCAGGGCCAGCTGGTCGGTGGTCGCGACGTCGCGGGCCGGGTCGTACGCGGTGACCGCGCTCCCGCCATCCTTGCCCTGGTAGAGCGCCACGTCGGCGCGGCGGAGCAGCTCGGTCAGGTCGGCGGTGCCGGCGCCGGCCACCACCACTCCGGCCGATGCCTCCACCGACATCCGGACGCCTTCCACCTCGACCGGCTCAGCAAGGCCCTCGACCATTTCGCGGGCCCGCCGCAGCGCGATCGGCGGCGCTGCCTCGCGGTCGCCGATCGCGGTCTGGGAGGTGCCGCCCGGCATCCGCGCCAGCAGCGCGAACTCGTCGCCGCCGAGGCGGCCGAGCAGCTCGTCGTCGCCGGTCATCCTGTCCAGCCGGGCGGCGACGGACTGCAACAGCTCGTCGCCGGCGGCGTGGCCGAGCGTGTCGTTGACGTCGCGGAACCGGTTGATGTCCAGCAGCACGAGCATGACCGGCTCGCCGTGCTCGAGCTCGCGCAGCAGCGCCTCGCCGCGGCGCATCAGCGCGAAGCGGTTGAGCAGGCCGGTCAGCGGGTCGTGCACGGCATCGTATGACGAGCGGGCGGACAGGATCGCGAGCTCGCGGTGCGTCGCGGCGTCGTGCAGCGCGGCGGCCAAGGCGTCGCCGAAGGCCGCCAGCGCCAGTTCGTCCCGCCTGCTCGGCCCGGTCGACGGGGTCAGCCGTACGCGCAGGTCGCCCACGTGCACGCCGCCGACGATCAGCGGCCGCGCCAGCGTGGCGTCGTCGGTGTCGCCGCGCGGTCGCTCGCCGAGCTCGTCGTCCGAGCGTGCGCCGGTCTTGTCGCCGCGGTATCGCCGCCAGCCGCCGTCGGCCCGGATCACGTCGATTTCGACGGCCTCTGCGCCGAAGAGCCTGAGCGCGCCGCCGATCCCCGCGGCGACGACGGCGCGCTCGTCGAGCCGGTTGAGGGCGCCGGTCGCGTTCGCGAACTCCTGCCAGGCCCGGCGCTCGTCGTCGGCGCGCAGGCGGTGTCCGTATGTCTGCTGGAGCAGCCACAACCCGGGCGGCAGCAGCAGCAGCCAGCGCGGGTCGTGGGCGATCATCGTGACCACGACCAGGCCGAGGACCACGTTGCCGACGAACATCAGCAGCTTGTCGTGCAGCGCGCGGAACAGGGCGGGCACGAGGGGCACGCCGTGCTGCAGGCTGTGCGACAGGACGGCGAGGAACGCCCCGACGAGCAGATAGACCAGCGCGCCGAGGATCAGCGCCACCGTCAACGACGGCGTCAGCCGGTGGCCGATCGGATCGGCGAACGCGCAGGTCGCCGCGACGGCGACGGTCACCGCCACGGTCTGGCACAGCGCGATGTGGATGGCCTCGATGGGCGTACGCAGGTCGGCGAGGAGGGAGAGCAGGAGCCACGCGACGCCGGCGCCGACGAACGTCGCGGCCGGCAGCCAGCCGGGCGGGGCGACGTAGAGCCCGATGATCAGCGCCGCCTCGCCCCAGGTGACGGACATCCGCCCGGAGCCGAAGCGCAGCCGCAGGCTCGCCAGCTGGGCGACGGCCATCACGCCGCTCGCGATGCCGAACCGGGCGACCGGCGACAGCGGGTCGTTCGCGGGCAGCGTGGCCGGGACGAGCAGACCGGCGACGGTCGCACCGACCGCCAGCACGAACAGGATGCCGGTGAGAGCGAGGACCCGACGCGGGAACTCGGCGAGCCCGCTCCGGTGCACCGCGGCCGCTAGGGCACTCACGCGCCGCTCCCGTCGGTGGGACCGCGTCGGACCCTCCGGCGCGAATGCGGGCGGGATCCGTGCCGGGACGCGGTGCTGCCGGCGACCACCATCGCGCCCCCTTTCCGCGCACGGCACGAGGAACATCGTCCCCCCGGCGGAAGGCTAAGCCAAACGGGTGAGGGGCAACAGAGGGCACAGGTCGGGTTTGTGCGTAGATGGGCGGCATCGTGCCGGGTCAGCCCAGAAATCCGGCCGCTCGGCCGGCATTTCCGATGGTCAAGAACGGTCTTCCCGGTCTGTCGGATCGAGGACTTTCTCGTCCGCTCGCCGGCCGTCGTCGGCCGTCTGGTCGGGAAACCGATCCGGAAGTCGGCGCAGCCGCGCGTTCATGTTGCGGATAAGAAAGACCGTCGCCGCGCCCAGCAGGAGGATGAGGAGCAGACCCATCGGCCCGGCGAGGCCACCCTCGCGCGTGTCACCGAAGTTGTTCACGGCAAGGACGGTCAGCATCGCTCAACGGTACGCCCGGCCGGTCAGCCCACCGCGACCGACTCCCGCACGCCGGCGAACAGGTCGGTCTCGGGCAGCGGGCTGTCGACGAACGACCGGACGAGCTGGAAGTCTTCGGTCGGCCAGGCCTTGCGCTGGACCTCCATCGGCACGTGGAACCAGAAGCCGTCGGGGTCGACCTGGGTCGCGTGGGCGCGCAGCGCGTCGTCGCGCACCGGGAAGTAGTCGGCACACTCGACCCGCGTGGTCGCCCGCGGGCCCTTGTCTTCCCGGTCTTCCCACCTCTCCAGCCACTCTTGGTATGGCGACTCGAGGCCGGCCGCCAGCATGGCCTCGTGGAGCGCGCTGACCCGCGGCCGGGAGAAGCCGATGTCGTAGTAGAGCTTGAGCGGCTGCCACGGCTCGCCCTGCTCCGGGTGGCGGGCCGGGTCGCCAGCCGCGTCGAACGCGGCGACGCTGATCTTGTGACACATGACGTGGTCGGGGTGCGGGTAGCCGCCGGTCTCGTCATAGGTGGTCACGACGTGCGGCCGGAAGCTGCGCATGAGGCCGACGAGCGGCGCGGCGGCCTGCTCGACGTCTTGAAGGCCGAAGCAGCCCTCGGGCAGCGGCGGCAGCGGGTCGCCCTCGGGCAGGCCCGAGTCGACGAAGCCCAGCCAGGCCTGGTCGACGCCGAGGATCGCCCGGGCGGCGGCCATCTCCTGCTTGCGGATCTCGGTGATGTTTTCCCAGACGTCGGGCCGGTCGAGCTTCGGGTTGAGCACGCTGCCACGTTCGCCGCCGGTGCAGGTCACGACGAGCACGTCGACGCCTTCCGCGACATATTTGGCCATCGTGGCCGCACCCTTGCTCGACTCGTCGTCGGGGTGTGCGTGCACGGCCATGAGGCGCAATCTCTCTGACACGGCTCCCTGAAGCTCCTTCGTCTGTCACGGGCTGCGAGGATGGAACCCTGCCATTCTTGCTGACGGATCCGACAACGACGGGGGGTGAACGACCGCGGTGACCGAGACGCACGCCACAACGCCGGCCGGCACACCCGTGTTCCCGCCCGGCCGCTACGGCCGCCGACGCGCACCGCGCCGCCGCCGGCCATGGCTCATGGTCGCGCTCGTCGCGGTCATGGTGATCGTGGGTACGGCCGTCGCGGTGCGCCTTTACCGCTCCTACGGCGACCCGACATACCAGCCCGAGGTGGTCACCTGGGCCAACCTGAGCGACACCCGGGTGTCCGTGACATTCCGGGTACGGGTGCCGACCGGAGGGTCGGCCGTCTGCGTCGTGCGGGCGCGTTCCCGCGAGGGCGTCGAGGTCGGGTCCGAGGAGGTACGGGTCATCGCGGCGCCCGGCCAACGGCGACCGACGATCACCCATGAGCTCGCGGTGACCGGCCGGGCGATCGTGGGCGAGGTGCCGCGCTGCCGGGCCGCCGGCTGATTTGAGCGCACCTCGTATCGTTGGTCGCTGGTAGGTTGGAAGTTCGTTGTTTCGTCAGCCGCGCGGCACTTGAGGAGATCGTCTGTGTCCACCGAACGTGAGACCGCCACCTGGCTGTCGCAGGACGCTTACGACCGGCTGCAATCCGAGCTCAACCAGCTGATCGCCGGCCGCCCGGCCATCGCCGCCGAGATCAACGCCCGCCGCGAGGAGGGTGACCTGCGCGAAAACGGCGGCTATCACGCCGCCCGCGAGGAGCAGGGTAGGCACGAGATGCGCATCCGGCAGCTCCAGGAGCTGCTGCGCACGGCCAAGGTGGGTGACGCTCCCTCGGCCGATGCCGTCGCGCCGGGCACCGTCGTGACCATCCACTTCGACGACGACGCCGACGACACCGAGACGTTCCTGCTCGGGTCGCGGGAGATCGCCGCCACGACCGACCTCACCGTCTACAGCCCCGAGTCGGCGCTGGGCAAGGCCATCCTCGGCGCGCGCTCCGGACAGACCGTCACCTACACGGCCCCGAGCGGATCCGACATCAAGGTCACGGTCGTGCGCTTCGAGCCGTTCGGGGCCTGACGCCGCGCCGTCACCCAGCGGTCGATCATGAAGTCACCGCACGCCGGGAGCGTCCATCCGCTCATCACCTCGTGATCGACGCGAGGCGTCAGTCCGTGGCGAACGACACCGCGTAGCCGCTGGCCCGCAGGGCCGCCACGAGCTCGTCGGAGTGCGCCGAGCCCCGGGTCTCCACGGACAGGGCCACCTCCACCTCGCCGAGGCCGAGGTGCGGGTTCTGCCGTTGGTGCTCGACGTCGACCACGTTGGCCCGGTGCTCCGCGATCTGGCCGAGCAGCGACGCGAGCTGCCCTGGCCGGTCCGCGCATCGCACGGTGAAGCGCAGGTAGCGGCCGGCCGCGGCCAGGCCGTGCTCGATGACCCGCAACAGCAGCAGCGGGTCGATGTTGCCGCCGGAGATCACTGCCACGGCGGGCGGCTCGGCCTCGACGACGCCGGCCAGGAGGGCGGCCACGCCCACCGCGCCGGCCGGCTCGACGACCATCTTGCCGCGCTCCAGCAGGATCAGCAGGGCCCGCGAGATGTCCTCCTCACTCACCGTGACGACCTCGTCGACGAGCTTGCTGACGTGGGCGAACGTCACGTCGCCCGGACAGCCGACCGCGATGCCGTCGGCGATCGTCGAGTAGCCGGGCAGCCGTACGGGCGCGCCGGCCCGCAGCGAGGGCGGGAACGCGGCAGCGCCGGCCGCCTGGACGCCGATCACCCGAACCTGCGGACGCAGCGCCTTGGCCGCCACCGCGATGCCGGAGATCAGCCCACCGCCGCCGACGCCGGTGACGATCGTGCGCACCTGCGGGCATTGTTCGACAATCTCCAGCGCTGCGGTGCCCTGCCCGGCGATCACGTCCGGATGGTTGAACGGGTGGATCAACACCGCGCCGGTGCGGTCGGCGAACTCCTGCGCCGCGACCAGCGAGTCGTCGACGGTGGCGCCGACGAGCTCCACCTGTGCCCCGTAGCCCTTGGTGGCCGCGACCTTCGGCAGCGGCGCGCCCACCGGCATGAACACGGTCGCGCCGGCGCCGAGCAGGCCGGCCGCGAGCGCCACGCCCTGCGCGTGGTTGCCGGCGCTGGCCGCGACGACGCCGCGGGCGCGTTGCGCGGCGGACAGCCGAGCGATGCGGGTGTAGGCGCCGCGGACCTTGAAGGAGCCGGCGCGCTGCAGGTTTTCGCACTTGAGCCACGTGGGACCGCCGAGGATGGCGGTCAATGGCCGGGAGGGTTCCAGCGGCGTGACGCGGACGACGCCGGCGAGCAGGTCGCGGGCGGCCTCCACGTCGGCCAGGCCGACGAGCTCCGTCATTTGTCGATCCTCGCATCACCGGCCGGCCGCGGCGCGTCGACTGCCACCGACTGTGGCGGTTCGTCCGGCTCGGGTTCGTCCGGCACGGCTCGGGCGGCGCGCCGGCGATGATCGCGCCGGCCAGCGCCGCCACCCCGGAGAGCCCGCTGGCCGCGACGGTCGCCGCGACCGCTATCGACGCCGCGAGCCCGATGCGCTGCACGGTGCAGGGCACCCGCGCCGGCACGGCGCACAGCCGATCGATGCGGACTGGACGGAGGTCATCGCGTCAGGTCGGGAGTCCCCGCCGGCTGGGGGACGCGCGGCCAGCTCGGCGCGTGGCGCCGCCAGGGTTGGTGCATCTCGAGCTGGCCGGCGATCGCGAGCAGCAGCAGCTCCGTGCCGGGCGGGCCGACGAGCTGGGCGGCGACCGGCAGCCCGTCCGGGCGTACACCGATCGGGACCACGAGTGCCGGCAGGCCCGCGACGTTCCAGGGCGCTGCGTACGGCGCGTAGCGGACGCTGGCCAGCATGTTGGCCGTCCACGACCGGCCCGCCCAGCCGCCGGCCTTCGGCGGCGCCGCGGCGAGCGCCGGCATCAGCAGCAGATCCACGCGCTTGTCGGCGAAGAACGCGATCGACCGCTCGCGCCACCGGTCGCCGTCCTCCTGCCGGACGTACCCGTGGCGCAGCGCCCACTCACCGAGGTCGGCGTGGCGTCGGCTGCGCGGCTGCAGGGCGGCCCGGTCGACACCCTCGGCGCGCGCCGCGTCGGCCGCGCCCGCGAGCCAGGTCGCGATCCCCTTCACCCGCAATGACGTCGGATAGGTCGGCTCGGCGACCACCGTGTCGTGGCCGGCGGCGCAGAGCACCCGGCCCGCGGCCGCCACCGCCTCCCGGTTGGGCCGGTCGAGGAACACCCCAGGCACCGGGGAACGCAGCGAGACGCCGATCCGCAGGCGCGGCGGCTCGACCAGCTTGTCGGGTCGGCGGCCGGCGAGGACGGAGAAGCCCAGCACCGCGTCGGCCACGGTGGTCGCGAGGACGCCATGCTCGGTCAGGCCCCGCCAGTCGCCCGGACCGAGGCCGACCGGCAGGACGCCGCGGCCGGGCTTCAGCCCGACCAGCCCGCAGCAGGCCGCCGGGACGCGCACCGACCCCATGCCGTCGTTGGCGTGCGCGATCGGCACCATGCCGGCGGACACCGCGGCGGCCGCGCCCCCGGACGACCCGCCGGGCGTCCGGTCGGTGCGCCACGGGTTGCGGGTCACACCCGTGTCGTCGTCGGTGACTCCCCAGATCCCGAGCTCGGGCATGCGCGTCGACCCGATGACGACGGCGCCGGCGCCGCGCAGCCGCCGGACCATCTCGTGGTCTTCCTCGGCGACGGCGGCGGAGGCGGCCTCCGAACCGTGCCAGGTCGGGAGGCCGGCGATCGCGGTGTTCTCCTTGACCGCGACGGGAACCCCGGCGAGCGGCAGGTTGGCCAGGTCGTGCTGCTCGTCGACCTGCTCGGCCTCCGCCATCGCCGCGCCGGCCCGCACGGTGCGGAACGCCGATACGACCGGGTCAGCCACCCGGATGTGGTCCAGGTGGTCGGCGACCACCCGCGTCGCGGACGTGTCACCGCGCCGTACCGCACGGGCGATCTGCTTCGCGGTCGCACCGACCCACGTCTGCACGGCACCCCTCCCCGGACGGCCGGACCGGACGCCCGGCGCGACGCCACCCGACAGAATCTCACAATGGCCGGCGGGCGGAGTGGGGCGCGCCCGCCGGTTCAGGCGAGGGCTTGCTCCAGATCGGCGAGGAGGTCCTCGCCGGTCTCCAGACCCACCGAGAGACGGACGAGGTCGCCGGGGACCTCGAGCGGCGAACCGGCCGCGCTCGCGTGGGTCATCCGGCCCGGGTGCTCGATCAGGCTCTCCACGCCGCCGAGCGACTCGGCCAGGATGAACAGCTTCGTACGGTTGCAGGTCCGCACCGCGTCGGCCGCACCGCCGGCCGCGCGGAACGAGATCATCCCGCCGAACCGGCGCATCTGCTTGGCGGCGGTCTCGTGGCCGGGGTGCTCCGGCAGGCCGGGGTAGATGACCTCGGCAACGGCCCGGTGGTGGCTGAGGTAGTCGGCGATCCGCTCGGCGTTGTCGCAGTGCCGGTCCATCCGCACGCCCAGGGTCCGGATGCCACGCAGGGTCAGCCAGGCGTCGAACGGGCCATTGACGCCCCCCATCGCGTTCTGGTGGTAGGCGAGCTCCTCGCCCAGCCCGTCGGCGGCGGTGACGAGGGCGCCGCCGACCACGTCGGAATGGCCGCCCAGGTACTTGGTGGTGGAGTGCACCACCACGTCGGCGCCGTGTGCGATGGGCTGCTGCAGGTACGGCGAGGCGAACGTGTTGTCCACCACGAGCAGGGCGTCGATGTCGTGGGCGAGAGCGGCGGTGGCGGCCAGGTCGGCGATGCCGAGCAGCGGGTTGGTGGGCGTCTCGATCCAGACGATCCGGGTCTTGCCGGGCCGGGTCGCGGCCCGTACGGCGTCGAGGTCGGAGATCTTGGCGGCGGTCCACGCGAGGCCCCAGCGCTCGGCCACCCGGGCGAAGAGCCGATAGGTTCCGCCGTACGCGTCGTCGGGGATCACCACGTGGTCGCCCGGCTTGCAGACGGTGCGCAGCAGGGTGTCCTCGGCCGAGAGCCCGCTCGCGAAGGCCAGGCCGCGCCGGCCGTCCTCGAGCGCGCGGATGCACTCCTGCAGGGCATCGCGGGTCGGGTTGGCGGAGCGGCTGTACTCGTACCCCGCGCGGGGCTCGCCGACCGCGTGCTGCGCGTAGGTGCTGGTCTGGAAGATCGGCGGCACCACCGCGCCGGTGCGGGCCTCCGGATCCTGGCCGGCGTGGATGGCGAGCGTCTCGAAGCCGTACGTCATTCGGTGAAGGCTAGTCTTCCGGCGTGGCGGACTGCGTGTTCTGTGCCATCGCGGCGGGCAACGTGCCGGCATTCGTGGTGTCGTCGTCGGACTCGTTCGTGGCGTTCCTCGACGCACGGCCGGTGTTCAAGGGGCACGTGCTGGTGGCGCCGCGCGCCCACGTCGTGACGCTCGCGGACCTGCCCTCCTCGGAGGTGGGGCCGTACTTTTCGTACGTGCGGTCGCTGTCCACGGCCGTCGAGAAGGCGCTGGGCGCCGGCGGGACGTTCGTCGCGATCAACAACAAGGTGTCGCAGTCGGTGCCGCACCTGCACACCCACGTGGTGCCGCGAACCAAGGGCGACGGGTTGCGGGGGTTCTTCTGGCCGCGTACGAAGTACGCGTCCGACGAGGAGGCGGCGTCGTACGCGGCGCGGATCGGGGAGGTGCTGTGACCCGTGTGCTGGTGACCGGCGGCAGCGGCAAGCTGGGGCGGGTCGTGATGACCTCGCTGGCGGCGGACGGCTACGACGTCCTCAACGCCGACCGGGTACCCCCGCCCGGCGACGCGCCCGGCCGGTTCGTGCGCGCCGACCTGACCGACTACGGGCAGGCCGTCGAACTGCTCTCGCGGATCGAGGACCGGTACGACGGCGTCGACGCGCTCGTCCACCTGGCGGCCGTGCCGGCGCCCGGGCTGATACCGAACGCGGCGACGTTCACGCACAACATGGTGGCGACCCACCACGTCTTCGCCGCCGCGCGGCTCGCCGGGGTGCGCAACGTGGTCTGGGCGAGCAGCGAGACCGTGCTGGGCCTGCCGTTCACGGAAACGCCGCCGCCGTACTTCCCGGTCGACGAGGACTACCCGGCCCGGCCGAACTCGTCGTACTCGCTGGTCAAGCACCTCGAGGAGCAGATGGCGGCCCAGCTCTGCCGCTGGGATCCGGCGCTGAAGATGATCGGTTTGCGGTTCTCGAACGTGATGGTCCCGTCGGACTACGACCGTTTCCGGGCGTTCTCCGCCGACCCGCTGCTGCGGGCGTGGAACGCGTGGGGCTACATCGACGCGCGGGACGGGGCGCAGGCCGTCCGGCTGGCCCTCGAATCGGAGCTGGTAGGCACGGAGGTCTTCGTGATCGCCAACGCGGACACGGTGATGACCCAGCCGTCGTCGCACCTGGTGGCGTCCGTGTTTCCGTCGGTGCCGGTGCGGCGGGAGCTCGACGAGCACGAGACGCTGCTGTCGATCGACAAGGCGCGGCGGATGTTGGGTTATTCGCCCCGGTTCACCTGGCGCGGGTAAGGCCTGGGGGCTCGCCGTTGTTGAGCCTGGCAGAGGTATGAGAGGAGCTTCCGAGTGTTCTTCCGCGGAAAGACGATGGATCTCGTCGGCCCCGACCAGGCGCTGCCGGGCCGTCCGTTGGGCATGCCGGTGGCGGACCGCCACACGGTGCTCGGCACCCCGTTGCGCGGGCCGTGGCCGGCCGGTCTCGAGGTCGCGGTCTTCGGGATGGGCTGTTTCTGGGGTGCGGAGCGGCTGTTCTGGCGGCTGCCCGGCGTCTACACGACGTCGGTCGGCTACGCCGGCGGCTACACCCGCAACCCCACGTACGAGGAGGTGTGCAGCGGCCGCACGGGCCACGCCGAGGTGGTCGAGGTGGTCTACGACCCGAAGGTGATCGCGTACGAGGACCTGCTGAAGGTGTTCTGGGAGAACCACGACCCGACCCAGGGCATGCGGCAGGGCAACGACGTGGGCACCCAGTACCGGTCCGCGATCTACACGACGACCGACGCGCAGGCCGCCACGGCGAGAGCGTCGCTGGACAAGTTCCAGCCGGTCGTGACCGCCGCGGGTCGAGGCACCATCACGACCGAGGTGGCGCCGCTGGGTGACTACTTCTACGCCGAGGACTACCACCAGCAGTACCTGTCGGACAGCAAGAACCCCTTCGGATACTGCAACCACGGCCCGAACGGCATGACCTGCCCCGTCGGGGTGGCGAAGACCGCTGGCTGACCAACGACGAGAGGCCCGGACCATTCGTGGTCCGGGCCTCTCGCCTTTCATTCCTATGCCGGCCAGCGGGACCGCTGGTGAGCGTCAACCGACTCGGATCGTCATGTCCATGCCGAGGGCCTTGTGGTTGTCGATCGAGCACCACAGCTCGTAGGAGCCTTGCTGCAGGGTCACCGTGACCTGGCCCGAGGCGCCTGGCCGCACATCCGGTGACGCCGTGGCGTCGACTCCCGGCCCCTTGATCACCAGGTTGTGCACCATCGCGCCCTGGTTTACCACCTCGAAGGTGTAGACGCCGGGAGCGAACGTGGTGGTCGAGACGGCGATCGAGTATTCCTTCTCGGTCGCCGTGACCTTGGTACCCGTAGCCGCTGGCGAGGCCGGGGCGGAGTTGGCGCCGGTGCCGCTCGGCGAGGAGTCGCCGCCCCCACAGCCGGCGAGCAGGAGTGCTGCGCCCGCTCCGGCCACCAGTACGAGCATGATTCTGCGCCCGAGTGCACCCATCGCCCGACCTCCGATCCAGTGCGAGTATCACCGCTTCGGCGCGAATTTGTCCCTCAGTCGGCAGATCACTCCGGACCGTTCCGGGCGGTATCGCGGGGAATGGCCGATGCCGCTGAGGTTGGCCGGAGGTCGTCGCGGACACCGCGACGCTGGCCTGCTCGATCGTCACCTGGCAGGTATTCAGTCCCGTGGCGTCTGAGCGGTCGGCGACGGGCTCGCCGCATCGGGCGGGAGCAGGTGGTCGGCCGTGGCCGGGGGGTCGGAGTAGGCCAGCGCGGCCTCCTCGATCGCGCGGTCGGTTGCGGTCAGTCGGCCCTCGTGCTGGCGGAGATGCTCGTCCCACGAGGGGACGCGGAACAGCTCGACGAAACGGTCGGGGTGTTCGCCATCCCGGTAAAGCTCCCACCGGGACGCGCCGGTGCGCCGCCGGGATCGCCGGAGCTGGTCCATGGCCGGCAGGAAGTCCGCCTGCCGCTCGGGTGTGACGGTGTAGTGGACAGCGACCAGGACGGGTCCGGCATCGGCCTCGGGGTCGAAGGCCAACCGCGCGTCGGTCCAGTAGACGGC
>DATDJX010000180.1:0-18632 GCA_036520275.1 Asanoa sp.
ACAAGGTACGCGGATCCGCGCTCGGCGAGGCCGGCCTTCACGCCTGGCAGGGCACCGGCTCGTCCGACAACCTGCTCGGTGCGCACTGGCTCGGCATCGTGTTCGGCTTGGGCTTCGTGCTGACTTCGCGGAGGTTCAGCGGGCGCTCTCGGCGCGCAACATGAGCGCCGCCCGGCGCACGCCGCTCATCGCCGCGTTCCCGAAGCTGTTCATCCCTGCCATCACGGTGATCCCCGGGCTGGTGGCGCTCGTGACGGTCAAGGGCCTCGGCGCCGAGAAGGGCGATCTGGTCTACAACAACGCGATCCCACTGCTGATCCGCGACCTGCTGCCCAACGGCGTGCTGGGCATCGCGGTCACCGGCCTGATGGCCTCGTTCATGGCCGGCATGGCGGCCAACGTCAGCGGCTTCAACACCGTGTTCACCTACGACATCTGGCAGACGTACGTGCGTAAGGAACGGCCCGACGACTACTACGTGCGGGTCGGCCGGATTGCGACGGTCGCCGGCGTGCTCATCGGCATCGGCACGGCGTTCATCGCCGCCGGGTTCAACAACATCATGAACTACATTCAGGCGCTGTTCTCGGTGTTCAACGCCCCGCTGTTCGCGACGTTCATCGTCGGCATGTTCTGGAAGCGGATGACCGCCCCCGCCGGCTTCTGGTCGCTGCTGACCGGCACCGTGGCGGCGATCCTGACCTACCTGCTCTACCTCGCCGACGTCCTGCCGTTCAACTCGGATCTCGAGGAGAGCTTCTGGGGCGCCGGCATCGCGTTCGTCCTGGTGGTCATCGTCGCGTTCGCCGTCAGCCGGTTCACCGCACCCAAGCCGGAGTCCGACCTTCGCGGGCTGGTCTACGGCACCGGCGTCGACCTCAAGGGCGACGTGCTCGCCGGCGACGAGGCGTGGTACCGGTCGCCGCTGTTGCTGGGCGGCATCGCGCTGCTCCTGTCCATCGTGCTGTACATCCCGGTCTGGTGAGAGGCTGAGCCCATGAGTGACGACGAGCTGCTGTCCGACGCCGAGCGGGAGCAACGGCAGTCGGCCGCCGCGCGGCTGTTCGACATACGCCGGGTCATCGGCGGGCTGTTCGTGGTGTACGGCCTGATCGTCGGCATCGCTGGCCTGCTCGACGGGACGCCGGAGATCGACAAGGCGCAGGTGTCCGGATCAACCTCTGGGCCGGCGTCGCGATGCTGACGCTGGGGCTGCTGTTCCTGCTGTGGCAATGGCTGCGGCCAGCGCAGGCGCCACGGCCGCGCGAGGCCGACGAGGACGTCGAAGACCGGGAGGGCCGGCCGTGACGTGTCTGTTCGCGCACCGGCGACCCCGCCTCCTGGCCGGGCGGCCGCGTTCGCCGGATGGGGGCCGGGTACAACGGTAGGTATGAGCGATCAGACGCCGTTGGAGGAGACGCCCGAGGCTGCCGCCGCGGTCGCCGACGAGACGACCGTGCCGCAGCTGGTCACCGGCGGCGGCGCCGACGCTGACACGCCCTCGTTCGTCGAGCCCGGCGAGGAGGAGGACGACGGGGAGTTCGTCATCGGCGAGTCGGACGGGATCGACGACGACGTCGTCGCGCGAACGGGCGCCGAACAGGAGTGGGAGCCGGTGGACCTGGCGGAGGCGGAGGGCCGGGACCCGACGCCGGCCAACGTCGAGCGGGCCGCCCGCGAGCTCGCCGAGGAGGGTCCGGCCGCCATCGAGAAGACCGTCCCCTGAGGGATGCGGTTCCCGTCCCGGTGCGGGGACGGCCGGGACGGTGACCTCGTGGGAGCGCTGCCGGCGCAACCGTCGTACCGATCCGGGAGGATGGCGCCATGACCAACCGGATCAACCTCGTCATCGACTGCGCCGACCCCGTGGCGCAGGCCCGGTTCTGGGCGAGAGCGCTGCGCTTCGAGCTCGAGCCGCCGCCCGACGGCCAGCCCAGCTGGTTCGCCTACTACCGCAGCATCGGCGTGCCGGAGGACGAGCTGCAGGGTCCCGACGAGCCGGACCGGATCATCGACCCCGACGGGGTGCAGCCGCGAATCTGGTTCCAACAGGTGCCCGAAGCCAAGACCGTCAAGAACCGCGTGCACCTCGACATCTCGGTCAGCGGTGGCCGCACCGTGCCGGTCGCGCAGCGCCGCCAGCAGGTTGACGCCGAGGTCGAGCGGCTGGTCGCGGCCGGCGCGCGCATCGCGTGGGGACACGACGGGCCGGGTGTCGACCACTACGCGGTGACGATGTACGACCCGGAGGGCAACGAGTTCTGCGTCACGTGACCCTGCGTGGCACAGTTGGGGCGGAGGTGGGGCCATGCCGACACCCGGTTCGGATCTGCGCGGAGACGGCACCCGCCGGAGCTCCGAGACGGTGACGTTCCTCGGCGCCCGCGTGGTGATCGTCGACGGTGCCGCCACGCTGGCCGCCGCCAAGGACGCGCCCGTCGTGCTGCTGCGCGGGGCCAGCTATCCCGCTCCGGTGCAGGAGGTGCGCTTCCGGCTCGAGCCCGGCCAGGAGGCCGACCGGGCGGTCCTGCGCATGGTCGCCGACCTGCGCACCGGCGGCTTCCCGCCGGCGCACCTGCTGGTCAACAGCGCGATGCTCGGCGCCGTCGCGCCGGTGGGCGCGCTGATCGCCCGCGGCCTCGCCGACCGCGGCCCGGTCGCCAGCCGGATCGCGGCCGGCGCGGAGGCGGTCGCCACCGCGCCGACCCGGCTGCTGCGCTCGGTGTGGCCGCCGCTCGACGACGAGGTCACCGGCGACCCGATCGCCGAGGCGGCCGCCGTCGGGCTGGTCGCCAGCATCACGTACGACGGCGCGCCGGCGGCGTCGAGCCTCACCGGCGGCCGTCTTCCGCTCGCACCGCGTACGGTCGCGGTCCGCGCCACCGTGCCGGTCGACGAGGTCACGCCGGTCCACCTGCGCGCGATGGTGCTGTTGGTCCTGCGCGTCGTGGCCGACCTCGCCGGCGGCACCACCGAGTCGCTGCGCGGCCGCTCCTACGTGGTGGGTGGCCGCTCACCGGCGCCGCCGCCGCTCGACCTGAGCGACGAGGTGACGCTGGACCAGGTCGGCGGCCTCCGCGAGGTGGTCGACCAGTTCCGGGAGATCGCCGTCTCCTTCCGCCATCCCGAGATCATGGCGCGCTGGGGCGCGCGTCGGCCGCAGGGCATCCTGCTCTATGGGCCGCCCGGCACCGGCAAGACCATGCTCGCCCGGGCGCTGGCCAACGAGATCGGCGCGACGTTCCGCGAGATCCGTACGCCGGAGATCCTCGACAAGTGGCTCGGCGCCTCGGAGCGCAACATCAAGCAGATCTTCCAGGAGGCCCGCCGCTACCGGGAGCCGACCGTGATGCTCTTCGACGAGTTCGACAGCATCATCAGCTATGCCGGGGCGGGCGGCGACGCCGCAAGCCAGGCGGTCAACGCGGTCGCCGGCATCTTCAAGCAGGAGATGAACGGGCTGATCGAGGCCAACCCCAACGTGATCGTGGTGGCCACCACCAACTTCCCGCACCGGGTCGACGACTCGCTGATCCGCTCCGGGCGCTTCGACATCAAGCTGAAGATCCCGCTGCCCGACGAGGCCGGCCGCGCCGAGATCATCACGAAGAAGATCCGCGAGCTGATCGACCGACACGAGGTCGACGGTTTCCGGATGTTCGCGGGCGACGTCGACCCGGCCGCGCTCGCGGCGGCCAGCCACGGCATGACCGGCGCCGACATCAAGGAGGTGCTGCGCCGGGTGCAGCTCGCCAAGGCGATGCAGGAGGCGCGCGGCGGGCCGAGCGAACCGATCACCCACGACGACCTGGTCCGCACGATCGCCGCGCTCCGCCGGTGAGCTCCGCGGCTGGGCCGCCCAGACCGGCGGCGACGGCCGGGCCGGTCGAGCGCCCCGCGGGCCCGCCCACCCCGCGCTTCGCCACGCGCGCCGCCGCCGCCGCGGCGCAGAGCGCCGCCGCGGCCACGCGGGGCGGCGAGGAACAGGCGCCGCATTTCACGGCGCCCGCGGCGCCGGCCAGCCCGGGACTGGCATTGGTGCGCGAGCCGAGCCCACGGCTCGCCGAGGGCATCGTCACCCACCTCGCCCGTACGTCCGTCGACGTTGACCGGGCCCGCCGGCAGCACGCCGGCTACCGGGCGGCGCTGGCCGCGGCGGGCTGGTCCATGGTCGAGGTCGAACCGGCCGCCGACGCGCCCGACGGCGTGTTCGTCGAGGACACGCTCGTCGTGTGTGGCGGGCTCGCCGTCGTCACGCGACCCGGCGCGCCGCAGCGCCGCGCCGAGACCGCCGGCGCCGAGCGTGCCGCCCGCGAGGCGGGCCTCGACGTCGTCCGGATCGAGGCGCCGGCAACGCTCGACGGCGGCGACGTGCTCCAGGTCGGCGAGCTGGTGTACGTGGGCCTCGGCGGACGCACCGACGAGGCCGGCGTGGACCAGCTGCGCACCCACCTCGAGCCGCGCGGCCGTACGGTGGCCCCGGTCCGCATCAAGGGCGTGCTGCACCTCAAGTCGGCGGTGACCGCGCTGCCCGACGGCACGCTGCTGGCGCTGCCCGAACACCTCGACCTGGCCGCGCTGCCGCCCGTGCTGCCGGTCGAGGAGGAATCCGGCAGCCACGTGGTCGCGCTGGACGCGGACCGGGTCCTGATCGCCGCATCCGCGCCGCGGACCGCGGAGCTCATCCGTGAGCTCGGCTTCGTCCCGATGGTCGTCGACATCGGCGAGTACGAGAAGCTCGAAGGGTGCGTCACGTGCCTCAGCGTGCTGGTTCCGCGGTTACCCTGAGGCCAGGGCGGGCGTACGGAGGTGCGCATGGCGGTCGAGACGGCGGCGGCTGACCGCCGACACGGGCTACGGCCTCCGGAACTGTCCCGTCGACAGATCAACGTGGTCTTCGGCACGATCCTGCTCGGCCTGCTCCTCGCCGCGCTGGACCAGACCATCGTGGCGACCGCGCTCCCCACGATCGTGGGCGACCTCGGCGGCGCCGGCCACCTCTCCTGGGTCGTCACCGCCTACCTGCTCGCCGAGACGATCTCCGCGGCCGTCGTCGGCAAGTTCGGCGACCTGTTCGGCCGCAAGCGCATCTTCCAGCTGAGCGCCGCGGTCTTCGTGTTCGGCTCGCTGTTCTGCGGCCTCGCCCAGAACATGATCTGGCTGATCGGTTGGCGAGCCGTGCAGGGAATCGGCGCCGGCGGCATCCTGGTGACCGCGACCGCCCTCATCGCAGATGTCATCCCGCTGCGCGAACGCGGCAGGTACCAGGGCGGGATCGGCGCGGTGTTCGGCGTGGCGACGGTGATCGGGCCGCTCGCCGGCGGCCTGTTCACCGACCACCTCTCGTGGCGATGGGCGTTCTACGTCAACGTCCCGCTCGCCATCCTGATCATCGTCGTCGCGGCCCGGACGATCCCGACGATCGCGTCGCGGGAACGGCCGATCATCGACTACCCCGGCATCCTGCTCATCGCGCTCGGTTCGGCCGGGCTGACGCTGGGCACCAGCTGGGGTGGCACCGAATACCCGTGGTCGTCGCCGGTGATCATCGGCCTGTTCGCCGGTTCGGTGCTGGTGCTCATCGCGTTCGTCGTCGTGGAGCGCCGCGCCGCCGAGCCGACGCTGCCGATCCACCTGTTCACCCACCGGGTCTTCGCGGTCTGCACGATCCTCAGCTTCGTCGTGGGTTTCGCGATGCTCGGCGCGCTCACCTTCCTGCCGACCTACCTGCAGTACGTGCGCGGCGTCTCGGCCACCGCGTCCGGAGTGCAGATCCTGCCGATGGTGCTCGGCCTGCTCGTGACGGCGGTGGCCTCGGGCCAGGTCGTGGGCCGGACCGGGCGGTACAAGGCCTTCCCGCTCGCCGGCAGCGTCGTGGTCGCGCTCGGCCTCTACCTGCTGTCCAGGTTGGACGAGAACAGCCCCAGCTGGCTGGTGTGGCTCTCGATGCTGGTGCTCGGTGCCGGGATCGGCCTGTCGATGCAGGTTCTCGTGATCGTCGTGCAGAACACCACCGACTACCGGGATCTCGGCGTTGCGACCTCCGGCGTGACGTTCTTCCGCACGCTCGGCAGCTCCTTCGGCGCCGCCGTGTTCGGCTCCATCTACGCCAACCGGTTGACCGCCAACCTCGGCGCCGCGCTCGCCGCCGACCCGGGCGTCGACCCGCGGGCCGCGCAGACCCCCGCGGCGCTGCACAACCTGCCGCCCGCGCAGGCCGCCCCGCTCATCCACGCATACGCCGAGACGATCCAGTCGCTGTTCCTGTCCGCGATCCCGGTCGCCGGCGTCGCGTTCCTGCTCGCCCTGCTGCTCAAGGAGGTGCCGCTGCGTGACTTCGCCCGCGCCGGCTCGTCCGACCTCGGCGAGGGCTTCGCGATGCCCGACGCGCAGAGCTCCGACGGTGAGCTGGAACGGTGCATCGCGCGGATCGTCGCCCGCCACGGCGCAGCGGCGGCGCCCGGGGTGCTGGCGGCCTCGGACAGCGGCCTGGCGCCGGCCACCGCATGGTGCCTGGCGCAGGTCCACCTCCGCGAGCGGTACGCCGGCCCGGTCGGCGTGTCCGCGGTGGCGCACGCCTACCGGATCCCGGCGCCGGTGCTGCAGCCGGCGTTCGACCATGCGATCACCGACGGCGTCCTGGCCGACACCGGCGACCACCTGACGCTGACGCCGCGCGGGGACGCCGCATTCGCGAAGCTGTCGGAGGCGTGGCGGCGGTGGCTGGTCAGCAAGCTGCCGGAGCGGGACGGTCAGGTCGTCAGCGACGAGCAGCTCGACGCGGCCCTGCATCGCCTGTCCGGCAAGCTGGCCGACGGCCTCACCGACGACGACCGCCGTCCGGCCCTCGCCGCCAGCGTCTAGGGTTGCGCGACGGTGTGCGGGGCGGGGCCCGACACGGGTTCGCACACGGGCGTGACACTCCGGCGTGGCCGGCGGGTCGTCGGTCACTCGCTCGCGGCCACCAGCAGGGTCTTGCCGACGGTGGTGCGTGACTCCATCGCCGCATGGGCGTCCGCCGCCCGCTCCAACGGGAACCGTTGCCCGATCAGCGGGCGCAGCCGTCCGGCCGCGGCCTCGGCGAGCGCGGCCGCCGTGAACGTGCGCAGCTCCTCGGGCGTGCCGCGGGCGCCGCGCACGATCGTCACGCCGCGAGCGGCCGCCTCCTCGTCCTTGACGTCGGTCCACGTGCCGCTTGCCAGGCCGTAGCTGATCATGCGGCCGCCGGGGTCGAGCAGGTCGAACGCCGAGCGGGCGACCGTGCCGCCGACGCCGTCGAAGACGACATCGAGCCGTCCGGCACCGTCCACCCAGGACGTCGCGGTGTAGTCGACCGCGACGTCGGCGCCGACGTCCCGTGCCACGTCAAGCTTGCGCGCGCCGCCGGCCGCCGCGATCACGAACGCGCCGGCGGTCTTGGCGAGCTGGACGAGCAGGATGCCGACCCCGCCGGCGGCCGCCTCGACCAGCACCCGCTCGCCCGGCACCAGGTCCGCGGACCGCAGGAGCAGCAACGCCGTCCGGCCGTCGGCGAGCAGCGCCACGGCGTCGTCGAGGCGGAGGCCGTCCGGTACCTCGACGAGACCCGCCGCGTCGGCCGCCACCCGCTGCGCGTATCCGCCGGAACCGCCCGTCGGGCCGACCACCCGCCGCCCGACGAGCCCTCGGTCGACGCCCTCGCCGACGGCGCTGACGACCCCGCCCACCCCGTTGCCCGGGATGATCGGCGGCGTCGCCCGGACCGGCCCGAAACCGCGCGCGCGGAACTGCGTCTCGACGAACGTGATGTTGGCGTACCCCACCTCGACCAGCGCCTGCCCGGGGCCCGGGACGGGATCGGGCGTGTCCCGCGCGACCAGCACCGACGGGTCGCCGTACTCGTTCATCCAGACCGCACGCATGCGTTCCACCCCCACCCGCCAGCCGGCTCGAGGTCAACGTGTCACCGCTCGTCGGCCGGGCCGAGGACCGGCTTCACGTCCAGCAGCGGGGTGCCGTCGATGGCCTCCAGTCCGCTGACCCGCACCCGCAGGCCGTCGATCGCGAGGACGGTGACCCGGTGCAGCCCGATCGGGTTGGGCCGGTCCGGGGCGCGGGTGCTGAACACCCCGGTCAACGGCCGGTCCGGGTCACCGCGCGGGCGCACGGACAGCACCTCCCGGCCGGCCCGGTCGAGCCAGGTCAGCAGCAGTACGTCGGCGCCGGGGCGCAGGTCGCGCAGCGCTTCCCCGACGCGCGGTTCGAACGCGAGCCAGGCCTCGGGCGCGCCCTCGTCGCCCTGGCGGGGCGCGTCGGCCCGATCCGTGAGCGGCGACTCGACCCGGCCGACGGGTTCCACGGTGAAAGACGGCACGGGCGCCAGCCTAGCGAGCGAACGGACGCTGTCCGGCAGGTCGGGATCCGTATCGCCGGGGCCGGCAGGGCCGCGCGGCTGCTGGCCGCCACCAGGGCCACTTCGCCGATCTATGGCCTACCCCGTCGAGCGGCCGCCCGCGCCGCTCATCCGCCCGACGTCAGCCTGACCTCCGTTGCCTCCCGATCCGGGCGCACGCCGCGCCAGCTGGAGTGCCGCAGCCGGCCGTCGGGGGTGAAGCTGCGATAGACGACCTCGCCGACCACGCTCGGGTCGACCCAGCGGGCGCCGCGGACCTCCGCGGGAGGCAGCTTGCCGGCGAACGGCGAGGTCTCGCGTTCGAGCGGGCGCAGGGTCTCGGCCAGGTCGTCGAGCATCGAGCCGGTGAAGCCGGTGCCGACCCCGCCGATGAACACCAGCTCGCCGGACCGGTCGTACGCGCCCAGCAGCAGCGAGCCGATCATGCCCTCGCGCCGGCCCGCGCCGGGCTTCCAGCCGGCGATGATCACCTCCGTGGTCTGGATCAGCGGGGTCTTCGTCCAGTCCGGCGACCGGCGGCCGGGGCGGTACGGCGCCGTGACCCGCTTGGAGACCACGCCTTCGAGGCCGCGCTCCTTGGCCACCGCCATCGCGCCGCCCGGGTCCTCGGTCGCGTACGTGGCGATGGTGACCGGCGGCTCGTCGAGGCCCAGCGACTCCAGCTTGGTGCGCCGCTCGTGCCAGGGGCGGGTGACCAACGACCGGCCCAGGTGGAGCACGTCGAACACGACGTACCGCACCGGTGCCGAGGCCACCAGGTCGGCCGACGGCGTGCGGACGTGCATCCGGCGCTGCAGGGCCGAGAAGCTCGGTGAGCCGTGCCGGTCGAGGGTGACGATCTCGCCGTCCAGCACCACCCGCGGCAGCCGCTCGCCCAGCACGGCGAGGTCGGGGTAGCTCGGGCTCATGTCGAGGTCGTTGCGGGACATCAGCCGCAGCCCGCCGGCGCCGTCGGTGTAGGCCAGCGCGCGCACGCCGTCCCACTTGAACTCGTACGCCCAGCCCGGCTCGTCCGGCATCGGACCGGGACTGGCCAGCATCGGCTCGATCCGCCCGGGCCACCGCGATGTCGCCATGCCAGCGATCATGCCACCGCCGGTCCGCGAGAACTGTCGTACGGCCGCGGGACCATGCAGCTATGAACACTCGCGCAGTCGGCGGCGCAGGAACGCCCGTTCCGGCTCGTTCCCGACCAGGCCCAACGCATGCCGGTATGCCTCGGCCGCCTCCGCGCGCCGACCGAGCCTTCGCAGCAGGTCGGCGCGGGCGGCGGGCAACAGGTGATAGTTGGCCAGCCGGCGGTCGGTGGTGAGGGTGTCGAGCAGCGCCAGGCCCGCGGCCGGCCCGTCGACCATGGCGACGGCGACGGCCCGGTTGAGGTCGACCAGCGGAGATGGCGCGACCGTCCGGAGCACGTCGTAGAGGGCGACCACCTGTGGCCAGTCGGTCGTGGCGACGGTGGCGGCCTCGTCGTGCACCGCGGCGATGGCCGCCTGCAGCCCGTAGGGGCCGGGCGGCCCGCCCGTCAGGGCGGTGACCACCAGCCCGCGGCCCTCCTCGATCTTGTGCGCGTCCCACCTCGACCGGTCCTGGTCGTCGAGCAGCACGGGCTCGCCGCGGGCGTCGACCCGGGCCGCGCGGCGGGCGTCGACGAGCAGCATGAGCGCGAGCAGCCCGGCGACCTCCCGCTCGGCGGGCAGCAGCCGGCGCAGGATCCGGGCCAGCCGCACCGCCTCGTCGGCGAGCTCGACGCGCACCAGCGCGGCACCGTCCGTGGCCGCATAGCCCTCGGTGAAGATCAGATAGATCACCCGAAGCACCGCCGGCAGCCGCTCGGACAGCTCGTGGGCGCGCGGCACACGGAAGGGGATCCGGGCATCGCGGATCTTGCGCTTGGCCCGCACGAGCCGCTGCGCCATCGTCGCCGTCGGCACCAGGAAGGCCCGCGCGACCTCGGGCGTGGCCAGCCCGCCGAGGCAGCTCAGGGTTAGCGCGGTCTGCGACTCGATGGCGAGCGCGGGGTGGCAGCAGGTGAAGAACAGCCGCAGCCGCTCGTCCGGCTCGTCGTCCGGATCGCCCCACCCGGGCGCCGACATGGGAGGCGGCGGCTCGTAGAGGTCGGCCTCCACCTGCAGCAGGGCGAGCTTCGCCGCGAGGACCTTGTCGCGGCGCAGGAGGTCCACGGCCCGGTGCCGGGCCGTGGTGAGCAGCCACGCCGCCGGGCGGTTGGGCACGCCGTCGCGTGGCCACCGCTGCAGCGCGGTGGCCACGGCGTCGGCCGCCACCTCCTCGGCGAGGTCGAGGTCACCGAGGGTACGGACGAGCGCGGCGAGCAGGCGGCCCCACTCTTCGCGGAAGACCGCCTCGACCGAGTCGGCCGCCGTACCCATGGGTGATGGACCCTGTCAGGAGAATTCCATGATCGGCCGCACCTCGACCGACCCGTACTTGGCACCCGGGCACTTCGCCGCCCAGTCGATGGCGGCGTCGAGGTCCGGCACGTCGAGCAGGTAGTAGCCGCCGAGCACCTCGCGGGTCTCCGCGAAGGGCCCGTCGGTGACGATCCGCTCGCCGTCCTTGACCCGGACGGTCGTCGCGGTCTTGCTGTCCTGGAGCGCCTCGCCGCCCTGGGTGACGCCGGCCTCGGCGACCGCGTTCGAGTACGCCCAGTACTCGTTCATGACCTTTTCGGCTTCGGTCGGGTCGGGTGCGGCGGTGGTTTCCTCGCCGTAGATCAGCAGCAGGTAGCGCATGGTGTTCTCCATTTCGTCGGACGGCCGCCGATCGGCCCCCTCACATCCTGACGACGATCGGCTCGGCCGCGATCGACATTCCTCCGGAGATTTTCTCCCACCTTTTCCGGCGGAGCGACGCTGGGCCGGCCCCTGTCGACCGGCTCGGTCTGGGACTCCCCGCTGCCGCCCGGCTGGGGGCGTCGACCCGCCAGGTCGTCGCGCCGTACCGCGACCCGGTCGTCGCGGACAGCCGCCGCCCGTGGCGAGTGCCCGAGACCTCGCCGCCGCCGCGTCCTACCTCCCGGCCGACGAAGCGCGCGCCGACCTGCTCGAGGCCAACCCCGCCGGACGTTCTACGAGTTTCAAGGCCGGGCCCGCTCCGCCGACCCACGGCCCCGAGGGCCGGTGCCTGTGGTGGACCGGGCTACCGGTCCCCGCGTCGGCGCCCGGGCGCCGTCCGGGCGCGGCCCTCCGGTCGCGTCGCGGACCGGCACCGAGGTCGCGGGTCGTCGGCGGTGGCCCGGTGCCTGGCCCTAGACCGGCACGTTGAGCGACACGGTCATGCCCCTGTCCACGTCGCCGGTCACGGTGCCCAGCTGCAACGAATAGCCGTCGCGGAACACCATGTCGCTGGCGAGCGAGGTGCGCGCAAGGTTGGACCTGCTCTGCTCGTACCCGGTCGTCGCGTAGACCAGCGTGCAGACCTCCTCCGGCAGCGCGAGCTGCGAGGTCCGCAGCTTGTCGCTGGCGGTCGTCGCCTTCGCGAGGCTCGGATAGACCTCGAAGTGGATGTGCGGCCAGCGTCCGTCGTACGCCGCCGGGAAGATGCTGGTGAAGGTGACCCCGCCGGCGGTGTCGGTCTCCTGGACGCCACGCAGGTAGTTCTCGTTCCGGATGTTCTGCGCGTAGAGCGAGTACTGGCCTTCGCGGTCGCAGTGCCACAGGTAGACGGCGGCACCCGAGAGCGGTTGCACCGTGCCGCTCGTGTCGTACACGGTCAGCTTGACCGTCAGCGGCACGCCCTCGGCCGTCGCCGAGCCGGTGCCGAAGCTGGACCGGATGTCGCCGCGGACGATGCCGCTCTGGGCGAGCACGTTGACGCCGTTGGAGCCGTCGCCGGGGAACGGGCCGCTGGTCTCCTCGGGAATCTCGGTGCCGGCGGTGACAGCCGCCGACGACGCGGAGGCGGACGGCGCCGCCGCCGCGGAGGTCGAGGTCGACGTGCTGGGCGAGGCCGAATCGCCGCCCTGCGTGGCGCAACCGGCCAGGGTGGCGGCGCCGGCCACGCCGCCGAGCAGGCCCAGCAGCCGTCGGCGGCTCAGGATCGTCGGCAGGTCGAGCGAGAGACCCCGGTCGTGGTCCTCCACGCCGTGCTCGTCGCGGTCGTGGTGCTTGTCGGCGGACATGTGCGGCCTCCCGGCGGTCGATGTCGATGCGCCAACGATCCGGGAAGCCGTTACGACGCCGCTGTGCCGCCGCTATGTGTTCGCTGTGCGCTCTCGATCCGGCGCGGGACAACCAGCCGAGCCACGACGGGTCAAGACCGCGGCGCGGATCACGCGGCGCTGGGGTGGATGTTCTGGTTCAGGTGGAAGACGTTGTCGGGGTCGTAGGCGTCCTTGAGCGCAGCCAGGCGGGCGAGCTTGCCGGCCGGGTAGGCGCGCCGGATTCCCTGGGCGCCCTCGTCGCCGAGCGTGTTGACATAGGCCCCGCGGGCGTACGGGGCCAGGGCCGCACCCGCGCGGCGGGCCGCCGCGATCCGCGGCTCGTCCTCGGCCGGGTCGGTCCAGGCGGTCGCGCCGACGTACTCGAACATCGTGCCCCGGTGGCTGAACGCCGCGTCGTCGTCGGCGACATCGGCGATCGCGCCCCCGTACGCCTGCAGCGAGGCGCTCGGCAGGTGTTCGCCATGCCCGTCCCGGGTCCCGCGCAGCAGGAACGCCTCGACCGCGTCGTCCGGGAGCGCCGGCAGGTAGTGGCCCTTCCAGTACCGCCGCACGGCGTGCCCGGCGGCGCTGTCGTCGCGGGTCTGCAGATCCACATAGGACATCTCGGTCACCTGGGACGCGGTCGGGCGGCCCAGCGCCTCCAGGGCGGGCAGCAGCCGCCGCCCCTGCGCCGGGTCGCCGACCCACACGTACCCCACCGTCACCGTCCCGTCGCGGCCGACCGTCGCGGTGAACGTCGCCCGCCGCGGCGCCGACGCGGCAAGGTCGCGCCAGCCCCGCAGCACGGGCAGCGCCCGGTCCACCGGATGTCCGAGCTCGACGACGAACGCGCGCGTGCCGACGTCGTGAAGACGGAAGACGAACTCGGTCACGATGCCGAAGTTGCCACCGCCGCCGCGCAGGCCCCAGAACAGTTCGGGGTGCTCCGTACGGCTGGCCCGGACGATCTCGCCGGCCGCGGTGACCACCTCGAACGACTCCACGTTGTCGCAGGCCAGGCCGTGCTGGCGGGCGAGCCACCCCAGGCCGCCGCCGAGGGTGAGGCCGCCGACGCCGGTGTGCGAGACGTTGCCCGCGGTGGTGGCGAGGCCGTACGGCTGCGTCGCCCGGTCGAGCGCACCGAGCAGCGCGCCGCCCTGCACGTACGCCAGCTTGCGGACCGGGTCGACGCGGACCGCGCCCATCGGGCGGAGGTCGATCATCAGGCCGTCCGCCGGGACGGCGAAGCCGAGGATGCTGTGGCCGCCGCAGCGCACGCCGATCTCGAGGCCGTGGTCGCGGGCCGTCCGCAGCGCCGCCCGCACGTCGGCTCCGCTCGTGCAGCGGACGATCATCTGGGGCCGCCGGTCGATCATGCCGTTCCAGACGCTGCGTGCCTCGTCGTACCCGTGGTCGCCGGGGCGCAGCACCGGCGCCGCGGTCATCGTCGTCGTCATGCTTCGAGCGTCGCGGCAACCGGTCCTGCCGGTAAGCTCCAATCCGATGGCCAGGACCAGGTCCAATTCGAGCCTCGCCGACGATCTCATGGTCGAGCTCGTCCGCGCCGGGCCGGTGCCGCTGCACCGCCAGATCGAGGCGTCGCTGCGCGACGCGATCCGCGCCGGGCGGCTGCGTCCGGGCACCTCGCTGCCGCCCAGCCGGGTCGTCGCGGGCGACCTCGGCGTGTCGCGCGGCGTAGTCGTCGAGGCCTACCAGCAGCTCGTCGCCGAGGGCTACCTGACCAGCCGGCCGGGCGGCTACACCCAGGTCGCGTCCGGAGCGGCGCCGGCGCCCGCTCGCAAGGCCGTCGTGCCGGCCCCGTCCCCGCCGGTCCTGAAGATCGACTTCGGGTACGGCCGGGCCGACGTCAGCCACTTCCCCCGCGCCGCCTGGCTGCGCTCGCTACGGACGGTGCTGACCGAGGCGCCCAGCGACCGGTTCGGCTACCTGAGCGGCCACGGCATGCCGGAACTGCGCGTCGCGCTCGCCGACTACCTCAACCGGGCTCGCGGCACGGCCGCGACGCCCGATTCCGTCGTCATCACCAACGGATACGCCCAGGGCATCACGCTCGTCATCCGTGCGCTGGCGGCTGCCGGCGCCCGGCGGATCGTGGTCGAGGACCCGTCGCCCGACGACGACGCCCAACCCCTGGCCCGCGCCGCCGGCCTCGACGTCGTCGGGGTGCCGGTCGGCGACGCCGGTATCTGCGTCGACCTGCTCGACCGGACGCCGGCCGACGCGGCGGTGCTGACCCCGTCGCACCAGTGGCCGACCGGCGGCGTGCTCTCCGCGGACGCCCGGGCCGGCGTGCTGCGCTGGGCGGCCCGCTACGGCGCGATGGTGGTCGAGGACGACTACGACGCGGAGTACCGGTACGACCGGGCTCCCGTCGGCGCCATGCAGGGACTGGATCCGGATCGGGTGATCTACGCGGGCACGGTGAGCAAGACGCTCGCGCCCGGGCTCCGGATCGGCTGGCTCGTGCTGCCGCGGCACCTCGTCGACGCGGTCGCCGCGGCGAAGCGGCTCGCCGACCGCGGCTCGCCCGCCCTGGACCAACTGGCGTTCGCCGACTTCCTGTCCCGCGGCGAGTTCGATCGTCACCTACGCCGGATGCGCCCGCTCTACCGCGCCCGCCGCGACGCGCTGCTGGCCGCGCTGACCGCCCGCACCCCGGAGCTCGAGGTCGTGGGCGTGGCGGCCGGCCAACACCTGGTGGCCTGGCTGCCCGACGACCTCGATGAGTCCACTGTGGTAACCACGGCCGCCGAGCGGGGCGTGGGGGTTTACGGCGTCGGCCCCTACCGGTTGAACGGCTCCGGGCGCGGCGGCCTCATCTTCGGCTACGCCACCCTGAGCGAGCGCGCGATGGGCGAGGGCGTGGCGATGCTCGCCGAGGCGATCGAGGCCGTCCGGCGATCCTCCCGATGAACCGGCCACTGTGGATCTGTCCGCGCTGCGGCCGGACCTTCGCCAACCGGAACCAGACGCATACCTGCGCCTCGCTCGGCGACGTCGACCGGCTGTTCGCACGCTCCGAGCCGGCCGTGCGTGCGGCGTACGAGCGGGTCGTCGCGGTCGCCCGGGCGGCGGGGCCTGTGGAGGTGCTTGCGGAGAAGACCCGGATCGCGCTGCACGCCCGGATGAGCTTCGCTGCCTTCATGCCCCGCCGCCGGTGGCTCGACGGGCACCTCGTGCTGGCTCGGGAGGCTGCGCATCCGCGGATCCGGCGGGTCCAGGTGTTCTCCCCCCGCAACGTGCTGCACGCCTTCCGGCTCGACGGACCCGACGACGTCGACGCCGCCTTCGCCGCGCTCGTCGCCGAGTCGTTCGAGGTGGGTGTCCAGCGCCACCTGCGGGCATAGTTGTCCTGGAGAGGGGTAGCGCAGTGCAGGTGACCAGCTCGGGCAGCCGCCGGCCGGACAGCGGCCAGGAGGCCGACCCCCGCCGGTGGAAGGCGCTGTCCGTCGCGCTCGTCGCGGGCTTCATGGCCCTTCTCGACGTCAGCATCGTCAACGTCGCGCTGCCGTCGATCCGGGCCGACCTCGGCGCCGACGAAGCGGACCTGCAGTGGGTGGTGTCCGGGTACGCGCTCGCCTTCGGGCTGGTCCTCGTCCCGGCCGGGCGGTTCGGCGACGCCCGTGGACGGCGCAACGCGTTCGTGCTCGGTGTGGCACTCTTCACACTGTCCAGCGCGGCCTCCGGCCTCGCGCCCAACCCCACCCTCCTGGTGATCGCCCGGCTGCTCCAGGGCGTCGGCGGCGGCCTCATCAATCCGCAGGTCAGCGGGTTGATCCAGCAAATGTTCCGGCCGGCCGAACGGGGCCGGCCATTCGGTTTCCTGGGCGCCACCATCGGTCTCTCGACCGCCGTCGGCCCGCTGCTGGGCGGGCTTTTGATCTTCCTTTCCGGCAGCGACGCCGGCTGGCGCTGGGTGTTCTTCGTGAACGTACCGATCGGCGTGGTCGCCGTCGTCCTGGCGATGCGGTTCTTCCCGGAACACGTGCCGGGCAGGCGGGAGAGCCTCGACCCGCTGGGCGTGGTGCTGCTCGGTATCGGCACGTTCCTGGTGCTGCTCCCGCTGGTGCAGGAACGGACCTGGTCCGGCAACGCGAAGTGGCTGCTCCTGGTGCCGGCCGTGGCCGTGCTGACCGCCTTCGTGTGGTGGCAACGGTGGTACGGGCGGCGGGCCAGTTCGCTCGTCGACCTCGACCTGTTCCGGGTTCGTTCGTACGCGCTCGGCTCGACGATCGGCCTGCTCTACTTCGCGGGATTCACCGCGATCTTCTTCGTCTACACGCTGTACCTGCAGAACGGGCTCGGTTACTCGGCGCTGGAGGCGGGCCTCGCGAGCACGCCGTTCGCGCTGGGCTCCGCGGTCGGCTCAGCCGCCGCCGGGCGGGTGGTCATGCGGGTCGGCCGCAGGCTCGTGGCCGGTGGCCTCGTGGCCGTGCTGGTCGGCGTCGGGGTGACCGCCGTGCTGGTGGCGTCCCTGCCGCCGCGCGACGTCCCGCTCGCCGCCGCGCTGCCGCTCCTTCTTGCCGGCCTCGGCAGCGGGTGCGTGATCTCGCCGAACATCACGCTGACCCTCACCGAGGTGCCGGTCCGGCGCGCGGGTAGCGCCGGAGCCGTGGTGCAGACCGGGCAACGCCTCGGCTCGGCGATGGGCATCGCGGTGGTGGGCGCCGTGTTCTTCGGCGACCTCGTCGGCCGGCGCCCGGACTGGTCGCACGCGCTGGAGCAGGCGCTGCTCGCCGTCCTCGGGTTCGTCGTGCTGTCGCTCGTCGTCGCGCTGGTCGACGTGCTGGGCAGCCACGGCGAACCGGACCAGGGGCCGACGCCGGACCGGGCACGTGCCGGGGCCGGCACACCGCGCGCCGCCGCGCCCTGAGCGGCGCATCGGCCGCCTGGTCGTCAGGGGGTGGCGCAGGCCGTCGCCGGGTGCGCGGCCTGCGCAGGCGGCGCGCCCACCGTCGGCAGTCCGAGCAACACCCCGGGCGTCCGGGCGGCCCGCCCGGCCTCGTGCGCGTCGCCCGCACGAGTGCGGCGGTGCGACAGCGGGGCGCCGTCGGCGTTGAGGTGGTGTGGTGCGGCGTAGGTGACCACGGTCTCCACCACGTCGCCCGGCCTGGGCGAGGTGTCGCCGAGGGCGAAATGGACGAGCCGACCGTCGCGGGCGCGGCCGGACATCCGGCCGGTGCGCTCGTCCTTGCGTCCCTCCCCCACGGCGACCAGCACCTCGACCGGCTTGCCGACCATGGCCTTGTTCTCGGCCCAGGAGACCCCTTCGACCACGGCGAGCAGCCGGTCGTAGCGCTCCTGCACGACCGCCTTGGGGACCTGACCGTCCATGGTCGCAGCTGGCGTGCCGGGCCGCGGCGAGTATTGGAAGGTGAAGGCGCTGGAGAACCGCGCGGCCCGGACGACGTCGAGCGTGCGCGCGAAGTCGTCTTCGGTCTCGCCCGGGAAGCCCACGATGATGTCGGTCGTGATGGCCGCTTCGGGCATCGCCGCCCGGACCTTTCCGATGATCCCGAGGTAGCGGTCGGACCGGTAGGACCGGCGCATCTCCTTGAGCACCGCGTCGGAGCCGGACTGCAGCGGCATGTGCAGCGAGTGGCACACCGCCGGCGTCTCCGCCATCGCGGCGATCACATCGTCGGTGAAGTCCTTGGGGTGGGGGCTGGTGAACCGCAGCCGTTCGAGGCCGTCGACCGCGCCGGCCGCTCGCAGCAGCTTGCCGAACGCGAGCCGGTCGCCGAATTCCACGCCGTACGAGTTGACGTTCTGCCCGAGCAGCGTGACCTCGAGGACGCCCTCGGCGACGAGCGCCTCCACCTCGGCGAGGACGTCGCCGGGGCGGCGATCCTTCTCCCGGCCGCGCAGCGACGGCACGATGCAGAACGTGCAGGTGTTGTTGCAGCCGACCGAGATCGACACCCAGCCGGCGTACGTCGACTCGCGCCGGGTGGGTAGCGTCGACGGAAAAACCTCGAGCGCTTCGAGGATCTCGACCTCGGCCTCGGCGTTGTGCCGCGCGCGCTCGAGCAGCGCCGGCAGCGAGCCGATGTTGTG
>DATDJX010000181.1:0-10611 GCA_036520275.1 Asanoa sp.
TGCGCGAGTTCTCCCGCGCCCGCGGCGAGGAGATCGCCGAGCTGACCAAGCAGGGCGGCTTCTTCTCCCGGATGCGCGACGCCTTCAACGGACACTGATCCCGGCGGTCGCTCCGCGACCGCGTCGCTCGCACCTCGGACCCGCCCTCGTCACCCTGCGGGCGCCGAGCGACTTCGTCGCCGGCGTCCTCGGGCTCCAGAGGGCGGCGGCGCGACCGGGCATCGGTTGTGCCCTGAGGGCGCCCTCGCCACGCTCGGGCCAAAGGCCTGCGGGGGCTGAATTGGCCGGTCCGCGCTCCGCGCGGTTGGACGGGCGCCGCAAAGCCCGCTGCCTTCACCCTGCGGGCGGCGAGGCGCAAGGCGTCCACCGTCGCGGTCCAGGCGGCGGCCCGGCGCTGGTCGGCGCCTCGGTGCGGTCGGCGGCGGCCGCGCGCCGCTCGGCCGACGGGTCTGCGAGGGCTGAGTTCGCTGGTCCGCGCTGCGCGGGGACGGACCGGCGCCGCCCGGCGCCTCCGTGCGGGTCCGCGGCGGCCTCGCCCCGCTCGGCCGACGGGTCTGCGAGGGCTGAGTTGGCTGGTCCGCGCTGCGCGCGGACGGACCGGCGCCGCCTCGCGCTGGTCGGCGCCTCCGCGCGGTCCGCGGCGATCTTGCAGGTTGGTTCACCGCATTCGGGGCGAACCGGGACACCCGAGGGGGCGAAACGCGAAGATCGCCGTGCCTGGGAGCATGAGAGCGTGAGTCTGCCGCGGTTTCTCGTGCCGGCGTTGCCCGAGGGTGACGTGTTCGTGTTGGACGGGGCGGAGGGGCGGCATGCCGCCACGGTGCAGCGGCTCGGGGAGGGGGAGGAGCTGCTGCTCGGGGACGGGGCCGGAGGCACCGCCTCGGCGGTGGTCGAGTCGGTCGGCAAGGGTGTGCTGACGCTCACGATCAAGAGCCGGGCGTACGAGCCGGCGCGGGACCCGCGGCTGGTCGTCGTTCAGGGGATCGCCAAGGGCGACCGCGGTGAGCTCGCCGTCCAGGCGATGACGGAGGCCGGCGTCGACGAGATCGTGCCGTGGGCGGCCGAGCGGTCGGTGACGCGGTGGCGGTCCGAGCGCGGCGATCGGGCACGGGCGCGCTGGGTCTCGACCGCCCGCGAGGCGGCCAAACAGGCCCGGCGGTCGTGGCTCCCGGTGATCGCCGGCTCACCCGACGAGTCGACCAGCCAGGTGACGGCGCGAGTGGCGAGCGCCGCGGCCGCCCTGGTGCTGCACGCGGAGGCCGCCGCGCCGCTGTCCACCGTGGATCTGCCGGCAGCCGGTGACGTGCTGCTCGTCGTCGGACCCGAGGGCGGCATCGCCCCGGATGAACTGTCTGCCTTCACGGCGGCCGGTGCCCGGCCCGTACGCCTCGGTCCCGAGGTGTTGCGCACCTCCACCGCCGGCGTCGCCGCCCTCGCGGTCCTGTCCACCCGCCTCGGCCGGTGGTGACCGGCGGGTAACCTGGACCGACCCTCCACTGAGGAATGACGTACGATGGAGTGACGCAACGTAGTGACGGCCGGCACCCACGGGGGAAGGCGCCGGCCGTCCCATATACGAGACCACATCCAGGGTGGGCCGGCAAGTCGGGGGGACCGGAACGTGCGAATGGCGAACCCACGCTGCGACCCGTCAGAGACGCGGGAAGATGTGCACCGGCTGCATCTCGGGGCTCAGGTCGAGCCCCGCGGCGCCCACGATGAGCGGGTCCGGGGTGCCCACGACCTCGGTGTCCTTGCCTTCATAGTTGAATCGGTTCAGCACGTGCCGCATGGCCTCGACCCGGGCGCGCTTCTTGTCGTTGCTCTTCACCACCGTCCAGGGCGCATCGGCCGTGTCGGTGTAGAAGAACATCGCCTCCTTGGCCTCGGTGTAGTCGTCCCACTTCTCGAGCGACGCGAGGTCCATCGGCGAGAGCTTCCACTGCCGCACCGGATCGACCTGGCGGATCGCGAACCGGGTCCGCTGCTCGTTGCGCGACACCGAGAACCAGAATTTGACCAGTCGCAGCCCGGACCGTACGAGCATCCGCTCGAGCTCCGGGGTCTGGCGCAGGAACTCGAGATACTCGGTCCGGCTGCAGAAGCCCATCACCCGCTCCACGCCGGCGCGGTTGTACCACGACCGGTCGAACAGCACGATCTCCCCGGCGGCGGGCAGATAGCGGATCCAGCGTTGGAAGTACCACTGGCTCTGCTCCCGCTGGGTGGGCTTCTCCAGGGCGATGACCTTCGCTCCGCGGGGGTTGAGGTGCTCCATGAAACGCTTGATGGTGCCGCCCTTGCCGGCCGCGTCGCGCCCCTCGAACACGATCACGAGTCGCTCGCCTTGGTCCTTGACCCAGTTCTGCAGCTTCAGCAGCTCGATCTGCAGCAGGCGCTTGTCGTGGTCGTAATCCTGGCGGGACATCCGCTCGTCGTACGGGTAGTCCTCGCGCCACGTGTCGACCGGGCCGCCGTCCGTGCGCAACAAGATCGGGTCGTCGTCGCCGTCGTCTTCGACGCGGTAGTCCCCGTCGAGGTCCAGGAGATCTTCCGCCATCGCCTGAACGTACCCGGCGGGGCCGTGGCGAACCGGCTCAGAGCGAGATTTCACCGGACAGTCGCCTATCGGCAACGCTGCGCGCCGCCTCCACGCGATAGGTGCCGGGCACGGTCCGCCAGCCTCCGTCCCACACCTGGAACGCGCGGGCGGGCAACGGGACGCGGACGGTGGCCGCCTCGCCCGGCTCGGCGCGCACGGCGGCGAACCCGGCCAGCCAGCGCTCGGGTCGCGGCGGCGCGCCCTCCGCCGCAGCGGTCGGGCCGACGTACACCTGGACCACCTCACGCCCGGCCCGGTCACCGGTGTTGCGCACCTCTACGACCGCTGCGCTGTCGGTCACGGTCAGCGACTCGTACTCCCAGGTCGTGTAGCCCAGGCCGTGTCCGAACGGGAACAACGGCTCGGCCTTCCAGCCGCGATAGCCGACGAAGACGTCCTCGTCGTACCGGAGCACGTGGTCGACCGGTGTCGTCGACAGCGCGGGCACGTCCTCCGCGCGGCGCGGCCACGTGGTGGGCAGGCGACCGCCCGGCTCGGCGACGCCGGCGAGCACGTCGGCCAGCGCGGCGCCGGCCTCCTGGCCGGGGAACCACGTCAGCAGCACCGCTGCGACGTCGTCGACCCACGGCATCAGCACCGGCGAGCCCGCGTTCACCACCGCGACCGTACGGGGGTTCGCGGCGGCGACCCGGGCGACGAGTTCGTCCTGCCGGCCGGGAAGCGCCAGCGTGGTGCGGTCGAAGCCCTCCGATTCGACCTCCTCGGTCGTGCCGACCACGACCACGGCGACGTCGGCGTCGGTCGCGGCCGCGGCGGCCTCGGACAGCAGCGCTTCGTCGTCGGCCCTGGGGGGTCGGTGGCCGAGCGTGAAACCCACGAAGCCGGCCATGCCCTCGACGACCTTGAGGGTGAGCGCGACGTCGACCGGCCGGCCGGCGGTCAGCTCGACCGGGAAGCGCTTCTCGACCGGCGACAGGAACGTGGTCGCGGGGTCGTCGCCCTCGTGGAACAGCGTGCCGGCGAACATCTCCTCGTCGCCGACCCGCAGGGTGAAATAGCCGAACCCGTTGATGGCCAGCGTGTGCCTGCCGGTGGTGAACGGCGTGAGCGTGGCGACAAGCGCGATCTCGCCGAGGTCGTCGGCGACGACACCCTCGGGCGGCCCGCCCATCCAGCGTACGGTCGCGGCGTCCAGGTCGGCCTCGTACAGCGTGGCGCCGCCGGCGTCGCGAAGGATGGCGGTGATGGGCGTCCATTCGACGCCGGTCGCGGCGGCCAGCTTGGGGCGCGGGTCGGCCCCGACCGCGTAGGTCACCTCGGCGTCCGGGAAGGCCGCGGTGATCCCCGCGAGCGGGGAGACCACGTGCATCGGCGCCACGTGCGCGCTGCCGCCACCCTGGATGCGGGCGTCGTCGGCGAGGGCGCCGAGGACGGCGATGCGCCGGGTGGCCGAGTGGTCGAGCGGCAGGATGCGCCCGTCGTCGCGGGCGAGCACGAAGGACCGGGTGGCGACCCGCCGGGTGACGGTGTCGGGTTGGAGAGCGGTCGCCGTCGCAGGCGCCGGCCGCACGCCTGCCAAGGCGCCCACCCGGGCGGCGAGGCGCAGGACCCGCCGTACCTTGTCGTCGATCCGTTCCTCGGTGACCTCGCCCATGTGCACCGCCGCGACCAGGTCGGCGCCCCACGGATCGCCCGCGGCGGGCATCACCACGTCGAGCCCGCCGACCGCGGTCGGCACCGTCGAGCGCGCCGCCGTCCAGTCGGAGATGACCGGGCCGTCGAAGGCCCACTCGTGCTTGAGGACGTCGACGAGCAGCGGCCGGTTCTCGGTCATCGTCGCGCCGTTGACGCCGTTGTAGGCGGCCATGACGCTCCATGCGCCGGCCTCGACGGCCTGCTCGAACGGCAGCAGGTAGAGCTCGCGCAGGGCTCGCTCGGAGACCCGGACGTCGAGCGTGAAGCGCTCGGTCTCGGAGTCGTTGGCGACATAGTGCTTGACGCACGCGCCGACGCCGTTGTCCTGCAGGCCGGTCAGGTAGCCGATGCCGATCCCGGCGGACAGCACGGGGTCCTCCGAGTAACACTCGAAGTGCCGGCCGCCCAGCGGGCTGCGGTGCAGGTTGACGGTCGGCGCGAGCAGCACGTGCACGCCCTTGGCGCGGCACTCCTGGGCGAGCAGGGCGGCGGCCTCGTGGGCGAGGTCGGGATCCCACGTGGCGGCCAGCGCGGTCGGGCTGGGCAGCGCGGCCGACGGACGGTCGGGCGACCAGCGCACGCCCCGCACGCCGATCGGGCCGTCGGACATGACGAGGCCGTCGAGGCCGATCTCGGGGATCGCCGGCAGCGTCCAGAAGTCTTGCCCGGACAGCAGCCGCACCTTCGTTTCCAGGTCGAGCTTCGCCATGGCCTGTTCGATGATCGTCTCGTCCGCACCCGTCACGCCGGACATCATCCCCCAGTCGGGCCTACGATGCCCCCTTGTGACCGCTGACTGCCTCTTCTGCAAGATCATCTCCGGGGAGATCCCGGCCAACATCGTGCGCGAGACGGAGACGACGCTCGCCTTCCGCGACCTCCGGCCCAAGGCCGCCGTGCACGTGCTGGTCCTGCCAAAGGAGCACTACGTCGACGTGGCGACGCTCGCGCAGGACGACCCGGGGCTCGCGGGAACGGTCCTCGAGACGGCCGCCTCGGTGGCGTCACAGGAGGGGCTGACCGGCGACGGCTTCCGGGTGATCTTCAACACCGGGGAGTACGCCGGGCAGGAGGTGTTCCACGTCCACGCGCACGTGCTGGGCGGGGAACCGCTCGGGCCGATGGTGTGCAAGTGAGCGTCCGGGACCGGCTGGAGCGGGCCGTACGGGAGGTGCAGGCGTCGGCGCGCGTGCCGGCTGTGTCGGCGGCGCTGCACCGCGCCGACCGTCCGTTATGGACGTTCGCGGCGGGGTCGCCGACCGACGCCGCGTTCCGCATCGGGTCGGTGACGAAGACCTTCACCGCGGCATTGGTGATGCAGTGCCGCGACGAGGGGCTGCTCGACCTGGACGACCCGATCGACCGGTTCCTCGACGTGCCGGCGCACGGTTCGCTGACCGTCCGGCGGCTGATGTCGCACACGTCGGGGCTGCAACGCGAGCCGTACGGCGACATCTGGGACACGCTGCTGATGCCCACCGAGGCCGACATGGTGCGCGACCTCGAGCGGGTCGAGCAGGTGCTGCCGCCCGGGCGGCGGTTCCACTACTCCAACCTGGCGTTCTCGCTGCTCGGGATGATGGTGGCGGGCGTACGGGGCTCGTCCTGGGCGTCGGTCCTCGCGTCGCGGGTGCTGTCGCCGCTGGGCCTGTCCGGCACGTCGGTCGACCGGCCGCCGACGGCGACGACGGGGTACCTCGTCGACGCGTACTCCGACCACGCGCGGCCCGAGCCGCAGTCCGACTTCGGCGCCATCGGCGCGGCGGGGCAGCTGTGGTCGACGGCATCCGACATGGCGCGCTGGGCGGCGTTCCTCGCCGACCCCGCGACGGTCGATCCTTCCGGCACCGTGCTCGCCGCGTCCACTGTGGAGGAGATGCGCTCGCCGCTCACCGTGACCGACGAGGCGCAGTGGTCGGCGGGCCTCGGACTGGGGCTGATGCTGTTCCCGCAGGGCGACCGCGTGGTGCACGTCGGCCACACCGGCGGGATGCCGGGGTTCCTGGCGGGTGTTTACGGGCGCCGGTCGCCGGGGCCGGGCGCCCCGGCGGCGATGGGGTGCGCCGTGCTGGGCTCGTCGGGCACGGCCGGTGAGGTGGTGGAGCTGCCGCACCGCCTGTTGTCGCTGTCGGCGTCGCGCGACCCGGCCGACATCGCGCCGTGGACTCCCGGCCCGGCGGCGCCCCCGGCGTATCGGTCGGTGCTGGGGCGGTGGTGGAGCGAGGGGATGGAGTTCGTCTTCACCTGGAGCTCGGGCAGCCTGCGGGCCCGGGGCGCCTCGGATCCGGCGGACCGCCCGCCGGCGGTGTTCGAGCCGCTGCCCGACCGGCCCGACGTGCTGCGCACGGTATCCGGCCGGGAGGTGGGCGAGCTGTTACGCCTGACGCGTGACGAGGCCGGCTCAGTCGTACGCATGCACTGGGCCACGTACCGCTGCACCCGCCAGCAGGAAACCTTCGACGGCATCCCTGCGTCGACCTCCGCGATCTTGTAGTTGTGGCCCCCGCATAGCGCGCGAATCGGTACATCCGAGGGGCCACAAGTACAAGATCGGCGGAAGCCTGCCGCGGCGTGGCGTTGGTGCGCGCGTGGGAGTTGGGGCCGCCGAAGAGGAGCCTGGTCAGGGGTTTCGCCGTGGGTGAACCGGGCGGAAATGGGCGCGGTGCCGTGCGGGTTGAACCGATACGATGGGTGTCTACGACCCGCACGAGAGCGAAAGCAGGTGGCGCAGGGCCTGCGGGCCCGACCTATGACCGGCACCCCACCCCCCGGGCAGCCCCGGGTGCAGACCAAGATCACGGTCCCCGACCCTCAGATCATGGTCAACCTGCTCGGCGCAGGAGACGAGATTCTCCGTCTCGTCGAGCGCTCGGTCGCAAGCGACGTCCATGTGCGCGGCAATGAGATCACGATCACCGGGGCCCCGGCCGACAACGCGCAGGCCGAGCGCCTCTTCACCGAGCTTCTCGAGCTGATCCAGAAGGGCGAGACGCTGACCACCGACTCCGTGCGACGCACCGTCGGCATGCTCGAGCAAAACACGGCCGAGCGGCCGGCCGACGTGCTGACCCTCAACATCCTCTCCCGCCGCGGGCGCACCATCCGCCCCAAGACGCTGGGGCAGAAGCGCTACGTCGACGCGATCGACCAGCACACCGTCGTGTTCGGGATCGGGCCGGCGGGTACGGGCAAGACCTACCTGGCGATGGCCAAGGCGGTCCAGGCGCTGCAGGCCAAGCAGGTGAACCGGATCATCCTGACCCGCCCGGCGGTCGAGGCCGGCGAGCGGCTCGGTTTCCTGCCAGGCACGCTCTACGAGAAGATCGACCCATACCTGCGACCGCTCTACGACGCGCTGCACGACATGCTCGACCCCGACTCGATCCCGAAGCTGATGGCCGCCGGCACGATCGAGGTCGCCCCGCTGGCTTACATGCGCGGCCGCACGCTCAACGACGCCTTCATCATCCTCGACGAGGCGCAGAACACGACGCCCGAGCAGATGAAGATGTTCCTGACCCGCCTCGGGTTCGGCTCCAAGATCGTGGTGACCGGCGACATCACCCAGGTCGACCTGCCGGGCGGCTCGCAGAGCGGCCTGCGCGTGGTGCGCGACATCCTCGAGGGAGTCGAGGACATCCACTTCGCTCAGCTCAACAGCGGTGACGTGGTGCGACACAGGCTGGTCACCGACATCGTCGACGCCTACGGGCGCTGGGACGCCGAGCGCGACGAGCGCGGCGTCCACGCCGTGCCGGGCCGGAGCGCGCACGGCAACCGCGCCGCCCGGCGTCGCTGAGCGGGGGAGCAGACATGTCCATCGAGATCGCCAACGAGTCGGGCGCCGAGGTCGACACCGACGCCGTCCTGGCCGTGGCCAGGCACGCGCTCGACGAGATGGGCGTCAACCCGCTCGCCGAGCTGTCGGTGCTGCTCGTCGACGTCGACTACATGACCGAGCTCAACCATCGCTGGATGGGCGGCGACGGTCCGACCGACGTGCTGGCGTTCCCCATGGACGAGGGCAGCGTCGACCACGGGCCGGGCGAGGTCAGCGGCGGCGAGCCCGCGCTGTTGGGCGACATCGTGCTCTGCCCGGAGGTTGCCGCGAAGCAGGCCGCGACGGCCGGCCACTCGCCGGCCGACGAGCTGCACCTGTTGACCGTCCACGGCGTCCTGCACCTGCTCGGCTACGACCACGCCGAGCCCGACGAGGAGCGGGAGATGTTCGACCTGCAGTCCCGGCTGCTCGCCAGCTGGCGGGCGGCGCGCACGCGGTGACCCCGCACGAAGCGGGAGCGGGCCTTCCCGACCTGCAGCTCCTGATCTTCGCCGCCGGCCTCGTCGTGCTGGCCGGCTTCTTCGCGATGACCGACTCGGCGTTGGGCGCGGTCAGCCCGGCCCGCGCCGGGGAGCTGGCCAGGGAGGGCGTGCGCGGCGCCCGTACGCTGCAGATCGTCGCCTCCGACGCCGTACGCCACATCAACCTGCTCCTGCTGCTGCGGCTGCTCTGCGAGCTGACCGCGACCACCCTCGTCGCCCTCGTCGCGGTCGACACCTGGGGCGCCGGCTGGATGGCCGCGCTGGTCACGGCCGGGTCCATGACCGTCGTCAGCTTCGTCGTGGTCGGCGTGGCCCCCCGCACGATCGGGCGGCAGAACGCGTACGCCGTCGGCCGCGCCACCGCGCCGCTCGTGCGCTGGCTCGGCCGTGCCCTCAACCCGCTCGCCTCGCTGCTGATCCTCATCGGCAACGCGGTGACACCGGGACGCGGCTTCCGGGAGGGGCCGTTCGCGACCACGGTCGAGCTGCGCGAGCTGGTCGACCTGGCCGAGCAGCGCGGGGTCGTGGAGAGCGGCGAGCGGCAGATGATCCATTCGGTGTTCGCGCTCGGCGACACGATCGCGCGCGAGGTCATGGTGCCGCGCACCGACATGGTGTGGATCGAGAGCACCAAGACGTTGCGCCAGGCGATGCTGCTGTTCCTGCGCTCCGGCTTCTCCCGGATCCCGGTGATCGGCGAGAGCGTCGACGACGTGCTCGGCATCATCTACCTCAAGGACACCGTCCGCCGCAGCCAGGGCAACCCGGAGGCAGACGACCTGCCGGTGGCGGAGATCATGCGCGGCGCGACGTTCGTGCCCGAGTCCAAGCCGGTCGACGACCTGCTCTCCGAGATGCAGGCGGCGCGCACCCACCTGGTGATCGTCGTCGACGAGTACGGCGGCACGGCCGGCCTGGTCACGATCGAAGACATCCTCGAGGAGATCGTCGGGGAGATCACCGACGAGTACGACGACGAGCGACCGCCGATCCAGAAGCTCGACGACGGATCGGTACGGGTCGCCGCGCGCGTGCCGATCGAAGACCTGAGCGAGCTGTTCGACGTGGACCTGCCCACCGACGAGGTGGAGACGGTCGGCGGCCTGCTCGCCCAGGCGCTGGGCCGGGTGCCGATCCCGGGCGCGGAGGCCACCGTCGACGGGCTGCTGCTCACCGCCGAGGGCACCGCCGGCCGGCGCAACCGCATCGACTCGGTGCTGGTCCGCCGGATCGCCGGCGAAGATGGCGCCGAGCAGGAGCAGAACGACGACGAGAGGCAGCACGCCGATGTCTGACCGCGCGGCACCCACCCGGACCGGCGCGCTCAGCGCGGAGGACATCAAGCTGGTCACCCTCGCGCGTGGCGCTCGGGCCCGCGCCGGCGCGGTCGAGGGCGCGGCCGTACGCGACCAGGACGGTCGCACGTACGCGGGCGCGAGCGTGGCGCTACCGACGTTGACCATGACCGCGCTCCAGCTGGCCGTCGCCCAGGCAGCCGCGGCCGGCGCCGCGCGACTCGAAGCCGCCGCCGTCGTCACCGAGGCCTCCACGTTGGACGGTGCGGGCCACGCGGCCGTGCGCGACCTCGCTGCCGACGCGCCGATCCACGTCGCCGCCCCCGACGGCACCCTGCTCGGCACGGTGGTCGAGTGACCCGCCCTCCCGCCGATCTTGCAGTTGTCATGGCCCAATCCGGGCAATTCGCCGAGATAAGCGCAAGATCGGCGGGGTGAGGTGACGGTGAGTCGCGAGACGGGGCCTTACCGGGCCGGGTTCGCGTGCTTCGTCGGGCGGCCCAACGCCGGCAAGTCCACATTGACCAATGCGATCGTCGGGCAGAAGATCGCCATCACGTCGGAGAAGCCGCAGACCACCCGACACGTCGTCCGGGGCGTCCTACACAAGCCCGACGCGCAGCTCGTCCTGGTCGACACGCCCGGACTGCACCGTCCCCGCACGCTGCTCGGCGAGCGGCTCAACGACCTCGTGCGGCAGACCTGGAGCGAGGTCGACGTGATCGGCCTGTGCAT
>DATDJX010000182.1:0-3578 GCA_036520275.1 Asanoa sp.
GGCAGGACCACCTCCTACCTGCTGCGAGGCGCGTTCTACCGCACCCTGTTCTCGTTGGCGCGCCGGGGCGCCACCAGGATCGTCCCCGTCAAGGAGGTGTCGACCTTCGCCGACGGGGAGACGCTGGACCTGCCGGGACGACCCCGGGTGGTGTACGCGCCGGGCCACACCCCTGGCAGCGCCGCGGTGCTGCTGGAGCGGCGGCGGGTGCTGCTCACCGGTGACACGCTGGCGACCTGGAACCCGCTGACCGGCCGGCCCGGCCCGCAGGTGATGCCGTCGGGCCTCAACCGCGACACGCCGCAGGCGATCCGGTCGCTGGACGTCCTGGACGGCCTCCCGGCCGAGGTGCTGCTTCCCGGTCACGGCGAGCCGTGGACCGGCGGCGCGGCCGAGGCTGTGCGCCAGGCGCGAGCGGCCGGACCCTCCTGACCAGCTGCAACAGGCCCGACGTGTGCGCAACCGCTCAAGGGGTACCCGACGGCGATCGATGCAGGTGAGAGCCGGCGCAGTTCGGACCGGATCGTCAGACGTTGGAGGAGAGGACCGAGATGGCCACGCAGAAGCAGGTCAAGGCCGCCAAGCGCAACGTGACCAAGGCGCGGGCCGGCGCGCTCGGCTACAAGTAACCAAGCCGCGCCGCGGCGATCCCGCATATGTCCTTCCACCATCGGTCACATTTCCTTCGCCGCCGTCCGTCATGCTCAGTAAGGAGCGGCTCGAGCGCGGCGCGTAGCGCCGCCGGCGCGCAGGTCGGCCTTCCGACCACGGGTCGGACCGGGAAGCATGGCAACCGGTATTGACACCGTTTGGCAAGCTGCATACATTTTTCGCGGCTGGAGCCGCTGCCGGATCCGTCGGGCAACGCGGGCTCCTGTGCTGGTCGGAGGCCAGATTGGCAGCTTTCCATGCCAGGTCGGACGCGCAGCCAGTGCCGGCTGCCGGTGAGACCGTCAGCAACCTGGATACACCTTCGATCCTCTGCGACCTCGACCGGCTGGAGCGCAACATCGCCGACTGGCAGGCGCTCATGGACCGCCACCAGGTTAGGTTCCGACCCCACATCAAGACCCACAAGATCCCCGACATCGCCCGCATGCAGGTCGCGGCGGGCGCGCGGGGGATCATCTGCGCCAAGCCGAGCGAGGCGGAGCCGTTCGTCGCCGCCGGCATCGACGACGTCTGCATCGCCTACCCGGTGCTCGGCCCGCAGAAGTGGCGCCGCATCGCGGCCATGGCCGCCGGCGGCGTCAAGCTGACCGTCAACTGCGACAACGAGACCGCCGTCCGGCAGGCGTCCGAGGCGGCCACCGCCGCGGATGTCACCGTCAACCTGCAGATCGACGTGGACTCTGGGATGCACCGCGGCGGCATCCCGATGGCTGAGATCGGCGAGATCGAGCGGCTCGCCCGGACCATCGTCGGCCTGCCAGGCGTCGAGTTCGACGGCCTCACCACCCACCGCGGCATCTGGTACGAGGGCGCACCCGGCCCCGAGGACGCCGGGCACGACGAGGGTCTCCTGCTCGTCACCATCGCCGACAAGCTGCGCGCCGGCGGCTTCGAGGTCCGCGAGCTCACCGCCGGCGGCACGTTCACCGCCAAATGGGTCGCCGAGGTCCCCGGCGTCACCGAGGCGCGCGCCGGCACCTACGTCTTCTACGACCTCATGCACCTGGGCTCGGGCACCGCCACCTCCGACCAGCTCGCCCTCTCGGCGCTGTGCACGGTGGTCAGCCAGCGCACCGGAGGCCGGCTCACCATCGACGGCGGCTCCAAGACGTTCAGCGGCGACCGCGGCGTCGTCGGCGGCACCAAGATGAACGCCCCGGACATCGCCAGGGCGGTCGACCGCCGCGTCTACGTCGACCAGCTCACCGAGGAGCACGGCATGGCCAGGGCCGACGAGCCGGTCGAGCTTGGCGAGAAGATCCGCTTCTACCCGTTCCACGCCTGCACCTGCGCCAACCTCACCAACGAGATCGTCGGCGTCCGAGGCGGGCGGGTCGAGACCGTCTGGACGGTCGCCGCCCGCGGACTGCGGACCTGACGGGCGCGACGTGGACCCTGCCGATCTCGCGACGGCCTCAAGTCAGTTCGTGCTGCACTCGCTGCAGCGCGACCGCTGCGTGATCTTCACGCGCGGCGACAACGCGCGCCTCTGGGACGCCGACGGGCGCGAGTACCTCGACACCATGTCGGGCTCTGCCGGGCCGGCGATGGTCGGCCACGCCAACCCGCGGGTCGCGGCCGCGGTGGCCGAGCAGATGGCGAAGCTGCCGACCACCAACATCCTGCACCAGAGCGACGCCGTGATCGCCTACTGCGCGCGCCTGGCCGGCGTGACGCCGCCGGGGCTGACCAGGACCGCCCTGCTCGCCGGCGGCGGCGACGCGATCGAGGCGGCGGTGAAGCTGGCGATGCGGGTGACCGGCCGCACCGAGATCCTGTCGCTGCACGGCGCCTACCACGGCATGTCGCTGGCCACCATGAGCCTGGCCGGGATCGCGCCCGACCGCGCCTGGTTCCCCGGTGCGGTGCGCTGGCCGACGTTCCGGCAGGTCCCCAACGCCGACACCTACCGCAACCCGCTCGGCGACGGGCCGGACGCATGGCAGGCGTCGGTCGGCGCGCTCGAGAACGCGCTGGACGGCGGCTACCAGCAGGTCGCCGCGCTAGTCATGGAGGTCGTCCAGGGCCCTGGCGGGCACGTCGTCTTCCCGCCCGGGTACTACCGCGAAGTCCAGCGCGCCTGCCGCGAACGCGGTGTGCTGCTGATCGTCGACGAGATCCAGACCGGCATGGGCCGCTGCGGCGCGATGTGGGCGTGCGAGCTGTTCGACGTGGCGCCCGACCTGCTCGTCGCCGGCAAAGGGATCGGCGGCGGGGTGCCGATCGGCGCGCTGGTCGTCCGCGACGGGCTGGTCACCGAGGCGGTCGAGGCCGAGCCCTGGAACATCCTCACGTTCATGAACCAGCCGCTCGCGGCCGCCGCGGGCATGGCCGTCCTCGACGTCGTGGAGGACGGCCGCCTGGTCGAGCGCGCCCGCGACCTCGGCGCCCGCGCCACCGCGTCCTTCCGCGAGCTCGCCGACCGCTACGACGTCGTCGGCGACGTGCGCGGTCCCGGACTGTTCGTCGGGGTCGACTACGTGCTCGACCGCGAACGCAAGACCGTGGCGACGGCCGCGTGCGCCGAGGCGTGGCGCTGGGCGGTCGACCACGGCCTGCTCTGCCAGTTCGGCGGCATCGACGGCAACGTCCTGAAGTTCAAGCCGCCGCTCACCACCCCGGACGACGACTTCGAACGGATGCTCGGCCTGGTCGCCGACGTGACCGCGTTCATCCAGCAGACCGTGCGTGGCCGCGCCGCCGTGCACGCGTGACGACGAGGAGGGCGGATGGGCAAGCGCATGATCCGCGCCGAGCGGGGTGCGCCGCCGCTCGGCGCCTACTCCCAGGGGTGGCAGGCCGGCGGCTTCGTCTTCGTGTCCGGCACCGGGCCGATCGGCCCCGACGGCAAGGTCGCCGGCGAGGACATCGAGGCACAGACCAGCCTCACGATCGACAACATCGAG
>DATDJX010000183.1:0-2119 GCA_036520275.1 Asanoa sp.
TGCCGTGGTTCTCCAGCACGAGAGCGCCGCCGCCCGTCCGGCAGCGGGGGGCGGAGCGGGAGCGCTGCTCGCCCCGGTGCCGGCGGCAGCGCGCGTGCAGGTCAGCGGACCGCTGGCGACCGCGTTCGGCCACACGTTCCTGTGGGCGGCGGGCATGGCGGCGCTGGCCATCGTTCCCGCCGTCGCGCTCCTCCGCGCGGAGCGCGCCGGGCGCCGTCAAAGCCACGGCAGCGCCGAGCGGAAGGGGCCGGTGACGGTGGCCCCGTGGGACGCCTTGCGGAGACGGACGGAGAGCCGAGGATGAGGTGAGCGCCTCGACGCTTCGTGGCGCCCCGTCACCTGCGCTTCCGATTCGCCGGGCCGCCTCGATCGCGACGCGCGTGGTGACGCTTCCGCGTGCGGGGCTCGCCCTGCTGCTCGCGGTCGCCGGGATCCTCAACCTGTGGTCACTCGACACGAACGGCTACGCCAACGTGTTCTACAGCGCGGCGGACCGCTCGATGAGCGGCGGCTGGCATCTGTTCTTCTACAACTCGTTCGACGCGGCCGGCGTGATGACCGTCGACAAGGGGCCGCTCGCGTTGTGGGTGCAGGCGCTATCGGTGCGCGCGTTCGGGCTGTCGCCCTGGAGCATCCTCGTTCCGCAGGCGCTGATGGGAATCGCCGCCGTCGCGCTGACCTACGACGTCGCGCGGAGGTGCTTCGGACGTGCCGCCGGGCTCGTCGCCGGGCTGGTGCTCGCGCTGACGCCCGTGAGCGTGGCGATCTGGCGCCACAACAACCCCGACGCCCTGCTGATCCTGTGCTCCGTCTCTGCCCTGTGGCTGGTCGTGCGCGGCCTCGAGGACGGGCGCACGCGCTGGCTCGTGCTCTCCGGCGTCGCCATCGGCCTCGGCTTCGAGACGAAGATGGCCGCCGCTCTGCTCGTGGTCCCGGCGCTGGCCGCGGCGTGGCTCTGGGTCTCCCCGCGCGGCACGGCCGCGGCGGTACGGTCGCTGGTCGCGGGCGGCGCCGCGATGGTCGTGGTCGGCGGCGCGTGGCCCCTGTACGTCGCTCTCACGCCGGCGTCCCAGCGACCCTGGGTCGGGGGCACGGCCGACAACAGCATCTGGTCCCTGATGTTCGGCTACAACGGCCTCGGCCGCCTGGTCGGCCAGGCGGGCGGGCCCACGAGCGGCGTCCACGGCCCCTTCGGGGGCGCAAGCGGGCCGCTGCGCCTGCTCGACCAGAGCCTCGGCGGCCAGGCCGGCTGGCTGCTCGGATTCGCGCTCGTCGCGGGCATCGGGATCGCCGTCGCCACGCGCCTGCGCAGGGCTGACCCGCGCACCGGTTGGCTCATCGCCGCCGGCGGCTCGTTCGCCACGATCGCGGTGGCGTTCAGCCAGGCGCACGGGATCTTCCACCCGTACTACGTCTCGCTGCTTGCGCCGTTCACGGCGCTGCTGGTCGGCGCCGGCGCCGCGCTCGCCCTGCGCTCCGACTGGCCGGGCCGCGTGATCACGCCGCTCGCGCTCGTCGGGGGCCTCGTGTCGTCCGTAGTTGTCCTGCACGACCACCCGGGCGAGCTCCGGTGGTTGCCCGTCGTCCTGCTCGGCGGCGTCTCTGCCGCGGCGGTGGTGCTGGCGGGGCTCGATCGCGGCCGGGTCCGGACCGCCGCGCTGGCGGCGGGGCTGGCCCTGCTCCTGATCGCGCCGGCGACCTGGTCGTACCAGACGCTCGGGCACCCGGCGAACGCGACCTTCCCCGCCGGCGGCTCGGCCGGGGATGCGGCGGCGGCGAACGTCGTCGCCGGTGGCGGTGGCGACGCCGGCACCGCCGCGAGCGCGGCCGGCAAGGGCCGGGAGATCAGGGTGGCGCTCAGGTACATCCGCGCCCACGGCCACGGCACCCTCGCCGTCTCGCGACAGGCCGGCGCGACCGCCCGGTTGATCATCCACACCGGCGCCCCTCTCGCCGGCGTCGGAGGGTTCTCCGGCCGAGAGAGCCATATGACGGTCGCCGCGTTCGCAGGCGACGTCGCGCGCGGCCGGATCGGGTGGGTCCTCATCAGCGGCCCGCGCCCCTCCGCTCACGGCCGGCCGGGCTCGGCCACCGTGATGGCGGCGGTCAAGCGGGTTGG
>DATDJX010000184.1:0-10272 GCA_036520275.1 Asanoa sp.
GCGAGCGTGTGCTGCGGCGACACGCGGACGGCTACCGTGACGCCGCCCTCGCGCATCTCGCGCACCCGCTCGGCGATGAGCTCGGGGCGGATCGGCTCGGCGTATACCTCCTGCAGCCGGCGCGTCGCGGGCGAGTCTCCGTCGAGCCCCGCGAGCTCCTCGAGGACCTTGCGGGGATCCTCGTAGCGGGTCCACAGGCCCTCGACGTTGAGCACGCCCAGGCCCCCGAGACGGCCCAACGCCACCGCCGTCGCGGGACTCATCGTGGCGTCGGACGGGTGCGCCACGCATGGGATCTTGAAGGGGTACGCGTCGAGCTGCCAGGCGGTCGAGACGTCGTCGACGTCGCGTGTGCGGCGGCTCGGCACGATCGCGATGTCGTCGAGGTGGTAACCGCGCTGAGCGGTCTTGCCCAACCCGATCTCGACCACGTCACGCACGGGGTGACTCCTAACGGGTGTGGTAGTTGGGTGCCTCGACGGTCATCTGGATGTCGTGGGGGTGGCTCTCCTTGAGTCCGGCCGCGGTGACCCGGATCAGTTGGCCACGACGGTGCAGCTCGGAAATGGTCGCGGCACCGACGTAGCCCATCGCGGCCCGCAGGCCGCCGACCAGCTGGTGGGCCACCTGGGCCAGCGCGCCCCGGTAGGGCACGTGGCCCTCGACGCCCTCCGGCACGAGCTTGTCTTCGCTGAGCACGTCGTCTTGGAAGTAGCGGTCCTTGGAGTAGGACCGGGCCTGCCCGCGCGACTGCATCGCGCCGAGCGAGCCCATGCCGCGGTAGGACTTGAACTGTTTGCCGTTGATGAAGATCAGCTCGCCCGGGCTCTCCTCGCAACCGGCGAGCAGGCTGCCCAGCATCACCGTGGATGCGCCCGCGACGAGACCCTTGGCGATGTCGCCCGAGTACTGGATCCCGCCGTCGCCGATCACCGGCACGCCGGTCGGCTGCGCCGCCCGGGTCGCCTCCATGATCGCCGTCACCTGTGGCACGCCGACGCCGGCGACGACCCGGGTCGTGCAGATCGCACCCGGCCCGACACCGACCTTCACTGCGTCGGCACCCGCGTCAACGAGCGCCTTCGCGCCCGCGTACGTCGCGATGTTGCCGCCCACGACCTCGACGGCGGTCTCCCGCTTGAGCCGCGCCACCATCTCGATCACGTTGCGGCTGTGACCGTGTGCGCTGTCGACCATGAGCACGTCGACGCCGGCGTCGACGAGCAGCCGGGCGCGCTTGTAGGCGTCTTCACCAACGCCGACCGCGGCGGCGACCCGCAGCCGGCCGGCGTCGTCCTTGGTCGCGTGCGGGTACTGCTCGCTCTTGGTGAAGTCCTTGACCGTGATCAGGCCGCGCAGCCGGCCGTTGCCGTCGACCAGCGGAAGCTTCTCGACCTTGTGGATCCGCAACAAGGCGAGCGCGTCGGCCTTGGAAACCCCGACCGGCGCAGTAATAAGGGGCATCGGTGTCATGATCTGGCGCACCGGCGTGTCGCCGTCGGACACGAACCGCATGTCGCGGTTGGTCACGACGCCGACGAGGGCGCCGGACGCGTCGACCACCGGGGCGCCGGAGATGCGGTAGCGTCCGCACAGCGCGTCGACGTCGCGGAGAGTGTCGTCGGGGCCGCAGGTGACCGGGTTCGTGATCATGCCGGCCTCGGAGCGCTTCACGAGATCGACCTGCAGCGCCTGGTCTTCCATGGACAGGTTGCGGTGCAGCACGCCGATGCCGCCGTTGCGTGCCATGGCGATCGCCATCCGTGCCTCGGTGACCGTGTCCATCGCGCTGGACACCAGCGGGATGCGCAGCGAGACCTGCCGGGTCAGTCGGGTGGAGGTGTCGACCTGACTGGGCACGACGTCGCTTTCGCCGGGTTGCAGCAACACGTCGTCGTAGGTCAGGCCGAGCGGCACCTGACGGGCCGACTCGAAGACACTCGCACGGTCGACGGCTGGCGTGTTGTCCACGGTTGGTCCCCCTCAGCGGCGCGATGGCCCATCCTACCCGTGGACTGGCGCCAGGCAGGCGCACCGGGCCTGCTAGCGACTACGGTGGAAGGGTGCACGACGAGCCCATCGACCCGTTCAATGGCGACCCGGTCGACCCGTCCGCGGGCCTCGACGACGCCGACGACGACGGTTCACTCGACCCGCTGAGCGAGGTCGAGCGGCAGGATGTGCTCGACGACCTCAACGACCTCGAGATCTACCAGGCGCTGCTCGGACCGATCGGCATCCGCGGGCTCGTGATCGAGTGCGAAGACTGCCACGAGCCGCACTACTTCGACTGGGACCTGCTCCGCGGCAACCTGCGTCACCTGCTCACCTCCGGGCGGCCCCGGGTGCACGAGCCGGCCTTCGACCCCGATCCGGACCACTACGTCACGTGGGAGTACGCGCGCGGCTACGCCGACGGCGTCCACGACACGCTGTCCGAGGGCACCGACGACGAGTGAAGGGACGGCCGGACCGACCCCTTCGCGCACTTATCCGTCAGGCCACCAGACCCGAGCGGAACCCGACGGCCACGGCATGCGCCCGGTCGCGGGCACCCAGCTTGCGGAACAGGCGCCGGGCGTGCGTCTTCACGGTGTCCTCGGATACGAACAGCTCGCGGCCGATCTCGGCGTTGCTCTTGCCGTCGGCCATGCCGCGCAGCACCTGCAGCTCGCGCTCGGTGAGCGCGGTGCGCCGGCCGACCGGCTCCTCCACCGGGAAGCGCCCGGCCGCCGTGTTGTCGGGCGGGTCGGGCAGCGGTCCGTACCGCGGATCGGCGCCGCCGCGCAGGTCGACACCGGTGCCTTCATCGCCGCGCTGAGCGGGCACGACCGCGGGGACCGGGTCGTGGCGTCCGGGCGCGGGCGAGCCGACACCGTGCGGTCGGTGGGGTGCGGGGCCGGGCAGGCGCACGGATCCCGGGGGGGTCCCGGCGGCCGTCCCCCCGGACAGTCCGGCCATGGCGGCGGGCTGCCGCCCGGAGACGCAGAGCAGGAGCAGCGCCTTGGCGACGACGCTGACCAGGTCGTGGTCTCCGCCCTGGATCAGGCCGCGGGCGCCGGCGACGACGGCGGCCGCCGCGGTCCGCGCATCCTCCGACCCGAAGAGCACGATCACCGCGCCCGGCGCCCGGGCGAGCACGCGTTGAGTGAATCCGACCGTGTCCGGCCGGGTCGTCGCCGTGTCCGCCAGCACGACGTCAGCGGGTCGCTCGGACAGCTGCCGCAGCACATCGAGCTCCGAGACGGCGGTGCGGACCGCGGCTGTCACGCCGAGTCGCGCCGCCGCGCCCGCGATGTTCTGCGCGGCCAGCGAGGTGCGAACGCATACGAGGACAGTACGCACGGCGATCCTCCTCTCCTCAGAGCAGAAGACCATGGGAAGGCGAGATCATTACCCCCTTTCGCGAAAGAACGGGAGACTTCCGGACAGTTCGCCGGGCCCGCGCGGCATGCCGTCGCAATGAATGGATCGGAGTGGTGTGAGGCGGCTGCGGCGCGGGTATCGCAGGGCCACGCTCACAGCGGCGCGGCCGCCGCGGGGAAGGAGGGGCGCCGTGTCCAACGTACGCAGACTGCCCGGGCCCATCGACGATCGTTGGGATTGGCAACGGCTCGGAGCCTGCCGCGGACACGACAGCGCCCAGTTCTTCCATCCGGACGGTGAGCGCGGTTCTTCGCGCAACCGCCGGGAGACCAAGGCGAAGACCGTTTGCAGGACGTGCCCGGTCCGCGAGCAGTGCGCGGCGCACGCCCTCTCGGTGCGCGAGCCGTACGGCGTCTGGGGCGGCTTCAGCGAGTCCGAGCGGCTGCGCCTTCTCGCGGTCGGCTGGGAGGACCTCGCCGACCGTCGACAGACCACGGTGGACGTCGACCGGCTCGAGGCGCGGCTGGGGCAGCCCCACAAGTCGGCGGTGCCCACCCAGCGCCGGATGCCCGAGGTGCAGCGCCAAGCGAGCTGACCAACCGACGATCGGCCCCGCGAAACGGGTCCCCGCACGTCGGTGGCGCGACACGTGGTCACGCCCTGTCAAGCGATGTGCGCGACGTTCCGGTCACGGTGCGCGGTGGATGACGGACATCGTGTGCGTCTCCCGCACGGGATCCGGTACGGACCGTCACGCCACCGTGACGGACACGGTGTGCCAGCCCTGCGCGCCGTTCGGTTCGGGCGGGCTGGGTTGCGACGGCTGGGTCTCCCCGGTCGCGTCCGTCGCCCGCACGCGGAGCCGGTGGTCGCCGCGGGGAGCGTCCCATCGCCAGGACCACTGCACCCAGGTGTCGATCGAGACTGCCTGGGCGAGCGTGGCCGCGTTCCACGGTCCGTCGTCGACCTGCACCTCGACCTTGCGGATGCCGCGGTGCTGCGCCCACGCCACGCCGGCCACCATGACCGGGCCGGCGGTCAGGTTGTTGCGCCCGCGCGGGGTGTCGATGCGCGACTCGGTCTTGATCGGGGCTTGCGCCGACCAGCCGCGCGGCACCCAGTAGGCGTCGAAGTCGGCGAAGCTCGTCAGCTCCAGCTCGCTGACCCATTTGCAGGCGGAGACGTAGCCGTACAGGCCGGGCACGACGACCCGCGCCGGGAAGCCGTGCTCGATCGGCAGCGGCTCGCCGTTCATGCCGACAGCCAGCAGCGCGTCCCGCCCGTCGGTCAGCACCGCGGTCGGCGTGCCGCAGGTGAACCCGTCGACCGAGCGCCCCACGACCTGGTCGGCGCCGTCGAGCGGGCCGGCCTCGTCGAGCAGGTCCTTGACCGGGGTGCCGAGCCACAGCGCGTTGCCGATCAGGTCGCCGCCGACCTCGTTGCTGACGCAGGCGAGCGTGACGTACCGCTCGACCATGGGCCGCTTAAGCAGGTCGGCGAAGGTCAGCGTGATCGGGTTGCGGACCCTGCCGTGGATGCGCAGCTGCCAGGTGGCGGGGTCGACCTGCGGCACGACGAGGGCGGTGTCGATCCGGTAGAACGTGGCGTTCGACGTCACGTACGGGGTGAGCTGCGCGAGGTTGAGATCGGCGCCGGGCGGCACGGTCGGCGCCGGAGCCGCCGGCGTGGGCAGCGCCACCTCGGACCGGGCCCCGGCCACGCTGCGCCGGCCGGAGAACCAGCGACCCGCGAGGCCACTGACCGCCGCCGCGCCGACCACGACGGCGATACCGGTGAGGAAGCGCCGCCGGTCCGCCGGCCATCCCCCGCCACGATCGTGCCGTCCTCGATCGTTCCTGGCGACCTTGGGAACGCCATGATCGTGGAGGGGGATGCCGGCACGGACGTCGCGGGCCCAGTCGGACGCCGGGCCCGGTGAGACCCGTTCCCGCGCCGGCGCGCCGTCCGGCGAGCCGGCGAACAGCGTGAGCGGGTCCTCGACGAAGAACCAGAGGACGGCCGCGGCGGCGATCGCGCCGATCAGCGACGGCAGTGTGGCGGCCAACCCGGCGTGCGGCCGGGTCAGCGCGGCGGCCACGCCGACGGCCGCGAACACGCCGATGCCGGCGAAGCCGTACGCGAGGTTGCGCACGGCGACCACGCCGATCAGCGCGGCGAACGCGGCCAGCAGCACACCCGTGCCGATCAGCAGGGCCGTCTTGTCGTGCGTGCCGAACAGCGAGATCGCGAACGACTTGAGCGACTCGGGCACGGAGTCGACCACCACGCCGCCGACGGCGATGAGCGGGGCCGACCGGGCGCCCGTACCGACCGCGACGAGCTCGGCGATGCCGACCGCGGCGGCGGCCGCGGCGATGCCCGCCAGCGCGCCGTACACGCGCGACTTGTCCACGCACCAAGTCTCAGTCCTCGTGGCGCGAACCGGTAGCGCGCCGGACAGCCGTAACCACAAAGAAAGATCCGCGCGGCCCCTACGGGACCGCGCGGACCTTGGTGCGCGCGTACGGCCGGCGTCAGAAGCCCGGGCCGTGCTGGTGACCGTGGCCGCCGTGGCCGTGCCCGTGGCCGGCCTCGGCCGGCTCGGGCCGGGCCGGCTTTTCGACCACGAGGCTCTCCGTGGTGAGCAGCAGGCCGGCGATCGAAGCGGCGTTGGTGACCGCGTTGCGGGTCACCTTGACCGGGTCGATGATGCCGGCGCCGGCCAGGTCGACGAAGCCGCCGGTGTTGGCGTCGAGGCCGGTGCCCCAGCTCATGCCGCGCACCTTCGCCACCACGACATAGCCGTCCTCGCCGGCGTTCTCCGCGATCCAGCGCAGCGGCTCGTCCAGCGCCTTGCGGACGATCGAGACGCCGGTCTTGTCGTCGCCGGTGAGGCCGAGGTCGCCGTCGAGCACCGCGACGATCTGGACGAGAGCGGCGCCGCCACCGGGCACCGTACCCTCCTCGACCGCCGCCTTCGTAGCCGAGATCGCGTCTTCGATGCGGTGCTTGCGTTCCTTGAGCTCGACCTCGGTCGCGCCGCCGGCCTTGATCACCGCGATCCCGCCGGACAGCTTCGCGAGCCGCTCGGCGAGCTTCTCCTTGTCCCAGTCGGAGTCGGAGGCCTCGATCTCCTTACGGATCTGCGCGATCCGTTCCGCCACCTCGGACGACTTGCCCCCGCCGTCGACGATCGTGGTGGTGTCCTTGTCGACCACCACGCGCCGCGCGGTGCCGAGGACCTCCGTGCCCACCTGGTCGAGCTTGTAGCCCAGCTCGGGTGCGACCACCGAGGCGCCGGTGAGGATGGCGATGTCCTGCAGCATCGCCTTGCGCCGGTCGCCGAACCCGGGGGCCTTGACCGCGGCGACCTTGAGGGTCTTGCGGATCGCGTTGACCGCCAGGGTCGCGAGGGCCTGGCCCTCGACGTCCTCGGCGATGATGAGCAGCGGCTTGTTGGCCTGCAGCACCTTCTCCAGCAACGGGAGCAGGTCTTCGATGGCCGAGATCTTCGAGGTGGCGACGAGAATGTAAGGGTCGTCCAGCACGGCCTCCTGCGCCTCGGGGTCGGTCACGAAGTGCGGTGACACGAAGCCCTTGTCGAACTGCAGACCCTCGGTGACCTCGAGCTCGGTGGCGAGGGTCGACCCCTCCTCGACGGTGATGACGCCGTCGCGGCCCACCTTCTCCATCGCTTCGGCGATCAGGGTGCCGATCGTGGCGTCCTGTGCGGAGATCGTCGCGACGTTGGCGATGGCGGCGCGGTCGGCCACGTCTACCGCCTTGTCGAGCAGTGCCTTGGAGACCGCTTCGGCGGCCTTCTCGATGCCGCGCTTGAGGCCGCTCGGGCCGGCGCCCGCGGCTACGTTGCGCATGCCCTCGCGGATCATCGCCTGGGCCAGGACGGTCGCCGTGGTGGTGCCGTCGCCCGCGATGTCGTTGGTCTTGGTCGCGACCTCCTTGACAAGCTGCGCGCCCAGGTTCTCGTACGGGTTGGTGAGCTCGATCTCCTTGGCGATGGTCACGCCGTCGTTGGTGATCGTCGGAGCGCCGAACTTCTTGTCGAGCACCACGTTGCGCCCGCGCGGCCCGATGGTGACCTTGACCGTGTCGGAGAGCTTGTTGACGCCGTGCTCGAGCAGGTGTCGGGCCTCGTCCGAGAAGCTCAGAATCTTCGCCATGTATGTCCCTTCACGCGCGGGCGCCCCGGCCCGGATTTCCGGACCGGGGCGCCGGCGACTGGATCAGATGATCACTTCTCGATGACGGCCAGGACATCGCGGGCGGAGAGCACCAGGTACTCCTCGCCCTGCCACTTGACCTCGGTGCCGCCGTACTTCGAGTAGATGACCGTGTCGCCGACCTTGACATCGAGCGGGATACGGTTGCCGTTGTCGTCGATGCGTCCCGGGCCGACAGCGAGGACGGTGCCCTCCTGCGGCTTCTCCTTGGCGGTGTCGGGAATCACGATGCCCGACGCCGTGGTCGTCTCGGCCTCGTTCGCCTGGACGAGGATCCGGTCCTCGAGCGGCTTGATCGCAACCTTGGTCGCGGTAGTCACGGGCATACCCTCCTGGGGTATCAGTTTCGTCTGCCTCATACCACCAGGACGGGTCCGTCGTCGCGGGTGCCGGATCGCCTGGCGTTGGCACCCTCCTGGGGAGAGTGCTAAGAGGCAGGTTATGCCGCGGCTAGCACTCCGTCAAGGAGAGTGCCAACTCCTCGGGCGTTCCCTTCCGCAGCCGCGCCGCATGCCTCATGGTGGGACAGAGAACCCCGAACATCGCGGAGGTGCGAGCAGATATGGAAGCGAAGATCGGCGACCGGCTGCACGTGCACAGCAACACCGTCGGCGCCCGCGACAAGATCGGTCAGATCCTCGAGATCCGCGGGAGCGAGGGGCGGCCGCCCTACCTGGTGCGCTTCCCCGACGGCCACGAGAGCCTCGTGTTCCCCGGACCCGACTGCGTGGTCGAGCCGGGTGCGGGGGAACAATCCGGAGGTGGATCCCGCCGCACTGCTGACGCCTGAGGGAGCTACCGCGCTCGCGGCGGCGGCGCCGCTGGCCGGCGGCGACCCGCTGGTCGCGGCGTCGGCCCTGCGCGCCGGCGGAATACCGCCGGCGCTGGCCGCCTCGGCGTTGACGCAGGCCACGCTGCGATTGCGCGCGGCCGCCAAGTTCGGGCCCGATGCCATCCGGATGTTCTTCACCCGCGACGGCCTCGAGCAGGCGACCCGCTCGATCGTGGCCGCCCGCCGCGCCGCGCGGCTGCGCGCCGCCGGCGTGCGTACGCTTGCGGACCTGGGCTGCGGCCTCGGCGCCGATGCCATCGCCGCCGCCCGTTCGGGGATCCGGGTCTACGCCGTCGACGCGGATCCGGCGACGGCAGCGCTCGCCGCGGCCAACGCCGCCGCGCTGGGCCTGGACGACCGGTTGACCGTCTCCTGCGGTGATGCCCGGTCCTTCGACGTCGCGTGCGTGGACGCGGTGTTCTGCGACCCGGCCCGGCGCTCCGCCACCGGGCGGGTCTTCGACCCGGCCGCCTACTCCCCGCCCTGGGACTGGGTCGCCGCCCTCGTGGCGCGGGTGTCGCGCGCGGTGGTCAAGGTGGCGCCCGGATTCGACCAGGCCCGGGTGCCGGCGGGTGCGGAGGTCGAGCTGGTCGGCGTCGACCGGCAGGTGGTGGAGGCGGCCCTATGGTGCGGTTCGCTCGCCTCCGTACCGCGCCGGGCCACGGTCATCCGCGGGACGTCCGTCGCGGAGCTGACCGGCTCCGGACGGGCAGCGGCACCGGTCGGCCCGGTGCGGCGCTACCTGTACGACCCCGACGGGGCGGTGGTCCGGGCACATCTGGTCGCCGAACTCGCCGCCGCGCTCGACGGCGCGCTGGCCGACCCGGAGATCGCGTACGTGTACGCGGAGGCGCCGCGCGCGACCCCGTACGCCCGATGCTTCGAGGTCCTCGAGGTGCTGCGGTTCTCGTTGAAGCGGCTGCGCCGGCTGCTGCGCGACCGCGACATCGGCACGCTGGAGATCCTCAAGCGCGGCTCGGCCCTCGACCCGGCCCGGCTGCGCCGCGACCTGCGGCTGTCCGGTGCCGGATCGGCGTCGCTGATCCTCACTCGGGTGGCGGGAGCGCCGACGGCGCTGCTCTGCCGGCCGGGATAGCGTGGCGCCGTGGCTTCCAAGGCCAAACCACCTCCCCGGACCACTCGCGCGACCGCGACGCTGACCAAGCAGAAGGTGGCGTTCTCGCTGCACCCGTACGACGTCGACCCGCACCAGCCGGCGTACGGCGTGGCGGTGGCGGCGGCCCTCGGCGTGGATCCGGCGCGGGTGTTCAAGACGCTCGTTGCCACGGTGGACGGTCGAGGCCTCGCCGTCGGCGTCGTGCCGGTTGCGGCGTCCCTGGACCTGAAGGCGTTCGCGGCTGCGCTGGGCGGCAAGAAGGCGGCGATGGCAGAGCCGGCCGCGGCTGAACGGGCGACGGGTTATGTGACCGGCGGCATCTCGCCGTTCGGCCAGCGCTCACGGTTGCCGATCGTCGTCGACGAGTCCGCGATCGCACTGTCCACGATGTACGTCTCGGCCGGCCGCCGCGGCCTGCAGGTCGAGGTGTCGGCCGCCGACCTGGCGCGGCTGACCTCAGCCGTCGTCGCCGGGATCGCCGCCTAGCAGGTCCCACTCTGTTCCCGGCGTCGTCGCGGAACAGCGCGACCCGGCCGTATGCCCCGCGCGCCACGTGATCGCAGGGTCGTACTCCGCCACCATGATCGCCACGAGATCCACCCGCGCGCCCACCACTGCTACGGACCGCGCCCCTATCCGACCTGATGCCGCCCGCGACATCACCGCTCGGCCACGAATGTGCGAGCGCCTATCCGAGCTGATGCGTTCGAAGGCAT
>DATDJX010000185.1:0-4254 GCA_036520275.1 Asanoa sp.
AAACTCAAGCGGCTGCTTGACTCCAAACGACATGGGATGTCTCCTTCCTGCGCCGGCTCCTGCTCGCGCACGTGCCCACGTCGTCCCGGCCGGCGAAGAGCCTGCGCCGGATCGTGCGCATCATCATGCCCGGCCGGCCGGGCATTGGATCCTTTCGGTGGTCGTCCGCCGACTTAGGCGCCCCGGGTGACGATCTGGTCCCGCAGCGTGGTCAGGACGGCATTGCTGTCCTGGACGTCGAGGCGGCTGAACACGCCCGTTCCGAGACTGCCGTGGTCGGCCCACGTGCAGACGACGACGCTGTCGCCATTGTCGGTGCCGACCCCGCACCGCCGAGCCTCGCCGCGTACCGCGGTGCGGACGGGTGCGACGTCCTCGAGGCCGTAGGCGCGGCTGAGGCGATCGATCTCGGCCTGCGCGTCGGTGTCGGGTGACCACCGCAGGCCGGTCGTGCCGAAGACCTTGACCAGTTTGCCGTTCGGGTCCGTGTAGAGGGCGGCGAAGGTGCTTTCGGCGAGCGGGTGGGCGGTGCGGGTAGCCGCCTTGAGGCCCGCGGCAGCACGCTCACTCGCCGGGTCGTCGCGCCTCGTGAGGTCGCCGATGGTGTCGGGCACTGTGGCGCTGGCCGGGTACTGCGTGTACAAGGGCTGCCCGAACCAGGCCGGGCACGCGCAGCAGACCACCACCGTGACCAGCAGGACCCAGGGCCATTTGCGGCGTCGCCGCACGGGCACGGCGACGTAGCCGAGCGGCGGGCGCCATCCGGGCGGCGGGGTGACCGGCCGGATCTTCGCAGGCTTCGGCGGCTTGCGGGTCTTCGCCGGGGCCGGCCGCCCGGCCGGCCGCCGAGGCGCGACCGGCGCTACGGGAGGCGGCGCGATCGGCTGGGGCGCGATGGGCTGGGGCGCCATGGGCTGGGGCGCCATGGGCTGCGGCGCGATCGGCTGCGGCGCGATGGGCTGCGGCGCCGTGTACGGCCGGGTGGGCGGATAGCTGACCGGCAGGGGTGGCGGCGCGACCGGGAGGGGGTCGACGTCGGCCCACGGGTCGACCGGCGTCCGCTCCTCAACCGGCGGGTGCGGCGTCGAGTCGCGCTGCGGCGCGGGCGGCGCCGGTGGCTGCGGGCCCGACGCGTCGTCGAGCCAGCGCTTGCGCCTGGGCGGTGGCTCGGGCACCGGTGCCGCGCCGCGGACGCGAGCCAAAGTCGACTCGTCGCCGGACCGCGGGGGCTGTGCCCGCGGGCCGGGCCCCGGCTCCGCCTCCGGCATCTCCGGTGCTCCTCTCGCGCCGGCATCGAGATTAGTACCGCCGTACCAACGTTTCCTGGGCGCGCGGACTTATGCCGCTCAGCGCACCGCGTCGTACACCGCCCAGGCGAGCAAGCCGACGATCAGTAGGCCCCCGGCGCGTCGGGCGTGGATGAACGCGATCGGCGCCCACCACAGCGGCCAGACGGGGTTGTCCGGCGGCGGCTCGACCGGCTTGGGCTCGGCGTACCGGCGCCACACCCAGGCCAGCGTTGGCAGGCCGCCGAGGGCGATCAGCGCCGGCCACGGCAGGGCGCCCGTCCCGACCAGGACCGCGACTCCGGCGTAGAAGGCGACCATCATGCCGACCGTGAGCGCCTTGGCCGCCCGTTCACCGATCAGCACCGGGAGGGTGCGGGAGCCGGCCGGCGCGTCGTACGGCAGCTTGTCGATGTGCTTTCCCATCAGCACGGTGACCGGCAGCAGCGCGTACACCGTCGCGGCGACCACGACCTGCCAGGGCAGCGAACCGGTGCCGGCGTAGTAGACGCCGCCGACCATCAGCGGACCCCAGGTGACCAGCACGTCGAGCTCGCCGAGGCCGATCTTCTTCAGCCGCAGCGGCGGCGCGGTGTACGCCCAGGACAGCAACAGCCCGGCGAGCGCGAACGCGGCGATCCACCAGTCCTGGCGGACGATCAGCGTGACCATGACCGCCAGGTCGACGACCTGGCAGATCGTGATGCCCAGCACCAACTGCCGCTTGGTGACCAGGCCGGACAGGATCGGGTGCGGCGCGTACAGGGCACGCGGGTAGTCGGCGGTGTCGGTGCCGCTCTCGGTGTCGGCGAGGTCGTTCATCAGGTTGTTCGCCAGGTGCGCGACGACGATGCCGACGACGGCGAGCGCGAGGTTGAGCCGGTCGACGGCGGTGTCCGCGACGGCGGCCAACAGCACCGCGATCAGACCGGACGTGATCGTCATCGGAAGGACACCCGCGCGGGTGACGACCAGCCAGCGGGTCACGCCGTCGACGACCCCGCGCTCCGGCGGGTTGGTGGTGCGGAAGGCATATGCCCAGGCGGCCATCCGGTCGGACAACGGGAGCGTGGCGGTCACGATCTCGATCGTACGTCTGGCCGTTGAACCTGTTCAAATGACGGTGTCGACGACACCCGCGTAGGCTGTATCGCTGGACTTCCGGGAGGCTTCATGAGCGTGGCATCGGTGTGGCCCCGGCTGGAGGGGTTGCTCCCGCGGGTCAGCAAGCCGATCCAGTACGTCGGCGGCGAGCTCGGCGGGGTGGTCAAGGAGTGGGACTCAGCCGCCGTCCGCTGGGCGCTGATGTACCCGGACGCCTACGAGGTGGGCCTGCCCAACCAGGGCGTGCAGATCCTCTACGAGGTGCTCAACGAGCAGCCCGACGTGCTGGCCGAGCGGACGTACGCCGTGTGGCCCGACCTCGAGGCGCTGATGCGCGCGGAGGGCGTGCCTCAGTTCACCGTGGACGCGCACCGGCCGGTGCGCGCGTTCGACCTGTTCGGCGTCTCGTTCGCCACCGAGCTGGGCTACACCAACCTGCTGACCGGGCTGTCCCTGGCCGGCATCCCACTCCTCGCCGCGGACCGAGGCGACGACGATCCGGTGGTGGTCGCCGGCGGGCACGCGGCGTTCAACCCGGAGCCGATCGCCGACTTCGTAGACGCCGCGGTGTTGGGCGACGGCGAGGAGGCGGTCCTCGAGATCACCGCCATCGTTCGCGCGTGGAAGGCCGAGGGGTCTCCCGGCGGCCGCGACGAGCTGCTGCTGCGGCTCGCTCGCACGGAGAGCGTCTACGTGCCGCGCTTCTACGACGTCGACTACCTGCCCGACGGGCGGATCCAGCGGGTCGTGCCCAACCGGCGCGGCCTGCCGTTCCGCGTGCACAAGCGCACGACGATGGACTTGGACCGGTGGCCGTACCCCAAGAAGCCCCTGGTGCCGCTCGCCGAGACGGTCCACGAGCGCTACGCGGTGGAGATCTTCCGTGGCTGCACCCGCGGCTGCCGGTTCTGCCAGGCCGGCATGATCACCCGGCCGGTGCGCGAGCGGTCGATCACGACCGTGGGGCAGATGGTCAAGGAGGGTTTGGAGTTCTCCGGCTTCGCCGAGGTGGGGCTGTTGTCGCTGTCGTCGGCCGACCACTCCGAGATCAGCGACATCTGTTCGGGCCTCGCCGACCAGTACGAGGGCACCAACGTCTCGCTGTCGCTGCCCTCGACCCGGGTCGACGCGTTCAACGTCGAGCTCGCGCAGGAGCTGTCCCGCAATGGACGCCGGTCGGGGCTGACGTTCGCGCCGGAGGGCGGCTCCGAGCGCATCCGCCGCGTGATCAACAAGATGGTGTCCGAAGAGGACCTGATCCGCACGGTGGTCACCGCGTACACCAACGGCTGGCGGCAGGTGAAGCTCTACTTCATGTGCGGCCTGCCCACAGAGACCGACGAAGACGTGCTGCAGATCGCCCGGCTGGCGCACGAGGTCATCAAGGCCGGTCGTGCCGCCACCGGTTCGAAGGACATCCGCTGCACCGTCTCGATCGGCGGGTTCGTGCCCAAGCCGCACACCCCGTTCCAGTGGGCGTCGATGTGCCCGCCGGAGGTCATCGACAACCGGCTTCGCCTGCTCAAGGAGGCGATCAACAGCGACCGCTCGCTCGGCCGCGCGATCGGCTACCGCTACCACGACGGGAAACCGTCGCTGATCGAGGGCCTGCTCTCGCGCGGCGACCGCCGGGTAGGCGCGGTGATCCGGCGGGTGTGGGAGACCGGCGGGCGCTTCGACGGCTGGTCGGAGCACTTCTCGTACGACCGGTGGATCACCGCCGCCGCCGAGGTGCTGCCGTCGTTCGGCGTCGACCTCGACTGGTACACGACGCGCGAGCGCGACGAGCTCGAGGTGCTGCCCTGGGACCACCTCGACTCCGGCCTCGACAAGGACTGGCTCTGGCAGGACTGGCAGGACTCGC
>DATDJX010000186.1:0-2202 GCA_036520275.1 Asanoa sp.
CCTGCTGATGGCGAAGTACCAGCTCGTCGGCAGCCTGTGGGCGGTCATCCTGCCGCTGCTGGTCAGCGCGTTCGGTGTGTTCTTCATGACGCAGTACCTCAAGGAGGCCGTGCCGACCGAGCTGCTGGAGGCCGCTCGGGCTGACGGCTGCCACACGCTGCGCATCTTCTGGCACGTGGTGCTGCCCGCGGCCCAGCCAGCCGCGGCGGTGCTCGGAACGCTGACGTTCCTCACCGCGTGGAACGACTTCTTCTGGCCCCTGGTCGTCCTCACGCCGGACAACCCTACCGTCCAGATCGCACTGTCCACTTTAGCCGCTGGCTACATCTCCGACATCCCATTGGTGCTTACCGGCACGCTGATCGCGACCGTCCCGCTAGTGGTCGTGTTCTTCCTGCTCGGCCGCAAGATCATTGGCGGCATCATGCAGGGAGCCGTCAAGGGCTGACCCGACCAGTCCCTGGCGCATGCGGGCGCCTCTCCTGCCAGGGGCGCCCGCTTCGCATTTCGATCCGGCACGATGGGGCGATGTTCGCGATCCGGGCCGCCCGGCTGTTCGACGGCGTGTCGCTGGTCCCGCGGCCGGTGGTCCTGGTCCGCGACGGGGTGATCGTCTCCGTCGGATCCGCGCCCCCCTCGGACGCCGCCATCGTGGATCTTGCCGAACGTGGTGGCGACGTGACGCTGCTGCCGGGCCTCGTGGACGGTCACGTGCACCTCGTGCTGGACGCCAGCGACGACCCGGTGCGACGGCTCGCGGGCTCGTCCGACGAGCAGTTGCTGGAGGGCGCCCGCGCCGCGGCGCAGCGGGCTTTGGCAGCCGGCATCACAACGATCCGCGACCTCGGCGACCGCGGCTACGTGGCGCTGCGGCTGCGCGAGTCGGCTTCGGGTGCGCTGCCGGAGATCCTGGCCGCGGGACCGCCGCTGACCACGCCGCGCGGTCACTGCTGGTTCCTGGGCGGCGAGGCATCCGGCGTGTCCGGCGTACGGGCGGCCGTGCGTGCCCGGGTGGAGCGGGGCGTCGACGTCATCAAGACGATGGCGACGGGCGGCGAGATCACGCCCGGCACCAAGCCGTACGAGTCGCAGTATGGGCTCCCGGAGCTACGCGCGATTGTCTCCGAGGCGCACCGGGCCGGTCTGCCCGCGACCGCGCACGCGCACAGCGCTGCCGGCATCGCCGACGCGTGTGCGGCCGGGTTCGACTCGATCGAGCACGCCACATTCCTGACCCCGACCGGCGCCGAGTCGGACCCTGTGGTGTTGGCCGCGTTGGTGCGCGCCGGCACGGTGGTCTCCGCGACGCTCGGCTGGCTGCCGGGCGAGCCGTTGTCGCCCCGCGTGGCCGCGTTGGAGCCGGTCCTCGACGCGACGTTTCGGCGCACGTACGAGTCGGGCGTGAAGCTGATCGTCACCAGCGACTGCGGCATCAACCCGACCAAGCCGCACGACGTCCTCCCGTACGGGGCCGAGATTTTCCTCCGGACTGGGGCCGCCCCGATCGAGGCCTTGCGCGCCGTCACCTCCGCGGCCGCCGACGCCTGCCGAGTGGGCCACCGGAAGGGCCGTGTCGCCCGCGGTTACGACGCGGACCTGCTCGCCGTGCGCGGGAATCCGCTCTCCGACCTGGCTGCCCTGCGGAATGTGGATGCCGTCTACCGCGCCGGCGTCCGGGTCCGTTAAACGCACGACCACCCCTCGGCCGCGGCATCGTGCGGTCAAGCGTCGCGCCGCCGGGGGAGCCGGTTGCCAGCGGAGGCTAGGTGGCCTCGCGTACGCAAAGGTTGCTGCCAACCCGCGCGGTTCGGAGAGCGGTTGCCAAAAGCTGCCGCCCATCGGCCGTCGACGCGCGGCTGATCGCGTACGGGCCGACACGTTGGGAGGCGGCTCAGTCGTTCGAGAAGGAGCCGGAACCGTTCTTCTTGTCCGGGAGGTACGGGATGAGCGACTCCGCGAACGCGCCCATGTTCCGCGTCTGCAGCAGGAGAGTGCCCGGGCCCGTGTAGTCGGCCACCAGCACCTCGCCGGACGTGAGCGACCTGAACAGGCTCTTCGTCACCTTGCGGATCTTGCATGGCATGTCGGCGTGCCAGGCCACGACGTGGCCGGTGTCGACCGTGTACTGCTCACCCGGCGCGAGCACCCGCCGGTGCAGCGCACCGAACGACGTCACGAACTGTACGCCGGCCCCGCGTACCT
>DATDJX010000187.1:0-44373 GCA_036520275.1 Asanoa sp.
GGTGGGCCCGCCGCTCATCGCACCTTGCGCGGTCCGGTAGCGCCGCTAGCCGGGCCGGTGCCCATGGCGCACGCGTTCGGGACCGGACCGAACTGGTCGGTCTGCGGCTGCGCGTCGGGCGCGCACGCGAGGCTGTCCCGCAGGCCGTCCAAGCGCCCCGCCACGGATCCGAGCAGCCGCTCGGACTCTGCGACCCGGGACCCCTCGGTGCCGTCGCGGCCCGTGGCCAGCTGCCGCAACCGCTGGCCCTGGTCGTTCACGAACGCGTCGATGGCATCGAGGGCCGACGTGTCGCGGCGCTGGACCGCGGCCGTGGTCAGGAGCTTGACGCCCTGTCGGGTGTTGTCGTCCATGTCGTCGAGTGCACCGCCGAAGTCGCCGGCGTCGCTGCCCATCGCCTTGGCCTCGTTGAGCCGGTTGCGGGCGAAGTCGAGAAGTAGCTGGCCGCGCGTGGTGTCGGAGCTTGCGAACGCGATCTGCGCGCGCTCGGAGGTGCGCTTCACGCCGTAGAGCGCGTCGCCCGGATGCGCGCCGTCGCTGGCCGCGGCGAATCCGGAGACGGCGATCGCGCCGCAGGCCACGCCCGCGATGATGGCGCCGCGCGTGCGCAGCCGTCGGGCGGCCGGTGTCGGCCGGCCGGCGACCGCGGCGGCGCGGAACACCTCGAGGTCGATCGCGGCCTGGCCGGTGCCGGCGGCGCCGGTCGCCTCCCGCTCGGCGGCCGCGACGAGCATCGCCCGCAGGCCCACCCGGAACTGCGGATCGACCTGCACGTCGACCGACTGCTGCAGAGCCGCGACCCGGTGGCCCACCGACACGAGCTCGGCGAGATCGTCGTCGGCTGTCGACCGCGCGTGGTGACGACGGCCCCCATTGGCTTCGTCGAGAAGCTGGGCAAAGCGCTCGGCGGGCCGACGCCGGAAGATCGGGTTGTTCACGCCGGGCACCTCCATTCGCTGGTCAGCGCTGCTCGGTCGGGGTCGTTGCCGAGCGTCGCGTCCGATCCGAGGGCCGCGCGGGCCATGTCCGGTCGCACTCCACCCAACGCGCGACGGGCACGTTGGGTTACGGCCGAGGGCGGGGTGAGCTTGCGCAGCGTCACGACTGGAAGCCGTCCGGCAACAGGCGGGCCAGTGCCCGTACGGCGCGGTATTGCAGGGCCTTGATGGCGCCTTCGTTCTTGCCCATGGCCTGGGCGGTCTCGGCCACCGAGAACCCTTGCAGGAAGCGGAGAACGATGCATTCCTGCTGCTCGGGGTTGAGCTGCTTGACAGCTGTCAGAAGGGCGACGTTGGTCACGTGGTCGACCACCGCGTTCTCGGGGCTGCCTTCGGGCCCGCGGTCCTCACGGTCGGCATCAAGGACATCACCCGTTGTAACTTCGAGGCGGTACCGACCTGACTTGAAGTGATCAGCGACCAGGTTGCGGGCGATCGTCACCAGCCATGCGCCGAGGTCGCGGCCCTGCCAGGTGAAGCTGCCGATGCGCTTGAGTGCCCGCAGAAAAGTGTCAGAGGTCAGGTCCTCGGCGAGCTGCCGGTTGCCGACCCGGAAGTAGACGAACCGGAACACCGTGTCCACGTAGCGGTCGTAGATCAGCCCGAACGCCTCGGCCTCGCCGGCCTGCGCCCGCTCGACCAGCGCCCATACCTCGGTCGCCGGGTCGGACGGGTCGGGCCGCGAAGGAAAGCCGGTCGGTGCGCCGCCGCCGTCCTGTTCGTCGGCGGGGACCTTGGGGAGCACGACGGTGTCCGCAGAGAGCACGGCATCGGCGGGACTGTGGCCGACCGCCGGTTGCGCCGGCATCGTCGGGCGACCCGACGCGCCGACCCGGGACCCGCCGGGCTTGTTGGCGCCCGGTGGCCCCGCCCGTCCCGAAGCCTCGTTGGGGTGCGGCCGGTTGCGGATCCGGCGCGCGCTGCTGGCGCCGACCGCGCCGACGTCGTTGGCCGGCCAGCCGTCGCCGCGCACGTCCACCGAGCGAATCACGCCCAAGGTGCGTCTGAGCGCGGCGAGGCCCTCGGCGAGCGCCTGCCGGGCGCCCAGCACGTCGTCGGCGTATCCGTACGTCGTCACCGCCCGCACCCCGTCCACCCGCGAGCCGGCCGGGAACCCGGCCGAGTGGCCGGCTCGGCCGGCCATCGCGACACGACGGCTCCGGGCGGTCCCAACCGTGCGGCGCGGGGCCGACCGGACCGGACGAACGACGCCGGACGGCGCCGAGCACCCGAGAGGTGCTGCTGCGGTGACACAACGGGCACGGCGGCCTCCTCGGCGTGAGGGGTGTCGACCCACATACAAAAGCGGCGAGGTCGACCCAAGGATGATAGGGCCAACGTCAACCACGTGTGTGGAGTCCGTTACACAGAGCGGAAGTTAAGCCCGAAACCACCTGAACGTGTCGCACATCCTGTCCGGTGGTCGATAGTGGACGCCGACCGGACGATACCTCGTGACCTGCCGAAAACCGGCGACACGCCGGAACGCGACACGCCGGAGCAAGGCCTAATCACCCGGGTGTGCCGCTCCCGGGCTCTCTTGGTGTACGCGTTTCCGGTCCCGGGGACGGGATTTATCGCCGAGCGGCCGACCCACACCTCGGCACCCGGCATCGGCTAGCCCGTAGGCGCGCCGGGCACACTGTGCCAGACTCAGCCTCCGTGCAGGAACCATCCGCCCGCTCCGTGTCGCTCGCCGACCGGATCAGCGTTGCCGCGTTGGACGGTCCGGACCGGCCCGCGCTGATCTGGCATGACCGCGTCCTGACCTGGGGCGAGCTCGACCGCCGCGTCACCGAGGCGGCCGCGGCGCTCGCGGCGCTGGACCTGCCCGACAGTGCCGGCCACCCGGCCCGCGTAGCCATCTCATTGCCCAACACGCCCGGCTTCGCCGTCACGTTTTTCTCGGTCCTGCGTGCGGGACTGATCGCGGTGCCGGTCAACCCGGCCTTCACCGGCCGGGAGCTGCGGCACGTGTTGGCCGATTCGGGCGCCGCCGCGCTCGTCGCGACCGACGAGGTGCGCGCACGGGTTGCCGCCCTCCGCGACGACCTGCCCGCGCTGACCGCGGTGCTCGACGTCCGGCTGGCCCCAGCGGAGCCAACCGGCGCGAAGCCGGCGGCGCGGCCGGCACCGGAAGACCTCGCCGTGCTGCTCTACACCTCCGGCACCGAAGGCAGCCCGAAGGGCGCGATGCTCAGCCATCGTGCCCTCACGGCCAACCACGAGCAGGTGGACCGGATCGACCCGGTAGTGGTCGGCCCCGACGAAGTAGTGCTGCTCGCGTTGCCGCTTTTCCACGCGTACGGGCTCAACTCGGGGCTCGGCGCCGTCGCCTACCACGGCGCCCGTGGCGTGCTGGTCGACCACTTCGACCCGGCCGAGGCGCTCTCGCTGATCGCCCGCCACCAGGTCACCGTCGTGGTCGGCGTCCCGTCGATGTACCTCGGCTGGTCGCTGCTGCCCGAGCTCGGGGAGGCGATGGCGTCCGTGCGGGTCGTGGCATGCGGCGCCGCCCCGCTCGACGGGGTCACCGCGGCCCGGTTCACCGAGGCGACCCGGCATCCGGTCTTCGTCGGCTACGGCCTGACCGAGACCGCGCCGATCGTGACCTCGACCCTGGTCAGCCCGGTGCCGAAGGTCGGTTCGATCGGCCGCCCGCTTCCCGGTATCGACCTGAAGCTGGTGGCCAACGACGGCACCGAGACGTGGCGCTCCGCGACGTCCGATGTGGACGATGACGACGGCGACGGCGACCCCGGCGAGATCGTCGTGCGGGGCGACAACCTCTTCTCCGGCTACTGGCCGGACGGGCACGGCGGACCGGACGCCGACGGCTGGTGGGCGACCGGCGATATCGCGTATGCGGACGCCGACGGCGACCTGTTTCTCGTCGACCGGCGCGGCGAGCTGATCCTCGTCAACGGCTTCAACGTCTATCCCCGCGAGGTCGAGTTGGTGCTCGAGCAGCATCCCGGCGTCGCGGAGGCGGCCGTGGTCGGCGTCGCCCACCCGTACACCGGCCAGACCGTCAAGGCGTTCCTGGTCCGTGCCCCGGGCACGGACGCCGGCCCGGAAGACGTCCTGCGGCACGCGCAGCGCAACCTGGCCCGGTTCAAGCTGCCCACGTCGGTCGAGTTCGTCACCGAGCTGCCGCACTCGGCGATCGGCAAGGTCCGCAAGACGCTGTTGCGTGGCCAACATGGCTGAGCCGCGGCTCACGCTCGTCACGAGGCCCGACTGCCACCTGTGCGACGTCGCCAAGGAGGCCATCGCGCGGGTCGCCGCGGCGACCGGCGAGAGTTGGCGGGAGCTCGACGTCACGTCCGACGTCGAGTTGGAACGCGAGTACGGCGACCGGGTCCCGGTGACCTTGCTGGACGGCCGGGAACACGGCTACTGGCGGGTCGAGGAGGACCGGCTCCTGCGGGACCTTCGCCGGTAGCCCACCGGCCACACCCGAATCGGAGTGAAGGCTAGCCGCCACCCGCCACACCCGAATCGGACTGATGGCTAGCCCCACCCGCCACACCCGAATCGGACTGAAGGCTAGCCTTTTTGGGATGAGGGAACACCTGGTCTGGGACTGGAACGGCACCCTGCTCGACGATCTCGAGCTGGTCATCTCGGCCACCAACGCGGTGTTCGCGTCCCTCGGCGGACGGTCGGTGACCACCGAAGAGCACCGGCTGCACTTTCGCCGCCCGGTCGCCGACTTCTACGCCGCCGTGCTCGGCCGGGCGGTCGACGCCGACGAGTTCGACCGGCTCGACGCGATCTTCCACGACGCCTACCGGGCCGGGCTCACCACGTGCGCGCTGGCCGACGACGCGGCCGTTGCGATGCGCTCCTGGCCGGGCACGCAGTCGCTGCTGTCCATGTGGTTCCACGAGGACCTGGTGCCGGCGGTCGCCGCGTTCGGGCTCGACGGACGGTTCAGCCGGGTCGACGGCGTGCTGCTGGGGAGCGACCGCGCCTACAAGTCGGCCCACCTGGCGAAGCACCTCGAGTCGATGGGTATCGACGGTGGGTCGGCCGTGCTGATCGGCGACTCGATCGACGACGCCGATGCGGCGGAGTCGGTCGGCGCCGCAGCCGTGCTCTACACCGGCGGGTTCACTCACCGCGACCGGCTGCACGCATCGGGCCGCCCGGTGGCCGAATCCCTCACCGAGGCCGTCGAGCTCGCGGCGAAGCTGTAGACGATGAACGCGGGCCGGGGGTCAGCCGCGGAGGTAGGCGAGTACCGCAAGGACGCGGCGGTGTTGCTCCTCGTCCGGCGGCAGCCGCAGCTTGGTGAAGATGTTGCGCACGTGCTTCTCGACCGCGCCGTCGCTGACGACCAGCCCGCGGGCGATCGCCGTGTTCGAGCGCCCTTCCGCCATGAGCGCGAGCACCTCCCGCTCGCGCGGGGTCAGCTCGCGCAGCGGGTCGTCGCGCCGGCGCCGGACCAGCAGCTGCGCCACCACCTCCGGGTCGAGCACCGTGCCGCCGGCGGCCACCCGGCCGAGCGCGTCGAGGAACTCGCCGATAGCGGCCACCCGGTCCTTGAGCAGGTAACCCACCGCGCCCTTCCGGTCGGCCAGCAGATCGTCGGCGTACGAGACCTCGACGTACTGCGACAGCACCAGCACCGGGGTGCCGGGCACCCGCCGGCGCGCCTCGACGGCGGCCCGCAGACCCTCGTCGGTGTGTGACGGCGGCATCCGTACGTCCACGATGGACACGTCCGGCCGGCGCTCGACCACCGCCTCCACCAGCGCCGGGCCGTCACCGACCACCGCCACGACATCGTGGCCCTGTTCGGTGAGGAGCCGGACGAGGCCCTCCCGGAGGAGGACCGCGTCGTCGGCTATCACTATCCGCACATGGGGAACTCTAGCCAGCCGATAACCGGGGGAGGTCGGCCTGGATCAGCGTCGGGCCGCCCTCGGGACTGCTGACCGTGAACGTGCCACCCGTGGCGTGCACCCGGTCGGCCAGGCCCGCCAGGCCGTGGCCCTTGGCGACGTGCGCACCGCCCGTGCCGTCGTCTTCGACCTCGACCCGCACGCTCCGGCCGTCGCCGGTGGTGCCGACGGCGACCCGGCACGCGGTCGCCTTGCTGTGCTTGGCGACGTTGGTCAACGACTCGGCGACCACGAAGTAGGCGGCGCCTTCGATCGCGGCGTCGAGCCGGCCCTCGGGGATGCCGAGCGTCGGGTCGACGGACAGGTCCACCGGGATCACGCCCCGTCCGGCCAGCGCGGCGAGCGCGCTGGGCAGGCCGCGGTCGACCAGGATCGGCGGTGCGATGCCGCGGGACAGGGCGCGCAGCTCGTCGAGGGTCTCCCGGGTCTGAGCCAGCGCCTCGGCAAGCGTGCGCCGGGCCGCCTCCGGGTCGGCGTCGAACTGCTGTTGGGCGCGGCCCAGGTCGATCGCCAGCCGGACCAGCCGCTGCTGCGGGCCGTCGTGGATGTCGCGCTCGAGCCGGCGCAGGGCGGTCGCCTCGGCCGACACGGCGGCGCGCTTCTGTCCCTCGAGCACCGTGATCCGGCTGCGCATCTGGGCCACACCGGTGAGCAGCGCGCGGGCGAAGTTGGCCTGCATGAGCGCGGCTCCGCGGACCACGATGGGCAGGCTGAGCAGGAAGAACACGCCGGCCGCGGTGTAGAGGCCGATGCGCGCACCGGCGCTGTCGCCCATGCCGAGCAGCTCGCTCAGCTCGACGTTGTCGGGCCCGCGCGGGATGGCCCAGTCGCCGGCCCAGTAGAGCAGCCCGCCTACCGCGCCGGCCCACCACGTGACCGTAATCACGAAGGCGACCACGGCGAAGAACAGCCGCGCGATGCCGTGGGTGAGGTCGAGCCAGGACTGCCCGTCGGTGATCGTCGTGATGATCCGCTTCCATCCGCCCGAGCCGGCCGGGACGGCCTTGTATTCGGGGCGGACCCGGAGCCGGTGGAGCACGCGCGTGATGGCGCGCCGGTCGAGGTCGGCGAAGCCGCGGGCGATGAGCAGCGTGCCGGCCAGCACGAACAGGCCGAGGCCGGTGACGGCGAGGCCGATGCCGAGCACGAAGCCGACGAGGAGGACCACGAAGCTCGCGATCGCGACCGGGAAGCCCAGGAGGACGTACGCCGAGTCGGTGCCGAGCTGGCTGACGATGCTGTGGTGTACCGCGGGAGCCGCCGAGGCCGGCGGGGTGACGATGGCGGTGGTCATGTCGTCGACGTTAGGCATCGAGCCTGCTCACCCCCATCCCGTCGGCACGCCTCTTCAGGGTAGGGCTGTCCGTACCCCGATCGGGAGCGGCGAAGGTGGCCGCGCTCGTCCGCTTTGGGCAATAATCGCGTGTGCTGGCTGGAGTGGTACGACGATCAAGATCGCGATTTGTGCACGACTTCACAAGCGCCTACGCTGTAACTCCGACGACCCCCGCTGACACGGCCGGTGACGGCGCTCCCAGCGGGACTGCCGGACTTGATCGCATCGCTCGGAGTCGCATGAGTCAGCACCGCCCCGCGGGAACGCCCGGTCGACCTTCGGCCGTGCCGGCGCTGCCGGACCTGCCCGAGGCGACGGTCGCCCGGCTGCCCGAATACCTGCGGGCGCTGCACCACCTCGCCGACGCCGGCAACGACACGATCTCCAGCGAGGGCCTCGCCGCGGCCGCCGGGGTCAACTCGGCCAAGCTGCGCAAGGACCTTTCGCACCTGGGCTCGTACGGCACCAGGGGGGTCGGCTACGACGTGGCCCTGCTGATCGACCAGATCGAGTACGTCCTGGGGCTCACGCAGCGCCGCTCGGTGGCGCTGGTCGGCGTCGGAAACCTGGGTCACGCACTCGCCGGCTACGCCGGGTTCGGCACCCGTGGGTTCCGCATCGCCGCGCTCTTCGACGCCGACCCGCGCCGGGTGGGGGAGAACATCAACGGGCTGGTCGTTCGGCACATCGACGAGCTCGCGCAGATCGTCGCCGCCGAGGCGATCGCGATCGGTGTCATCGCCACGCCGGCCACGGCGGCGCAGGCCGTCGCCGACCGTCTGGTCGCGGCGGGCGTCACCAGCATCCTCAACTTCGCCCCCTGCGTGCTCGCCGTGCCCGACGGCGTCGACGTGCGCAAGGTCGACCTCGCGATCGAGCTGCAGATCCTGTCGTTCCACGAGCACCGCAAGTCGTCGCTGACCGCGCTGCCGGGCGGGCTCGGCGCAGAGGCGGTGGGCACATGAGGCACCCCACGACAGCGATCCGCTTCGCTCCACGATTCCGCGGGGGCCGCAGATGAACCTGATCGTCGTGGGGGCTTCCTACCGCACGACACCCGTGGCCACACTCGAGCGGCTCGCCGTGCCGCCCGCCGAGGTGACCCGCACCCTCGACCGACTCCTCGCGCAGCCGTACGTGCGCGAGGCCGTCGTGCTGTCCACCTGCAACCGGGTCGAGGTCTTTGCGGCGGTCACCGGCTTCCACGGCGGCCTGGGCGACATCTCCGCGGTGCTCGCCGCACCCAGCGGCAGCGCGCCCGCCGACCTCGCGAACCGCCTCTACGTCCACTACGACGCGGCCGCGGCCGAGCACGCGTTCCGGGTCGCCGCCGGCCTCGACTCGATGGTCGTCGGCGAGGCCCAGATTCTCGGCCAGCTCCGCGACGCCTACCACCGCGCGGTCGGGGCCGACGCCGTCGCCCGGCTGCTCCACGAGCTGATGCAGCAGGCGCTGCGGGTGGGCAAGCGGGCACACGCCGAGACCGGCATCGACCGGGCCGGCCGCAGCGTGGTCAGCGCCGCGCTCGACATCGCGAGCCGACACCTGGGCCCGCTCGCCGGCCGCCCGGCGCTCGTCGTCGGCGCCGGCGCCATGGGCGCCCTGTCCGTCGCCACGCTGTCCCGGCAGGGGGTCGGGCCGGTCTCGGTGACCAACCGGGGCGCCGACCGGGCCGTCCGGCTGGCCTCCGCGTACCAGGCGACCGCCGTGCCGTTCGCCGACCTGCCGGCGGCGCTGAACGCGGTCGACGTGGTCGTGACGGCCACCGCGTCCGCGGAGCCGGTGCTCACCCGAGAGGTGGTGTCGACGGCCACACGCGGGCGCACCCGCCCGCTCGTGCTGCTCGACCTGGCGGTGCCCCGCGACGTGGAGCCCGGCGTCGGCGACCTGCCGGGCGTCGTGACCGTGGACATCGACGGGCTGGCCGGCGCGCTGCTGGAGGGGCCCGGGGCCGCCGACAAGGCCGCTGTCGAGGCCATCGTCGACGCCGAGGTCGACGCGTTCGTCGGCTGGCTGCGCGGCGCCGACGTCGCGCCCACCGTGGCCGCGCTGCGCGCCCGCGCCGACGAGGTCGTCGGCGCCGAGCTGCGCCGCCTCGCTCAGCGCCGCCCCGACCTGACCGAGGAGCAGCGTGCGGACGTCGCGCATACCGTGCACCGCGTGGTGCAGCGGCTGCTCCACTCGCCGACCGTACGGGTGCGGCAGCTCGCCGCCGAGCCGGGCGGCGATCAGTACGCGGCCCTGCTGCGCGAGCTCTTCGACCTCGAGGTGGCCGGCTCGGCGCAGGCCGACGACGTTCCCGGTCTGGGGGGCGCTCAATGACCCGGCGAGGCGAGGTCATCATCCGGCTCAGCACCCTCCGTCAGGGCACCTCGTCGCAACCCGACCACATCGTCACGCCGACGCGTCCGAACGCGCCGTGCAGGGGCGAGGAGGCCTCATGACGAACGCCCTGCGCCTGGGCACCCGTGCGAGCGCCCTGGCCCTCGCCCAGTCACGCCGTGTGGCCGACGCCCTCCGCGCCGCCACCGGCCGTGACGTTGCGCTCGTCGAGGTTGTCACGGCGGGCGACCGGTCGGCCGCGCCGATCGCGTCCCTCGGGGTCGGTGTGTTCGTCTCCGCGCTGCGTGACGCGCTCACCGCGGGGAACATCGACTTCGCCGTGCACTCCTACAAGGACCTGCCGACCGCCGCACCCGGCGGCCTGCACATCGCCGCGGTGCCGGCGCGCGAGGATCCGCGCGACGCGCTCGTGGCCCGCGACGGCAAGACGCTCGCCGAGCTCGCACCCGGCGCCCGCGTCGGGACCGGCGCGTTGCGCCGCATCGCCCAGCTGCACGCGCTGGGCCTCCAGCTCGAGGTCGCGCCCATCCGGGGCAACGTGGACACCCGCCTCAAGCGGGTGCTCGGCCCCGACGCCGACCTCGACGCCGTCGTCCTCGCCCGGGCGGGCCTCGCCCGGCTCGGCCGGGCCGACGCGATCACGGAGACACTCGACCCGATGCTGATGCTGCCCGCCCCGGCACAGGGCGCGCTGGCGGTGGAGTGCCGGCTCGACGACCATGACCTGGTCGAGCTGCTGGGCACGCTCGATCACGCACCGACCCGGGCCGCGGTCACCGCGGAACGGGCGTTGCTGGCCACGCTCGAGGCCGGGTGCAGCGCCCCGGTCGCCGCGTACGCGGAGCTTGCGGAGGGCGAGGACGGCGACGAGATATACCTGCGCGGTGCGGTGGTCAGCCCGGACGGTTCGCGTGAAGTCCGGCTGTCCCGCACCGGAACGCCCGCCGACGCCGGCGAGATCGGGAAGGCACTCGCCACCGAGCTCCTCGACCTCGGCGCCGATACCTTGTTTGGGAGAGCACAGCATGACCCGCACCCGTAAGCCCGCAGGGCACATCGCGTTCGTCGGGGCCGGTCCCGGCGACCCGGGCCTGCTGACCCGCCGGGCGCACGACGCCTTGACCGATGCCGACCAGGTGGTCTACGACCGCAGCGTGCCCGACGGGCTGCTCCGGGTCATCCGCGCCGAGGCCAAAGAGGACACCCAGTTCACACCGGCCGAGGGCGCCCCGGGCGACGTCGCCAAGGTGCTGCTGTCGGCGGCCCGTTCGGGCCTGTCGGCCGTCCACCTCGTCGCGGGTGACCCGTTCGGCCACGACTCGGTCGTCAAGGAGGTGCAGGCCGTTGCCCGCACCGCCGTCCACTTCGAGGTCGTGCCGGGCGTCAGCCAGGCCGAGGGCGTGGCGACGTACGCCGGCGTGCCGCTGCCGGGCCTGCGTACGGCCGCCGACGTCGACGACGTGTCGGCGCTCGACTTCGACGCGCTCGCCGTCGCGGTCGCCCGGGGCTCGCTGGCCCTCGCGGTCGACGCGGGCGACCTCGCCGCGCTGCGCGACGGCCTGCTTGCGGCCGGCCTCGACGGCGCGACGCCGATCGGGGTGACCGGCGACGGCACCGGGGAGACGCAGTACACGACGACGTCCACGATAGACAGCTTCGTCGCGACGGCGCTCGGCTTCACCGGCCGGGTCGTGCTCACGCTCGGGGCGGGCGTCGCGCACCGCGACAAGCTGAGCTGGTGGGAGAACCGGCCGTTGTACGGCTGGAAGGTGCTCGTGCCGCGCACCAAGGAGCAGGCCGGCGCGATGAGCGCGCGGCTGCGGGCGTACGGCGCGATTCCGTGCGAGGTGCCGACGATCGCGGTCGAGCCGCCCCGCACGCCTGCGCAGATGGAGCGCGCCGTCAAGGGACTGGTGGACGGCCGGTACGCGTGGGTGCTGTTCACCTCCGTCAACGCCGTACGAGCGGTCTGGGAGAAGTTCGCCGAGCACGGCCTCGACGCCCGCCACTTCGGCGGCGTGAAGATCGCCTGCATCGGTGAGGCCACCGCCGACGCGGTGCGCGACTTCGGCATCCAACCCGAGCTGGTGCCCTCCGGCGATCAGTCGTCCGAGGGGCTGCTGGCCGAGTTCTCGCCGCACGACGAGGTGCTCGACCCGGTCGGCCGGGTGCTGCTGCCGCGCGCCGACATCGCCACCGAGACACTTGCGGCCGGGCTCACCGAGCTCGGCTGGGAGGTCGACGACGTCACCGCGTACCGCACGGTCCGCGCCGCGCCGCCGCCGGCCGACATCCGTGACGCCATCAAGTCGGGCGGCTTCGACGCGGTGCTGTTCACCTCGTCCTCGACCGTGCGCAACCTGGTCGGCATCGCGGGCAAGCCGCACACCCGTACGGTCGTCGCCGTGATCGGCCCGAAGACCGCCGAGACCGCGAACGAGTTCGGCCTGCGCGTCGACGTGCAGCCGGCACACGCGTCGGTGCCCGACCTGGTCGAGGCGCTCGCGTCGTACGCGGTGGAATTGCGGGAGAAGCTGGCCGCGATGCCGGCCAAGCAACGCCGTGGCTCGAAGGTCCAGGGGCCGACCGCGCTCCGGTACCGCTAGTCGAGGAGTGGGTTATGTCCTACCCGGACATCCGACCGCGTCGCCTGCGCACCACGCCCGCGCTGCGCCGCCTGGTCGAGGAGACCAAGCTCGCGCCGTCCGAACTCGTGCTGCCGATGTTCGTCAAGGAGGGGCTGACCGAGCCGCGACCGATCGCGTCGATGCCCGGCGTGGTGCAGCACTCGCGCGACTCGCTGCGCAAAGCCGCGGTCGAGGCGGTCCAGGCCGGGGTCGGCGGCATCATGCTGTTCGGCGTGCCGATCGAGAAGGACGAGCGCGGCTCGGGCGGCGCGGACCCCGACGGGATCCTCAACGTGGTCATCCGCGACCTCGTGGCCGAGGTCGGCGAGGCGACGGTCGTGATGGGCGACCTCTGCCTCGACGAGTTCACCTCGCACGGCCACTGTGGACTGTTGGACGCCGACGCCAGGGTCGACAACGACGCGACGCTGGCGGCGTACGCCGAGATGGCGCTCGCCCAGGCCGCGGCGGGCGTCGACCTGGTCGGTCCCTCGGGGATGATGGACGGCCAGGTCGCGGTGGTGCGGCACGCGCTCGACGCGGGCGGCTACCAGGACACCGGCATCTTCGCGTACGCGGCGAAGTACGCCTCCGCGCTGTACGGGCCGTTCCGCGACGCCGTCGAGTCGTCGCTGCAGGGCGACCGGCGCACCTATCAACAGGATCCGCCCAACGTACGGGAAGCGCTGCGGGAGGTCGCGCTCGACGTGGCCGAAGGCGCCGACATCGTGATGGTGAAACCCGCGCTGCCCTACCTCGACGTGGTGTCGGCGGTGCGGGCGGCGGTCGACATCCCGGTCGCGGCCTACCAGATATCGGGCGAGTTCGCGATGGTCGAAGCCGCCGCCGCCAACGGCTGGATCGACCGCGACCGGACCATGCTCGAGACGCTGACGTCGATCCGGCGCGCCGGCGCGCAGATCATCCTGACCTACTGGGCCGTCGACGCCGCCCGCCTGCTCCGTCACCGCTACTGACCCGCCGTGCGGCGGCGGATGACGACCACGGCGACGTCGTCACCGGACTAGGGGGGCCATCAGCTTGTCGAGGATGCGGCCGCAGTAGCGGTCCAGGTCGTCGTCGACCCGCGGCGCGGCCGCGGGGACCGTGCCGCTGTGCCACCGCTGGCCGGCGCGTTTGCCATCAGGCAAATGTCTGTCTCGTCGTCACGCTCGATCGTCGTCGCGGATGGTGCCGAACGCCAGCGGATCGGCCAGAACGAGGCCGGGCACGCCGGCCACCAGCAGGGTCAACTGCTCATCGGGCTCGGGGCGCTTGTCACCGCGCACCCGCACCGTGAACGTCAGCGAGGTCTGGCCGGACGCCAGGGTCGCGCAGGCCGCCAGGTTGTCGTAGTCGGAGCCGGCCCGCGCGGTGATGCCCAGCGTGGCCGCACAGATCAGCACCGGCTGGGAGAGCGGCCGCGAAACCGTCACCGGGAACACCATCGCCGTGCTGCCGGAGTCGCCCTCGGTCACCGAGACGTCCCCGACGGACAGCGACGCCCGCGAGCGGAACCGGGCGACCTGCGGGTCATGGTCGCTCGAGCCGCGGTAGCCATCCCCCTCGTACGCGGCCGGCCAGTCGGCGTTGATGTGCGCCGCCCGGATCTGCACCAGGTCGGCGTGGAGGTTGTCGTTGACGAACAGGTGGTCCAGCGTCTGCGCCTGCCCCGCGAAGACGTACGAGTACGCCGCCGCCGGCACCTCGGCCACCAGGTCGTCCCACAGGTTGTGCAGACCGGCGTCGCACAGCGGTGCCAGCTGGTCGCTCCGCGGGGGTCCCGGCAGCGGGTCGTCCGGCCGCGGGAATACGTTGAGGTCGCCGCCGTAGACCACGCGGGCGTTCGGGTCCGAGGCCTCGATCGCGTTCACGATCGCGGCGCCGTACGCGGCCTGCTCTCGGCGTTGGCCCACCCGCGCGTCCGGGGTCGAGGAGTAATGGTTGCTGACCGCCCACAGCACCGACTTCTCCGTCGACCCGGGCGACGCGCCGACGAGGAACGTGGCTACCTGCGGCGCGCGGGTGAAGACGGCGGAGCCATCGGTGCCGGTCGATGTATCCACATCGGATGGCAGGACGGCATTCAGCGACTTCGGGTTCTGTACGTCGGTGTTGTACGAGAGGGGGTCCGAGCGGTAAATGACGCCGGGCGAGGAGCCCAGCACGGGGTCCGACGCCGAGACCGGCGCCAGCGATACCCGGTCGGCCCGGTAGAGGAACGCGGCTGTGATGCCGCGGTCGTCGGCGCCGTCGCGGTCGTTGGCGGCCCGGTAGGCCGGCCCACCCGCGGCGGTGATCGCGAGCGCCAGCTCCTGGACCGTGTCGGGCGAACCGTCGGCGTCGTTCGTGGTGCCGCACGACAAGGCGTTGCCGGCGACGGCGCAAATGTCCTGGTCTTCCGCCTCCTGCACGAGGATCACGTCGGGGGCGCGCAGGTCCGCGACGATCTGGTGGGCGACCGATGCCACCCTGGCGTTGTACTCGTCGGCGCTTGCCGGCACGTAGTCGAACGGCGGCGCGACCCCCGGACATCCGGTGTTGCCCAGGAAGTCGCAGCCGTCGGACGGGTCGTCCCGGAAGTCGTACAGGTTCTCCACGTTGTAGGTCGCGATCCCGAACTCCACGGACCGATCCGCCGGCTTCGGCGGCTGGTTGGCCGACGGGTCGGCGCCGGCGGCGAACGACGCCTGCTCGGCCTGGATCCCGTACTTGTTGAAGGCGAAGTACAGACCGCCCACCGCGTCGCTGGTCAGCCTGTCGAAGGTACGAGCGGGAGGCAGCAACGCCGTGCTGTCCCCGGCCAGCGCCTTGATGCCCAGCGGCCCGAGCATGATGCGCTGCCCGTTGCCGTTGTCGACGGTGCCGGGCTGGTCGTCGAGCGGGTGCGGGTCGCGGAACACGCGGCGCGCGTACGGGTCGGCGCGGTCGAGCAGCGGGTCGTCGCGGTCGACGAGCCAGATCTCCGCGTCGGCCGTGCCGGCGAACACGTGGCGCCCGCTGACGGCCTGGCTCCCGGCGCGTACGCGCATCCGCATGCCCTCGTGCCGCTCCCAGAATCGGTTCGCGGCGTCCAGGTCCGCCGGCGGCCGCGCGTCCGTGACCTCGACGTCGCTGTTCACGTCCGCACCGGACGCGATCCGCGTCAGAAGCCGCGCGCTGGTCAGCTCGGTGAGGTTGGCGAATTCGGTCACCCCGCCGCGGATCACGACCTCGTCGCCGACCGCGGGAACGTAGCCGCCGATCAGGGACGTGAACGTGCTCATGAACACGAAGATGCCGTCGGACGACGCCGGATCCCCGTCCGTAGCCGAGGCGCGGCTCTGCAGGAAGAAGCCGTTCTGACCGGCGCCGGACGACGACCGCGCGAGGGTGCGCTCGGTGATGACGCCGCGAACGTCGACGGTCCGACCGACCAGCGGCGAGATGTCGGTCGTGGCGTCACCGGCATCGGGCGTGGGGCCCTGCACCTCACCCACGGTGATGGTGGCGTTGACCTGGACGTCGAGCCGGCATGTCGCGGTTGCCCCGTCCGTGTCCGTCGACGTCACCATTACGGCGTAGTCGCCGGCCGGCAGGTCGGCGCTCGCGGAGACGGTCGCGGTCGCGGCGCCGCCGGGTCCGGTCGCCGCGGAGAAGGCCGTGCGGGTGATGTCCCCGACCGCCGGCACCGGGCTCACCCTGGTCACGTCGAGGTCCACGATCGTGTCATCGGGGTCGGTGCCGCTTACGTCGCGCGTTGCCGCCGTGCCGAGCGCGGTGATCAGCCTCGGCCCGCAGGTCAGCGTGGCCGGCACGTCGACCGGCCCGGTACCGTGGCTGCCCAGCCCGTCGAAGGTGTCGGTGGCGAAGCCGTCCCATTGCGTCGCCGGGTCGAATGCGTCGCCGGGGTCGGTGTCGCCGGACTCCTCGGTGGCCTTGCGGCGCAGCGTGTTGTCGCCCGTGCTCGTCAGCCCGGCGCCCCACTCGGTGCCGGGGTCGACGCCGACCTGGCCGAACGAGTCGATGATCGTCGTGCCGTGCTTGAGCACGAGGGCGTCGTCGCCGTTGAACCAGCCCGAACCGTTGGTCTGGTCGGCCTGGGCCAGGATGGTCGCGTTCGCCGCGGCCTGGGCGAGAACGAACACGTCGCCGTCGGCCACGGTGCCGGTCAGTGGGATCGTCAGCCCGGCGGTGGCGGAGCCGTTGAAGTACATCTCCACCGAGTACGTCCCGGTCAGCGCGACCGGGCCGCCGGTGCCGTTGAAGATCTCGACGGCCTTGTTGTTCGAGGAGCCCTCGACGAACTCGGAGGGCGCAGGGTGAGCCTCCGGGGTTAGGCGCTCTTCTCCAGACGTCGCACAAGATCCACGACATCGGCCCCGTATTCATACCACTCACGGTCTGGCTGGAAGCCCAACTCCGCATTGACTTTGAGCATCGCCTCGTTGGCTTGGGCGTTCCAGGTCTGCACCTCGGCGAGTTTCGGCTCGGCCGAGCGCAGCTCGAACAGCATGCGCGCCTTGATGGCCCGGTCGATGCCGTAGCCGCGGTGGTCTTCCACGACGATCGTGTCGTACTGGTCGGCGCGACTAGGGTGCTGCGCGGGCACGACGACCTCCGTAAGGCCGGCCACCGTGCCGGTCTTCTCATGGACGGCCAGCACGATGTAGGGCTTCATGCCGCGCCGGTGCAGGCAGTCGAGGCTCTCGCGCAGCCGCTGCGGGTCGTAGGAGCTCGGCCGCAGGTCGAGGTCGCCGTCGTCGACGTCGCGCAGCTCGGCCTTCGCCTTGGCGTAGGGCTCGATGAGCTCCTCCGGCGGGCCGCCCGGGTAGAACTCCACCCGGTAGCCGGCACCGATGCCGCGCGCCATCTCGCCCAGCGCCAGCCAGTCGACCGTGGATAGCCGCAGCACGCTGCGGGTCTCGACGTACTCGCGGGCGAAGCCGACCGACTCGAAGAACTCGACGGCCGGCGTACCGCCGACGACCTCGCTGCCGATCGCCGAGAAACCCTCGTGGTAGGCGCGGCGCGCCGCCTTGGCGAGCAGCTCGTGGGCGAGCCCGTGCCGGCGCGCCTGCGGGTGGACCAGCACCTCGACCACGCCGATGTCGCCGAGCAGCAGCACGTTGCCGTGACCCACGACGCGCGGCGGGCGTCTCTCCCCCTGATCCTCTTCGGCGATCCACGAGACCCGGCGCTCGCCGGGCATGGTCTCCGCAAGGTATTCACGAAGGTGACTGTCTTGCCACAGTGGGTCGTCGGGGAGGTCGGTCATGAGCACCGCGTTGAGGGTGTCCAACATCGACTCGACCTCGGCGGTGGACGCGGTTCGAGGATCCCACTCGCGCACCATCACCTGTCCAGCTTGCCGCCTCGCCGACCGAGGGGGAAGGGGCTGGTGCGCATGAGTGCCTGCGGCGTTACGCTAAGTACGGCTCTTGGCGCCGTACTCGTTCGCCTTGTCGTAGACCGACCGGGCGTAACGCTGCACGTCGTTGTACGACAGGATGGCGCTCCACCAGTCCCCCGCGGTGGAGAGGTTGCGGCCCCCCCGACACAGATAGTTAGCGGCGGCCAATGCGGCGTCGTCGATGTCGTGCGGATCCTTGACGCCGTCGTTGTCGGCGTCTACGCCGGCGGTCTGCCAGGTCGATGGGATGAACTGCATCGGTCCGACGGCGCGGTCCACCGTGCGGTCGCCGTCGAGCTGCCCGTAGTCGGTGTCGGGAACCCGCCCGCGGCCGCCCTGGCCGTCCAGCGGCAACCCGATGATGGGCGGCAGAGCCTGTCCGCTCGCCGTCAGCGTGGCGCCGTTGGCGCTGCCGTGGTTGGACTCGACGAGCCCGATCGCGGCGAGCGTGGTCCAGCTCAGCCGGCACGCCGGGATGCTGGAGCCGACGACCAGCTCGGCGTAGCCGTACGCCTGGAGCGCGACCACGGGGATGTTCACCCGGGCCGACACCTGCTGCGCCCAGCCGGCGAGCGCGTCGGCCGGCCGTACGCCAAACCGGCCCGCCGGGACGTTAGGTGTCGGCGTCGGGCCGGTCATCGGCATGCCCGGCGTCGTCGGCGCGGGCAGCGCGGTGTCCACGCCGGCCGTCGGCCCCACGGCAAGGCCGGAGGCGGCGTCGATCGCGCCGGTCGGACCCGGGCTGACTCCCCCGCGCGGCGAGGGCGCGGTCGCGGGCAGCACGGCGGCACCCACGGCCACGGTGACCGCGACAAGCACGAGCAGGAGCCCGCCGGGCAGGGCCAGCCGGCCGCCGGGCCGGCGGGCCCACTGCCGGGTCGCGCCGGCCGCCTCGCGTGCGGCGGTGACGGGTGAGGCGAACCGCGACGGGCGCAGGCGTGGCATGGTCGTCGCCGCCGGGGCGGCGCGCACGTCACCGAGGTCGATGACCTGCTCGCCGCGGACCGGCTCGACCGCGACCGGCTCTGCGGTCGCCGGCTCGGTGGCGTCGGTCCGGGCCTCGTTCCGGGCCCTGGTCTCGCCGTGCTCGGGTCGTTCGACGGGAGCCGCACGCCCACGGCGGCCCGGCGGCCGCTGCGCCATGAGCGGCGCTCGCATCTCCGTGTCCCAGCCCGGGTCGAACGACTCGTCGGGCGGTGCGGACCGCAGCGGGGGAGGCGGCAGGGACGGGGGCGTCGGCGTCTCCCGCTTGTCACCCACGAGAAGAGCCTACCGACGCCGTACGCTAAGTCCATGCCCCGGTACGAGTACCGCTGCCGAGCCTGCGGCAGCACCTTCGAGGTCAGCCGGCCGATGGCCGAGTCCTCCGCGCCGTCGCCGTGCCCCGAGGGCCATGGCGACACCGTGAAGCTGCTGTCCACGGTCGCGCTCGGCGGACGGCAGGGCGGCGGCGCACCGGTGCCGATGGGCCCGGCCGGCGGCGGAGGCGGTTGCTGCGGCGGCGCCTGCGGCTGCTGATCATCCGAAACACCCGGCCGGGTCTGAACTGACGGCCCATAAGCGGGCACAGTCATCCTCGTTACCCCAGCCGTATGCCCGCGGGGGCCGGGCGGCGCCAGCCGTTCCTACGATGCGCGGGCTGGCCCGCGTACGGCAGCATGAACGGCGACTTCCCAGGGGGCGGAGGTTTACAGGCGTGCCGGGACGTGTCCACCTGCCCAGCGGGTTGGTGACCTTCCTGTTCACCGACATCGAAGGCTCGACGAGGTTGGCCCAGATGTTGGGGACGGGCTATCGGCCGGTGCTCACCGAGCACCGGCGTCTTCTGCGCGCCACGCTCGCGTCCCGCAACGGCACCGAGCTGTTCACCGAGGGTGATTCGTTCTTCGTCGCCTTCGAGGACGCGTCCGCCGCGCTCGACGCGTGCGTGACCGCCCAGCGTGCGCTGCTGGCCCACGACTGGCCGGCGCCCGAGGCGGTGCCGCGGGTGCGGATGGGCCTGCACACCGGCCACGCCGTGCCGCTCGCCGGCGAGTACGCGAGCCCCGAGGTGCACCGGGCCGCGCGGATCGCCGCGGCCGCCCACGGCGGCCAGGTGCTCTGCTCGGCGGCCACGGCCCGGCACGCCGCCCCGCTGCCCGCCGAGGCGTCGCTGCTCGACCTCGGCCTGCACCGGCTGCGCGGCTTCGACGACCGCGAGCGGCTGTTCCAACTCGTCGCGCCCGGCCTGGAGCGTCAGTTCCCGCGGCCGCGCACGGTCGACGAGGCGGCGCACAACCTGCCCACCCAGGTCACCTCGTTCGTTGGCCGGCGCAGCGAGCGCGGTGAGCTGGCCATCCTGCTGACCGAGCAGCGGCTGGTGACGGTCGTGGGCGCGGGCGGCGCCGGCAAGACCAGGCTCGCGGTCGAGGTCGCCGGCACGCTCGTCGAGTCCTACCCGGACGGGGTCTGGTTCGTCGACGTCGCGACCGTGACCGACCCGGGGCTGGTCGCGTTCGCGGTGGCCGCGGTTTTCGGGCTGCGGCCGGAGCCCGGCCGCCCCATGATCGACACGCTGGTCGACCACGCGTCGGCCCGGCGCATGCTGGTCATGCTCGACACCTGTGACGCCCAGCCCGCCGCATCGGCCGAGGTCATCTCGCGGCTGCTGACCGGCGGCACGGGCGTACGGGTGCTGGCGACCAGCCGCGAGCCGTTCGGACTGCCCGGCGAGGTGGTCTGGCGGATCCCGCCACTGTCGACCGAGCCGGCGCCCGGTGGCGGCCCGAGCGACGCGATGGCCCTGCTGCTCGACCGCACCGCGGCCGCGCGCGGCGGTCGCCGTGGCGGTCTCGCCGACTCGGCCGACCTGCACCGGGTGGTCGCCCGTCTCGACGGCCTTCCGCTCGCGATCGAGCTCGCCGCGGCCCGGCTGCGCGTGCTCACCGCGACGCAGCTGGCCGAGCGCCTCGACGACGTGCTCGGCACGCTCGACGCTGGCCGCGACGACGCTCCCGCCGAGCGTCCGGCGCTCTCGGGTCACGCGTACACCGGCAACCAGCAGGACACGGTCGACATCTCGTCGGTCGCCTCCGGGGGCGTGCGTGACCCGCGGACCCGGGCGGCGATCCGCTCGGCGACGCAGCGGCACGTGACGATGCAGGCGACGGTGACCTGGTCCTATCGCACCCTCGGTCCGCGCGCGGCGCGGCTGCTGCGCTGGCTGTCGGTGTTCTCCGGCCCGGTCGACCTCGCCACCGTGGAGTGGCTGCTCGATGACGACCCGCTCGACCCGCTCGCGGTGCTGGTCGACAAGTCGATGATCCAGGTGGAGCCGCACGGCGGCGCCAGCACCTACCGGATGCTCGACCCGATCCGGGCCTACGCGGCTCGCCGACTCGTCGACGCCGGCGAGGAGCGCGATGCCCGCGACCGCCACGTCAACTGGTGCGGCCACGCGATCGACCGGGTGTTCCGCGACCCGCAGGGCCGACCGGTGACGCTGTCGCTCGCCGCGCTCGACCCGCTGGCCGACGAGGTGCGCGCGGCGTTGCGGTGGTGCGCGACCGGCGGCAGCGCCCGGATCGGTCTGCAGCTCGCCGGCGGCCTCGACCAGTGGTGGCGCGAGCGGGGCCTGGCCCGCGAGGGTCGGCTGTGGCTGTTCCGGCTCTACGGACGGATCGCGGAGACCGGCGAGCCGATTCCCGACGCCGAGCTGGCCGCCGCCTACCACATGCACTCCCAGCATGCCGGCGCCGACGGCGAGTTGGCCGAGGAGCTGCGCTTCTCCCGGCGGGCCGAGGCCGCGGCGCGGCAGGCGGGCGACGCCGGGCTGATCGTCCGGATCCTGTCCGGCCGCGCGGCGTCGCTGATCGACATGGGCCGGCTGGAGGAGGCCGAGCGGATCAGCCGCGACGTCACGGAGTGGGCCCAGGAGGCCGGCGTGGCGAGCGACGCGCTGTTCGGCCTGTTCAGCCTGGCCGAGCTGCTCTGGCACAGGGGCAGGTTCGACGACGCCGCCGAGTTGCTGGGCGCGGCCCGGCCGCTCGAGGCGGCGCGACCGGCCGAGCGCGGCCGCCGCACCGTCGACATGCTGCTCGGCATGGTCGCGCTGGCCCGCGGCGATCTCGTCGCGGCGCACGACCACCTCGTGGTCGCGCTGCGCTCGCGGATGGCCTACGGCTTCCGCGGGCGTGCTTGCGACGCGCTCAACGCGATGGCCGTGCGCTGCGCCCACGGCGGCGACCCCACGACCGCGGCCCGGCTCTTCGGGGCGGCGCGGGCGACCCGCCTGGCGCAGCGCGGGACGGGCGGGCTCTTCGTGGCCTACTGGGCCGACGAGCAGGCGGCGATCCGGGCGATGCTGGGCGACGCCGAGTTCGACGTGGCGTACGCGGCCGGCGCCGCGATGACGGTCGAAGACGCGGCCGGGGTCGCGCTGGCCGTTCCGCATCCCGACCTCACCGACGGGTCGAGCCGATTCGCCGACGGCGACAGCTCCTCGGCGGCGACCACCGCGGTCCTCTCGATCGGTGCCGCGGAGATCCCGGTGCTCCCGCGCCGCTCGCGCACCTACCGCGGTGCGCTTGTGGGCGACGAGCCGGCCGACCAGACCGACGGCGCTTAGCACGGCCGTCCGGGCCGTCCGGTCCCGCTCGGTCCGCGGCGCGAGACCCGGCCGTCGGCACGGCTATGGTGTGGGCGTGCAGCCCGCCCGTCGCGTCCGGCCCGGCGCGTGATCCACTTTCCGACCGTGCGGCAGAGCCCGCTGCGCGCGCTCTCGGTGCGGCTGGCCGCCGCCGTCGCCCTGGTCCTCCTGATCGCGGTGCTCGTGTACGTCGACCGGGGCGGCTATCGCGACGTCACCGGCAAGCCCCTCGGCCTGCTCGACAGCGCCTACTACGCGGTCGTGACGCTCTCGACCACCGGGTACGGCGACATCACCCCGATCAGCCGCGGCGCCCGGCTCGTCAACATCTTCGTGATCACGCCCGCGCGGGTGCTGTTCCTGATCATTCTGGTCGGTACCACCCTTGAGGTGCTGACCGAGCGTTACCGGGGCAACCTGCGGATGGCCCGGTGGAGGAGAAGAGTGAAGGACCACGTGATCGTCTGCGGCTACGGCACCAAGGGCCGCAGCGCGGTGAAGGCGCTGCTGGAGAACGGCCTCGACAAGCAGCGGATCGTCGTGGTCGAGAGCAACCAGGCCGCGCTGCGCGCGGCCGTGGCCGACGGCCTCGTCGGCGTGGAGGGCTCGGCCACCCGGTCGGCCGTGTTGCTGGAGGCGCACGTCAAGGAGGCGCAGTCGGTCATCATCGCGACGCACAGCGATGACGCTGCGGTGCTGGTCACGCTGACCGTACGGCAGCTGACCGGCGGTCAGGTACGGATCATCGCGGCGGCCCGCGAGCAGGAGAACGCCCCGCTGCTGCGGCAGAGCGGCGCCCACCACGTGATCGTGTCGGCGTCCACGGCCGGGCGGCTGCTCGGCCTGTCCACCTCGGCACCTCCGTTGATCGACGTGGTCGAAGACCTGCTCACGCCCGGCGAGGGGATGGCGCTGGCGATGCGGTCGGCGGAGCGCCACGAGGTCGGCCGGTCACCCCGCGAGCTGGACGAGCTGGTGATCGCCCTCGTCCGCCGCGGCAAGGTCGTCTCGCTGGCCGAACCGGCGGGCATCGCCGTCGAGACCGGCGACATGCTCGTCTACGTCCGCGACGACCGGGCCTGATGTCCTCGCTCCGCTCGACCGAGCGTGATGTCCTCGCTCCGCTCCGGCGCGATCGTTCGGGGTGCGTTGGTCAGGCGGCCTCGCCCGGCTCGTCGCCAACCGTCGACGGTCGCCCTCCGATCGTCACAGGATCGTCCAGGTGTCGCCCGACGTGAGGAGGCCGGCCAGCTGCTCGTCGGGGGTGCTCCCGTTGGACTTGGCCGTCGCCGTCGCGAGCTGCTCCTGCACGATGCCGTCGTATGACGGACGGGCGACCTGGCGAAGCACCCCGATCGGGGTGTTGCGCAGGTCGAGGCCGGGCAGGCGGGACAGCGCGAACGCGTATGCCGGATCGGCGACGGTCGCGTTGTGGACGACGATCTGGGAGGGCTCGACGGAGCCGGTGTCCCGCACCTCGAGGCCGAAGCCGCCGGGCGGGTGGACGACGCAGAACTGCCCCTGCGCGCCGAACGTGATCGGCTGGCCGTGTTCGAGACGGATCAGGTAGTCGTCTCGGGTGGCCGGCTCCTTGAGCGCCTCGAAGGCGCCGTCGTTGAAGATGTTGCAGTTCTGGTAGATCTCCACGAACGCCGAGCCCTGGTGCTCGGCCGCCGCCCGCAGCACCGACTGCAGGTGCTTGCGGTCGGAGTCGATCGTGCGGGCCACGAACGTCGCCTCGGCGCCCAGCGCCAGCGACAGCGGGTTGAACGGCGAGTCGGCCGAGCCGACCGGTGTCGACTTCGTGACCTTGCCGAGCTCGGAGGTCGGCGAGTACTGGCCCTTGGTCAGCCCGTAGATCCGGTTGTTGAACAGCAGGATCTTGAAATTGACGTTGCGGCGCAGCGCGTGGATGAGGTGGTTGCCGCCGATCGAGAGTGCGTCACCGTCGCCGGTCACCACCCACACCGACAGGTCGGGGCGCGACACCGACAGGCCGGTCGCGATCGCCGGCGCCCGGCCGTGGATCGAGTGCAGGCCGTAGGTGTTCATGTAGTACGGGAAGCGCGAAGAGCAACCGATGCCGGAGACGAAAACCATCCGCTCGCGCGGGATCTGCAGTTCCGGCATGAACGACTGGACGGCCGCGAGGATCGCGTAGTCGCCGCAACCGGGACACCAGCGCACCTCCTGGTCCGACTTGAAGTCCTTGACCGACAGCGTCAGCTGGGGGCCGGAGCCGGTTCGCGACACCGACCCCCGCCGTCCGGTATCCGTGGGGCTCGTGGGGCGCGCAGCGCCCTGTGGGTCAGCCATTCTTCACAACTTCTTCCAGCATGGTCTCCAGCTCCGCGGCGGTGAACGGCAGGCCGCGGACCTTGTTGTAGGGGATCGCGTCGACAAGGTATCGGGCACGGATCACCTGGGCGAGCTGGCCCAGGTTCATCTCCGGGATGACCACCCGGTCGTACGCGTTCAGCACCTCGCCGACGTTGCGCGGCAGCGGGTTGAGGTGGCGCAGGTGGGCCTGGGCGATCGGCAACCCGCGGTGGCGCAGCGCGCGGCAGGCCGCACCGATCGGGCCGTACGTCGAACCCCAGCCCAGCACGAGCGTGCGTGCGTCACCGTCGGGGTCATCGACCTCGAGGTCGGGCACCGGGATGGCCTCGATGCGCGCGGCCCGGGTGCGCACCATGAAGTCGTGGTTGGCCGGGTCGTAGGAGATGTCGCCGGTCTTGTCGGCCTTCTCCAGGCCGCCGATGCGGTGCTCCAGACCTGGCGTGCCCGGGATCGCCCACGGCCGGGCGAGCGTCTCCGGGTCGCGCAGGTAGGGCAGGAACGTGCCGTCGTCGGCGTTGGGCCCGGTCTGGAACTCGACGTGCAGGTCCGGCAGCGTGTCGACGTCGGGCAGCAGCCACGGCTCGGAACCGTTGGCCACGTAGTTGTCGGAGAGCAGGATCACCGGCGTGCGGTAGGTGACCGCGATCCGCGCCGCCTCCAGTGCCGCGTAGAAGCAGTCGGATGGCGACCGCGGCGCCACCACCGCCACCGGCGCCTCGCCGTGCCGGCCGAACAGCGCCATGTTGAGGTCGGCCTGCTCGGTCTTGGTGGGCATGCCGGTCGACGGACCGGCGCGCTGCACGTCGACCACGACCAGCGGCAGCTCGAGCGCGACGGCCAGGGAGATCGTCTCCCCCTTGAGCGCGACACCCGGGCCGGAGGTCGTGGTGATGCCCAGGGCGCCGCCGTACGAGGCGCCCAGGGCGGCCCCGATGGCGGCGATCTCGTCTTCGGCCTGCATGGTGGTGATGCCGAACCGCTTGTGCTTGGACAGCTCGTGGAGGATGTCGGAGGCCGGCGTGATCGGGTAGGCGCCCAGGAAGACGGGCAGCCCGGACCGTACGCCCGCGGCCACGATGCCCAGCGAGAGCGCCTGGTTGCCGGTGACGTTGCGGTAGGTGCCCGGCTCCATCTTGGCCGGTTTGACCTCGTAGCGGACCGCGAAGTCTTCGGTCGTCTCGCCGAAGTTCCAACCCGCGCGGAAGGCCGCGATGTTGGCCGCGACGAGCTCGGGGCGCGCGGCGAACTTGCGTTCGAGGAACCGGATCGTGGACTCGTACGGCCGCGAGTACATCCAGGAGAGCAGGCCCAGCGCGAACATGTTCTTGGCGCGCTCGGCGTCCTTCTTGGAGACATCGTGCTCGGCGAGCGCCCGCACGGTCATCGAGGTGAGCGCGACCGGGTGCAGCGCCCAGCCGTCGAGCGAGCCGTCTTCGAGCGGGTTCTCGGCGTAGCCGACCTTGGCCAGGCTGCGCTTGCTGAACTCGTCGGTGTTCACGATGATGTCGGCACCGCGGGGCAGGTCGCCGAGGTTGGCCCTCAGCGCGGCGGGATTCATCGCCACGAGCACATTGGGCGCGTCGCCCGGCGTGAGGATGTCGTAGTCGGCGAAGTGCACCTGGAAGCTCGACACGCCGGGCAGGGTGCCGGCCGGCGCCCGGATCTCTGCGGGGAAGTTCGGCAGGGTCGAGATGTCGTTGCCGAGCTGGGCGGTTTCCGAGGTGAACCGGTCGCCGGTGAGCTGCATCCCGTCGCCGGAGTCGCCAGCGAAACGGATGACCACACGATCCAGCTGGCGGACCTGTTTGGTCACGGGAAGATGACCTCCTCGCGGGGCGGCGACGGCGGGTTCGCGCGTCGATGGGCCGCCTGCTCCGTAATCTCAATCTTCAGACTACGTCGCGGACGCGTCCTTCCCACCTTGCGGGCCCGGATGGGCCCGTGGTGGCGGAACGGCGCGCTTAGTCGCTGGAACCAAGCGCTGGAACCGGTCGCCGACCCGGTTTCAGGCCTCGGCGATCCTCTCGCCGTGCGGCGGTGGCCGCAAGGCCGGTGTCGGCAAGTTCACCCGATGCGCTCAGTCGGCGGGAAGGGCCGTGTCGCGTGGCGGCGGCTTCTCGTCTTCCGCACCGGCGCAGCGAGGTCGTCGCGAGCGCCACCGCCATGGCCACGAGCAGGATGGGCACCACCACCAGGGGCCACCGCGGCCCCCGGCACGCCGGTGAGCGTCCTGGTAGGTGCTTGCCTCCCGGCACCGGTCTCGGCGGGAATCAAGCCCGCAACTTCGTTCACTCTGTCAACAGGGGTTGACGATCGTCATTCGACAAGGGTGGACCGCACATCCGGAGGCCGGCGCGGACCGCTCGGCCGAGGCGAAGCATGACCGTTAGGCTTCCCGACGTGAGCTATCTGGGGTCCTACGCGACGCTCGGACTGCTGCTGCTCGCCGGCGTTGCCATCTTCGTCGGTGCGTTCGGCGCCAACCGCCTGCTGCAGCCCACCGATCCGGCCGAGCCGCCGGGCAAGGAACAGAGCTACGAGTGCGGCCTCGACCCGGTGGGCGGCGACTGGGCGCAGGCGCAGATCCGCTACTACGTCTACGCGTACCTCTACGTGTTGTTCGCCGTCGAGGCGGTGTTCCTCTTCCCTTGGGCGGTGATCTTCGACCGCCCGGGCTTCGGCGCGGCCACGGTCGTGGAAATGGCGATCTTCGTCGCGGTGCTCGCGCTCGGGATCCTCTACGCCTGGCGCAAGCGCATCCTCCGCTGGACCTGACCGCCCCTCCATCGATCTTGCACTTTGGGTTGCCCGGATGCCGCTTTCGTCGGTTATGCAGCACCATAAGTGCAAGATCGCGGGGGTCAGGCGAGGCCGCGGCGGGGCACCGCGGGCTGGCGGTCGCCCCGGATCGCCGCGACCATGTCGAGCACCTGGCGGGTGGCCCGCACTTGGTGTGCGCGGAACAGCCGGGCGCCGAGCCAGGCCGAGACCGCCGTCGCGGCCAGCGTGCCCGACAGCCGCCCGTCCACCGGAACGTCCAGCGTCTCGCCGACGAAGTCCTTGTTGGAAACGGCGACCAGCACCGGCCACCCGGTCGCGACGAGCTCGTCCAGCCGCCGGGTGAGCTCCAGCGAGTGCCGGGTGTTCTTGCCGAAGTCGTGTGCCGGGTCGATCAGGATGCCGTCCGGTCGGACGCCGACCGCCAGCGCCCGCTCCGCGAGCCGGTGCACCGTGGCGACCACGTCGGCCACCACGTCGTCGTACGCGATGCGGTGCGGGCGCGTGCGCGGCGCGAGGCCCCCGGCATGCGCGCAGACCAGGCCGGCGCCGGTGGCGCCGGCGACCTCGGCGAGCCGCGGGTCCGGGCCGCCCCAGGTGTCGTTGATCAGGTCCGCACCGGCGGCCACCGCCTCCCGCGCGACCTCCGCCCGCCAGGTGTCGATCGAGATCACGAGGTCGGGGAACGCCGCCCGGACGGCCGCGACCGTGGCGACCGTGCGGCGGACCTCCTCGGCCGCGTCCACGGGGTCGCCCGGGCCGGCCTTGACCCCGCCGACGTCCACGATGTCGGCGCCCTCGACGACGGCCCGCTCGGCCGCTCGCAGCGCGGCATCCTGCGCGAACGTCGCGCCCCGGTCGAAGAACGAGTCCGGGGTGCGGTTCACGATCGCCATCACCGCGAGATCCGTAGGCCCGAACGTGCGCCGGCCCAGCCGGAAAGCGTCCGCCATCCGGTGATCCTCGCCGGTGCGGGTCTCGGCCGGGGTGGCGGGGGTCGACCGTGCCCGGCGGCCATGCCACGATCGGGCGTATGGGTCAGCTCCTGCTCATCGTGGTCGTCGCGCTGACGGTCGCCGCGGTCGTGTTCGGCGTGACAGTGCTGGTCAGCGGCGGGGACTCCGGCCTCGCGCCGGCCGAGCCCGACGGGCGGGCCGTGCCGTTGCCGGCCACCCGGCCGCTGCGGGAGGACGACCTGGGTGACGTCAAGTTCGACACGGCCACCCGCGGCTACCGGATGGCACAGGTGGACCAGGCGTTACGGCGGGCGGCATACGACATCGGCTACAAGGACGAGCTGATCGGCGTGCTGGAGGCCGAGGTCAACGCGCTGCGCGACGGCCGGACGCTGGACGCCGACGCGCTGCGCCGGGCGCGCGACGCAGCGCAGGCGCCGGCTTCCGGTGGCCCGGGCCCGGCCGGTGTGGCCGCGGAGGTCGTGGCGGAGGTCGAGGCCGAGCCCGAGCACGACGCGGCTTCCCGCGCTGGGCTCGCGATCGAGGCGGCCGCCGTGGAGGCTGGGGCGCGCGGGGCGGACGCGGACGACGAGGCTCCCGGGACGGTGGCGATCTCGCCCGCCGAGGATGCCGCGGCGGACGCGGACGAGCCCGGGGCCGGGGTCGGGGAGCGGGAGGCTGCCGACCTGCCGTCCCAGCCGGCCGGCGACGACGTTCGCGATCCGCGATGACCGACGCCGACGCGGAAGGGCTGCGCGTCGCGGCCGAGCCCGGTGCGGCCGAGGTCACCGCCACAGTCATCGTCAACGCCCCGGCCGCCACGGTCTTCGCGGCCTTCCTCGACTGGCACCGCCAGGGCGACTGGATCCCGTTCACCACGGTGCGCGTCGTCGACGGCGACGGCGGCGAGGGCAGCACCATCGAGGCGGTCACCGCGGTGGGGCCGGCGGTGCTCAAGGATGAGATGCGCGTCGTGCGAGTGGATCCTCCGTACGAGGTCAGGGTCGTCCACACCGGACGGTTCCTGCGCGGTCCGGGCGTCATGCGCTGTACGCCGATGGGCCCCGACCGCACGCAGGTCGTGTGGCACGAGTGGTTCCACCTGCCGGGCGGCATGGCCGGTCGGCTCGCCTGGCCGGTGCTCTGGCCTGGCTCCAAGGTCAGCCTGACGCAGGCCCTCAAGCGCTTCGCCCGCCTGGTCGAGGCCGGTTCGCTGCCGTAGGCCTGTCGTACCCCCGGCCTAGGCTTCGGCTCGTGACAGACCTCGTGACCGGCGCCGACGGGCTGGCCCGCTGCCGCTGGGGCTCCTCGCCCGACTACCTGACCTACCACGACACCGAGTGGGGTCGGCCGCTGCGCGGCGACGACGTCCTCTACGAGCGGATGTCGTTGGAGGCGTTCCAGTCCGGCCTGTCGTGGCTGACCATCCTGCGCAAGCGGGAAAACTTCCGGGCCGCATTCGACAAGTTCAAGATCGAGACCGTCGCGGCGTACGGCGACGGCGACGTGGCGCGACTGCTCGCCGACGTCGGCATCGTCCGCAACCGCGCGAAGGTCGACGCGGCGATCGCCAATGCCCGCGCGGCCCTCGAGGTCGAGGGCGGCCTGAGCAACTTCCTCTGGTCGTTCGCGCCGCCGCCCCGCCCGCGACCGGCGTCGTTCGCCGAGGTGCCGGCGTCGACACCGGAGTCGACGGCGATGGCCAGGGCGCTGCGGAAGCGCGGCTTCCGGTTCGTCGGCCCGACGACGGCCTACGCGCTCATGCAGGCGACCGGCATGGTCGACGACCACCTGGCGGGCTGTCACGTGCCACCGTGGTCTCATTGACCCATGGCGCAGTGGGCGGTGGTGATCCCCGACGCGCGGTTGGCGGCAGAGAAACTGTTCCACCACGACACGCTCGAGCTGACCGGCCTCGACGTCGGCCCGCGGCCGGCCGTAGGCGACGATGTCCTCGTCGTCGTGGCCGAGGAGCCCGCCCCGCGGATCGTGGCGCTCGGCCGGGTGGCGCCGCCGCCGACCGGCGCCGGCGACGACGATCCCGACGACGAGGGGGCCGGCGACGACGCCGCCCTGGTGGTCACCTACACCAGGCGGTCCTTCGACGACCCCGCCGTGGCCGAGCGCCTGCCGCTGGAAGGCCCGGTGACACCCCTCGACCCGGCGACCTATCGCCTCCTGGCGGCCCGCCTTGCCCCGGCCGTCGACAACCGCACCTGGCTGGTCAGCCTCGACCTGCCGATCGAGGCCCCCAGCCCGGCTGAGGCGGTCCGTCTCTTCTGGACCTACGTCATGGAGTTGGGTCCCCGCGAACTGCCCGCCTTCGTCTCCCCGTCCGGCGACGAGCTCGCGATGCAGGCCTTCGTCCTGGGCGCGGAGGCCAACCAGGACCCCGAAGATGAGGACTAGCCTCCGATCCGGTCCGGGCGCCGCGGGCGTGGATTAGCTCTGCCGCAGCGGCGTCATGGGGATCGGGACGGCGTACGCGGTCGCGCCGGCGCCGACGCCGCCTTCGCACGTGTTCGGCGGCTGGGTGGTGACGCCGCGCGTCGACGGCTTCTCGGCGGCCCAGAACATGTAGCCCAGCAGGCCCGCCGTGGTGCCCGCGCCGTTCGGGGCGGCCGACTGCACCCAGGCACCCGTCGAGCTCTGCAACGAGGCGGCGAAGTTGGTGCACTCGGGCCGCACCTTGTTGCCCTCGGCGACGTACACGCTGCCGGTGAACTTGGCCGGGGCAAGCGGTGGGTAGGCCGGGCTGTACTGCGGCTTGCCGTCGATGTGCTCCTGCCAGTTGGCGATGGCCGTGCTGGTCGAGGGCTGGCGGGCCGGCACCATCGCGTTGGCGTGGTCGAGCACCGGCACGTCCGTGCGCAGCCAGTCGGTGGTTGCCTTGCGGCCGAGGTCGATCAGCCAGCGGTCGCCCGCGGCGAGGTCGATGGTCAGCCGGGCGGCGGGTTTGGCGCCGGACGCGTCGTAGGGCAGGACCGACCGGTAGGCAGTGATGAAGGCCTGCAGACCGACGAGGTTCGGGCCGCTGTTCTGCTCGTAGTCGATCTCGATGCCAACACCGAGGCGCTGGGCGACGGCTGCCGCGTTGAGCCCGAACTGGGTGGCGTTCTCGGCCAGCGCGGCGTTCCAGGCGTCGGTGTAGGTGATGCCGCCGATCGAGAGCATCACCCTGATCCCGCGGCTCGTGAAGTAGGAGACGATCTCCGGTGTGAAGCCGCGTGGGATGCCGTCGAGGGTGGTCGTGTCGGTCGTCCGGTGCAGCAGCTTGACCGGCTGCACGAAGCTCAGCACGACAAGGTTGACCGATGGCCGTCCGTCACCGCGGTCGACGATCCAGCGGTTCTTGCCGTCGAACTCCGACACCGACCGGACCGTGCCCCAGATGCAGGCGTCGTCGCCGCAGTGCCACCCGCCGTAGATCTGCGGGGGCGTGGGCGCGGCGGTGGCCGGCGCGGGCACCTGCCCGAACGTGACCAGGAGAACAACGGCGAACAGCACGGCGATCCGGCGGCGCATGGCGGCCTCCCTCAACCTTGTTCGTCTTATCGCAAGGAAGGTTAAGGGATCGACGTGGATCTGTCACCGGCCCTCGAAGACGGGCCTCTCCTTCTTCACGAAGGCCGCCGTGGCGTTCCTGTGGTCCTCGGTCGCGCCGGTAATGGCCTGCGCCTGGGCCTCCGCGGACAGGGCGTCGGCCAGCGTCCCGGCGTCGCCGACGGACAGCTCCCGCTTGATCGCCCCGTACGCGACGGTCGGGCCGGCCGCCAGCCGGGCCGCCAGCTCCTGCGACACCGCCAGCACGTCGTCGTCCGACTCGGCGAGGCGGTTGAGCAGGCCGAGGCGGCTGGCCTCGTCGGCCCGTACGGGCTCGGCCAGCATCAGCATCTCCACCGCCTTGGCGTGGCCCACGAGGCGGGGCAGTGACCACGACACGCCGGTGTCGCCGGCGAGCCCGACGTTGGCGAAGGCCATCAGGAACGACGTGCCGGGCCCGCCGACGCGGAAGTCGGCCAGGAAGGCCAGCGACGCCCCGGCGCCGGCGGCCATGCCGCGTACCGCCGCGACCACCGGCTTGGGCAGGTTGGCGAGGCGGGACGCGATCGGGTTGTAGTGCGCCCGGACGGTGCCCAGCGGATCCTCGGACCGACTCTCGAGCGTCGTCACGTGTTCGCGCAGGTCCTGGCCCGCGCAGAAGGCCCGGCCCGCCCCGGTGAGCACCACCGCCCGGCAGGCGCGGTCGCTCTCGAGCGCCGCCAGCGTGTCGCGCAGGGCCTCCTTGAGCGACAGGTCCAGCGCGTTCATGGCCTCGGGACGATTGAGCGTCAGCGTCACGACGCCATCGTTGCGGTCGACGAGCAGAACGTCGGTCATGATCAGCCCTTCGGTCGTGCGGTCCGCATGCCGTCCAGGCAGCGGTCGACGTAACGGTCGGCCGCCGGTCTCAGCCGGGCCGCGTGGCGGTCGAAGAACGCGGCGGCGCTGGTGCCGGGCCAGTGGTCGGGCAGCAACGCCGGCGGCAGCTGCGGGTCCCGGAACAGGAACGTACGCCACGCGTGCACGAGCCGGAACCGCGCGGCGTAGGCCTGCTCGTCGTTGCTTCGGGCGGTGACCTGCGCGAGGACGTGCCGCTGGCTCGCGACGAACTCCTCGTACGCCGTGCCGATCTCGGCGAGGTCCCAGGCTCGGCGGACCAGCGCCACCGCGCCGGCCGTACCCGCGGCGTGGCTCGCGGTGAACCGCTCGTACGAGACGCCCGACTCACCGAGGAGCCCGTCGACGTCTTCGCCGGGCCGGGTGGCGAGCCAGGTCCGGTCGTCGAGCATCCCGTACCCCAGGTAAGCCAGGTTGGCGCCCAGCCGCTGGCGCTCCCGCCGGCCGGACGGGGGTTCCACGACGAGCAGGTCGAACCGCCCGTCCCAGCCGGCCTTGCCGGTCCGGTAGATGCGCGCCGCCGCCTCGTCGAGGCGGCGGGCAGCTTTCGGCGTGATCAGATAGCCGGGTCCGGCCGACAGTCTCAGGGGATGCAGCCAGCCCTGACGGACCATCCGGGACACCGCCGTGCGCACGGCGGGCGGCGCGATGCCCAGCGGCGAGAGCAGCCTGACCAGGGCAGCCACCGGTGCCCGGCCGCCGCGCGGCCGCAGGTAGTCGCCGTACAGGTCGAAGAGTGCCGACCGTGCCTGCATGACCGCACATTGTGACAGCCGCTCTACAGATAAGCTAGATGCTGTCACATCGATGCGGTCTCGGTTTGGGTCCAGCGGTGGTTATCAGGGAAAATCATGGTCGGCGCCGCGCGTGGTTGTGCAGCGGCGCCGAGAAAAGCCGATCCTGCGCGGTCTGAGGGGAGACAAGATGGCGGCGATGAAGCCGCGGACGGGCGATGGTCCGCTGGAGGTAACGAAGGAGGGCCGGGGCATCGTGATGCGGGTTCCGCTGGAGGGTGGCGGCCGTCTCGTGGTCGAGATGACGCCCGACGAGGCCACCTCGCTCAGCGACGCGCTCAAGTCCGCCGCCGGCTGAGACCCGAAGGGCCGCCGGCCGCGTCGCCGGCGGGCCGCCGTGCAAGCACCACCCGTCCGCCAAGGAGGTAGGGCCGCCGTGCCCACGATCCGCCTGGAGAGCGACGCGGTCGCCGACACGCTCGTGCTGCCGGTCGCCGACGGTGGCCACCTCCTGGCGACCGGCGGCCTGGCCGACGACGACGTGGCCGAGGCCACCGCGCTGCTCGAGCTGGTCGGTCACGCCGGCGCCGCGGGCCTGGCGGAGACCCTTCCGCGCCCGTTACGTACGCCTTCGCGCCTGCTCCTGGTCGGCGTGGGCGACACCGTCGACGGCTGGCGGAGCGCCGGCGCGGCCGTGGCCCGCGCCAGGAGCCGCGACGCCACCGTGGCCGTCGCGCTGCCCGCCGATGTCGACCCGGCGGCGGTGCGGGCGCTCGTAGAGGGCCTGCTCCTCGGGTCGTACCGATTCCGGCTCGCCGACCCGGCGCCCGACGCGCCGACCCCGCTCACCGAGGTCGTCCTCGACGGCCCGATGGACCTAGACGACGCCGTCGCCGTGGCCCGCGTCACCGCCGACGCCACGGCGCTGGCCCGCGACCTGACCAACATGCCGTCCTCGGAGAAGTCGCCCGACTGGTTCGCCGAGCGGGTAGGCGCCGCGGCCGCCGGCTACGACGACCTGACCATGACGGTCCGTGACCCGGAGCGGCTTGCCGCCGAGGGCTTCGGCGGCATCCTCGCCGTCGGCGGCGGCTCGGTCCGCGGCCCTCGCCTGGTCGAGCTGCGCTGGGAGCCCACCGACGCGGAGCGCCACGTGGTGCTCGTGGGCAAGGGCATCACGTTCGACACGGGCGGCATCTCGATCAAGCCGCGCGACGCCATGCGCCTGATGCGCAAGGACATGGGCGGCGCGGCCTCGATCATGGCGGCCACGATCGGCGCCGCCGCCCTGCGCCTGCCGGTGCGCGTGACGGCGATCGCACCGCTCGCCGAGAACATGGTCAGTGGCTCCGCCTACCGCCCCGGCGACGTGATCCACCACTTCGGCGGCCAGACCAGCGAGAGCACCAACAGCGACGCCGAGGGCCGGCTGGTGCTGGCCGACGCGATCGCCTACGCGGCCAAGGAGCTCGAGCCCGACGTGCTCATCGACCTGGCCACGCTGACCGGTGCCAACGCGGTGGCCCTGGGCAAGCGGATGGGCGCCCTCTACACCTACGACGACGACCTGGCTGCCTCCGTCTGCGCCGCCGCCGAGCGGGCCGGCGAGAAGATCTGGCGGATGCCGCTCGTCACCGACTACCGCTCCTACTTGGACAGTGATGTCGCCGATCTGCTCAGCTCGCCGGACCGGGGCGCCGGCTCGGTCGTGGCGGCGATCTACCTGGGGGAGTTCACCGGCCCGCTGCGCGAGCGCTGGGTGCACATCGACATGTCGGCGCCGTCGTGGGCCGAGGCCGACCTGGGCGAGCTGAGCAAGGGCGCGACCGGCTGGGGTGTGCGCACGCTGCTGCGCTGGCTTGCACAGGACTAGGCGCTAACGCCGCACGGCCGTCAGCAGGCCGTCGCCGGTCCGCAGCAGCGCGGGGATCCAGTCCTCGGCGTCGCGCATCTCCTTGACGATCTCGCGCACCGCGACGGTGTCGGGGTCGCGCGCCGCGGGGTCGCCGATCCGGCCGCCCGCGAGCGCGTGATGCACGCCGAGCACGCCCCCCGCTGCAGCAGCCGCGCAGCAGCCAGGTGCCGCTCACGCCGGTGCCCGGGCTCACACATCCCAGACCCAGCTCGGCGGCGAGACCGCCCGCGGTCCGCGGCACCATGTCTTCCACGGCGTACGAGTCGGCGAACCGGAGGGCCGGCACAGTGGCTGGGCCGACCGTCACGATGACGCACCTCCGGGCTCTCGGGCCGCGAGCCTAGAGTGCCCCGCGGGCCGGTTGTCGACCGCGGGGTCGTTGGTGGACCGCTGAATGGTATTCGTCCGTCCGTGCAATCCTGGAGGGGCAGCGGAGTCCGGGAGTGGGAGGCATCCGACGTGACCGACGGCAGGAACTGGCGCGGCTGGGAGGGGCGAGCGCCGGATACGCCCGCCGCACCGGGTCCCGCGACGTCCGCCGGACATGCCCTGCCCGGAGCGTGGCCCCCGCCGTCTGTGCCGAGCCCGCCGGCAGATTCGCCGTGGTGGTCCGACGCGGCCAACGACCCCTGGCGCAACCCGCAGACTCCCGCCGCCGTCGTGGTCCGGACCTCTGCCGACCGCGGCACCGCGCCGGAGCCGGTCGTCGACCCCGACGCCGCGCCGAGCCGTGGCATCGGCACGGTCGTCCTGATGTCGATCCTGTCGGCGCTGCTCGCCGGCGCACTGGGCGGCGCGCTGGGGTACGCGTTCGCCGTGCGCGGCGGCGCCGGCGGCAGCCGCACCGTCCTCGGCGCCGGCCCGGCGGCGTCCGCACCGTCGCTCGCGCAACGCGCGCCCGACTCGCTCGCCGGCGTCGCCGCGCGGCTGCTGCCCAGCGTCGTGACGGTGCGGGTCGCGGGCGGCGGCGCGTCCAGCGTCGGCTCCGGGTTCCTGGTGACCGCCGACGGTTACATCGTCACGAACGACCACGTGGTGGCGGGCGGCGGCAAGACGTCGACGATCGTGTTCGGCGACGGGTCGGCCGGGTCCGGTTCGCTCGTCGGCACCGACCCCGAATCGGACATCGCGGTGATCAAGGTGCCGAAGTCGGGCCTCACGCCGGTGGAGTTCGGCGACTCCGACAGCATCGCCGTCGGCGACCCGGTGCTGGCGATCGGCTCGCCGCTCGCGCTCGCCAACACGGTCACGTCGGGCATCGTGAGCGCCGTCGACCGCACGATCCGGTCCGGCGAGCCCGGCGGCACCGTGCGCTACTACGCGGCCATCCAGACCGACGCCGCCGTCAACCAGGGCAACTCGGGCGGTCCCCTCGTCGACGGCGCCGGCCGGGTCGTCGGCGTCAACTCGGTGATCAAGTCGCTGGCCACCCAGGAGGACCAGGCCGGAAACATCGGCCTCGCGTTCGCGATCCCGATCAATCAGGCGAAGCGCGTGGCGCAGGACATCATCGACACCGGCAAGGCGCGGCGCACGGTCATCGGTGCCCAGGTCGGGGACGGGGGGCGGGCCCCCGGGTCCGGCGTGCGGCTCGATACCGTCGAGCCCGGCGGTCCCGCCGCGGCAGCCGGGCTCAAGCCCGGCGACGTGGTGACCAAGCTCGACGGCCACGGGCTGGATGAGCCCAGCGACCTGATCGCCCTGGTCCGCAAGTACGCGCCGGGCGCGGTCGTCACGATCGAATACCGGCGGGGTTCGGCCGCCGCCAGCGCCTCGGTGACCCTCGCGGCCGACCCCGGCTGACGGTTCCGGGCCCTGTCGGTTCCCAGGTCGCGTGGCTAGTCTGGCGGTGTGTTCGAGAACCTGAACTGGTGGGAGATCGGCGCGCTGCTGCTGCTCGCCCTGTTGATCTTCGGCGACAAGCTGCCCAACGTCATCAACGACGGCATGCGCATGCTGCGCAGCCTCCGTCGGCTGGCGAACAGCGCGACGAGCGACCTGAGCCGGGAACTCGGCACCGACATCCAGCTCGAAGACCTGCACCCGAAGGCGTTCATCCGCAAGCACCTGCTGAGCGAGGAAGACGAACAGGCGCTGCGCAAGCCCATCCAGGGCCTGATGGACGAGGTGAAGAAGGACCTGAGCGGGGTGCACGACGAGTTGAACGACGTGGCCCAGGCGGTCGACATCCGCACCGGCCCGAAGCCGTCGGCCCACCCCGCCACGGTGACCGGTCCGACGGCCCGGCCCGCCCTTCCCCGCAGCTTCGACGACGCCACCTGACGTCCCGCGCCGACCCCGCACCGGCCGGATGATGACCAGGTCCGTGCCATGCGGCCGGCCGCCCGGGCCGCGGTTGCCTGCGGCCAGGGCGCCGGTGCCGCCGAGCGCGACGATCAGGCAGAGCCGGAGTTGGCGACCAAGAGGACGATCACCACGATGTACAGGATGAACAGGATGGTGAAGATGTAGCCGAGCACCAGGCCGGCCGTGGCCAGCCCGCTGCCGGATTCGCCGGTGCGCCGGATCTGCCGCTTCGCGATGTGTCCGAAGACGATGCCGAGCGGCGCGAACACGAACGCGAACACCAGCGCCAGGATCGCCATGACGTTGGTGCCGCGCACAGCGGTCTGACCCGATCGCGGGTCGACGTACGGTTGGGCCACGGGCCCTCCTTTCGGTCGGAGAACCGCGACCTTACCGACATTGACCCATGCGCGTGACCCCCCGGCCGAGCCCGAGCCGGGGGGCGAGGCTCAGCGGCCGGCTGGCGTCAAGCCCAACGGCTTGCCGACGAGCGACTCGCGGCGGACTGCCAGGCGGTCGGCCACCAGGGCGAGGGCGCGCGCCGCCGGGGCGTCAGGCGACGACAGCACGATCGGGTCGCCGGCGTCGCCGGACTCGCGGACGCGGGTGTCCAAGGGAATCTGGCCGAGCAGCGGGACCGCGGAACCCACCAGCCGGGAGAGGGACTCGGCGACGATGGCGCCGCCGCCCGCACCGAAGACCTCCATCCGGTCGCCGGACGGGAGCTCCAGCCACGACATGTTCTCCACCACGCCGACCAGGCGCTGGTGGGTCTGCAACGCGATCGCCCCGGCCCGCTCGGCCACCACGGCCGCCGCGGCCTGCGGGGTCGTCACGACGAGGATCTCCGCGTTCGGCAGCAACTGCGCCAGCGAGATCGCCACGTCTCCGGTGCCCGGCGGCAGGTCGAGCAGCAGTACGTCGAGGTCGCCCCAGTAGACGTCGGCCAGGAACTGCTGGAGCGCGCGGTGCAGCATCGGCCCGCGCCAGACGACCGCCGCGTTGCCGGACGTGAACATGCCGATCGAGATCACCTTCACGCCGTGCGAGGACGGCGGCATGATCATGTCTTCCACCCGCGTCGGCTTACCGTCGGCGCCCAGCATCCGTGGCACCGAGTGGCCGTAGATGTCCGCGTCGACCACGCCGACCGACAGGCCGCGCGCGGCCAGCGACGCGGCCAGGTTGACGGTCACCGAGGACTTGCCGACCCCACCCTTGCCGCTCGCCACCGCGTACACCCGGGTCCGCGAGCCGGGCTGCGCGAACGGGATAACCGGCTCGGCGGACGCGCCGCCGCGCAGCGACGACTGCAGGGCCTGCCGCTGTTCCGTGGACATCACGCCGAAATCGATCGAAACGCCGGTAACGCCCGGTACGGCGGCGAGTGCCGCCGTGATGTCCGTGCGCAGCTTGTCCTTGAGTGGGCAGCCCGCGACCGTGAGCAGCAGGTCCACCCGTACGACGCCGGAGCCGTCGACCACGGCGGAACGCACCATGCCCAGATCGGTGATCGGGCGGCGGATCTCGGGGTCGTCGACCGTCGAGAGAGCGGCCTGGATGGCCTCGTCGAGGCTGGTCGCGGCTGCTGCCATAAAGGCCATGCTACGTCGGTCTGGACGGCCCACCCTCGTCGGTGCGACCATCGGTGGTAGCAGCCGCGCGCCTAGCCCCTTGAGGTGCGCGGCTGCTGTCGTCACCGTCCCGGTCGTCGTCGGGCTCCGCGAGCCGGCTCTTGCGGCGGGTCGGCGACGACAACACGGCTCGCCGGCGGGCCTGCTCATCGAGCTCCTCGGCCAGCCGGTTCAGCTCGGAGCGGACGAAGTCGCGGGTCGCCACCTCGCCCACCGCGATCCGCAGCGACGCGAGCTCCCGCGCCAGGTACTCGGTGTCGGCCTTCTGCGCGGCGGCCCGCCGCCGGTCCTCCTCCATCGCCAGCCGGTCGCGGTCGGCCTGGCGGTTCTGCGCCAGCAGGATCAGCGGCGCGGCGTACGACGCCTGCAACGACAAGATCAACGTCAGGAACGTGAACGTGTACGGGTCGAAGCGCAGCGTCTTCGGAGCGAGCGCGTTCCAGCCGATCCAGAACAGGATGACCACGGTCATGTAGACCAGGAACTTGGCGGTGCCCATGAACCGGGCAATGGCCTCCGACCAGCGTCCGAAGGACTCGGGATCGAAGCGCGGCAGTGTGATGCGGCGCGGCACCCGCGGCTGGTCGAGCCGGTCGGTGCGCCGCGGCTCAGCCATCGATCTTCTCCGAGAAGTCCAGCGGCTCGTCCGCGTCGCGGTCACGCCAGTCCGGCGGTAGGGAGGCGTCGAGCACGTCGTCGACCGTGACGGCGCCCACCAGCCGGTTGTTCGCGTCGACGACGGGCATCGCGACCAGGTCGTAGGTCGCCATCCGCCGGATGATCTCCGGCAGCGGCGTCTCCGGCCGCAGCGGGTTGATGCCGTTGTCGACCACCGCCCCGAGCATCTCGGCCGGCGCCTCGCGCAGCAGCCGCTGGAAATGGACGATGCCCAGGTAGCGACCGGTCGGCGTGGCCATCGGCGCCCTGGCGACGAAGACCTGCGCCGCGACCGCCGGCGGCAGCTGAGGCTCGCGGATCCGGGCGAGAGCCTCGGCCACCATGGCGTCCGGCGTCAGGATCACCGGTTCGGAGGTCATCACGCTGCCGGCCGTGCCGGGCTGGTACTTCAACAGCTGCCGCACCGGATCCGCCTCGTCGGGCTCCATCAGGTCGAGCAGCACCTCCTGCTCGGGGGGCGTGAGCTCGCCGAGCAGGTCGGCCGCGTCGTCGGGGTCCATCTCCTCCAGCACGTCGGCGGCGCGTTCGCGGTCGAGGGCGGCGAGGATCTCCACCTGGTCACGCTCGGGCAGCTCGCCCAGCACGTCGGCGAGCCGTTCGTCGTCGAGCGCGGCCGCGACCTCGTTGCGCCGCGAGTCGGGCAGGTCCTGGAGCACGTTGGCCAGGTCGGCCGGGCGCATCTGCTCGAGCACGGCGAGCAGGCTCGCGGTGCCCTGCGTGTCCGGTGGCGCGATCAGGCCCCGCGCCCGGTCCCATTCCACCTGGTGGAGGTGGCCGCGCCGGCTGAGGCGGCCGGTCTGCTCACGGACGGCGACCCGGGACAGCGACCAGTCACCGGTGCGGTCGCTGTCCATCGCGACGTCGACCACCATGGCGATCCGGTCGTCCGGCTCGATGCGGACCCGCCGGTCCAGCAGGTCGGCGAGGACGAGCAGCTCGTTGGGGCGCTTCTCGAAGCGGCGCAGGTTCAGGGTGCCGGTGCTGAGCCCGACCGCGTCGTTGTCGATCGAGGTCACCCGGCCGATCGGGAGGAAGATCCGGCGGCGCATCGGCATCTCGGCGACCAGCCCGACCACCTGGGGTGGCCGGTTGGTGGTGCGCAGTCGCACGACGGCGTCGCCGACCCGCCCGACCTGGTCGCCGTTGGGGTCGTAGACGGGGAGGCCGGCGAGTCGTGCGATGTACACCCGCGCCGTTGTCACACCGGTAAGCCTAAGCGCCTAGTGTTCGTCCCATGTCCAGCGTCGTTTACGAGATCGTTGACGTGTTCACCGACCGTCCGTTCACCGGGAACCCGCTGGCTGTGGTGTTCGGCGCGGACGGCCTCAGCAAGGAGCAGATGCAGGCGCTGGCCCGCGAGTTCAACCTGTCCGAGACGGTGTTCGTGCTGCCGGCGACGGAGGCCGGCGCCACCTACCGGGCGCGGATCTTCACGCCCAACTCGGAGCTTCCGTTCGCCGGGCACCCGAGCGTGGGCGCGGCGGTGACGGCGACCCGGCGCGGGCTGTTCGAGCCGGGCGCCGTCGTACAGGAATGCGGAGCCGGCCTGCTGCCGATCTCGGTCGACGGCGCGACCGCGACGTTGACCGGCGGCAATCCGACGCTCGGCGACCCCGTCGACGCGGCCGACCTGCTCGCCGTCGTGGGCCTCGGCGCCGACGACCTGGACGGCGTGGCGCCGCCGCGCTGGGCCGGCTGCGGGCTGGACTTCCCCTACCTTCCGGTCCGGGCTGACGCGGTAGCCCGGGCGCGGCTCGACCCCGCGGCCGCCGACCGGCTCGGCGTCGACAACGTCGACGTGTTTGCCTGGGATCCGGCCACGAACGAGGTGCACGCGCGGGTGTTCTGCCCGGGCATGGCCGTCGCCGAGGACCCGGCGACCGGGTCGGCGGCGCTCGGTCTGGGCGTCTGGCTGGTCGCGAGTGGACTGCTGCCGACCGACGGCGAATCGGCCTACCTGGTGCACCAGGGTGCCGAGTTGCACCGTCCATCCACGTTGGAGTGCTCGGTGACGGCGAGCGGCGGCGCGGCGGTGCGCGTCACGGTGACCGGCCACGTCATGCCGGTGGCGCACGGCGAGATGGCGGTGCCGCCGTTTGTCGGGTGACGCGATGAGGCTAGCGACGCCGCACCCTGTGCAACCGGAACGGCTTGCGGGTGACCCGCGCGGCCGGGGTCTCCCGTGGCGGCGCGGCCTCCGAGTCGTCGGGCAGCGACGGCCGGGTGACCGCAGTGTCGTCGATCGGCGTCAGGCAGCTGAGCGGGTTGTCCATCGCCCACGTCTCGACGAGCGCCTCGGCGGCGGCCGAGGCGTTCAGCCGCTTGCCGGCGACCTGCGGCGCCACCCCGTTCCACTCGTCGTCGCCGGGCTGGACCCGCCGCACCTCCGCGAGGAACGTGACGATCCGCCCGCCGTGGTCGCCGCGGAGCGAGACCTGGGCGGTGGCCGCGCCTGCGAGGCCCGGGGCCGGCTGCTCGCCGTGGCCGCTGATCACGTACAGGCTGCCGTCGAGCGGCAGGCACCAGAGCGCGCGGGCGGGGCCGTCGTCGACGGACACCCACGCCACCGCTGCCTTCTTGATCGCCTCGTCCACCACCGCGTCGGCCACCGCACCATCTTTGCACCATGCCCGGCACGCGTTCCGCGAGTGCGATCGCCTGTCCAGGGACGACCGCGCCGACTCGGGCGTCACCCCGGGGCACGCGGGGACGAATCAGCCTCGCGGGCAAGTGGCGGATGGCGAGGCATGGACCGGGCGGGCGAAGCGGCGGCCTGCACCGATCCATCCGATGGACGCGGATGATTCATCTGTGTCGCACCGGCCGGCTCCCGACCCGGCGGCGACCGTCGCGCTGACGGTCGCCGTCGTCGCCATCTCGACCTCGGCGCCGTTGATCGCGTACGCGGCCGCCGCTCCCGCGCTGGCGGTGGCGTTCTGGCGCAACGGGCTGTCGCTGGCCGTCCTCGGCCCGTACTCGCTGATCCGCCGCCGGGCCGAGTTCGCGGCGATGGGCCGCCGCAACGCGGTGTTCTGCGCGCTCGCCGGCGTCGCGCTGGCGGCGCACTTCGCGACCTGGATGCCCAGCGTCCGGTTCACCACCGTGGCCACCTCGATCGCGCTGGTGGCAACGCAGCCGGTCTGGCAGGGGCTGATCGCGGTCGCCACCGGCCGGCGGCTGCGAACGGTGACCTGGATCGGCATCGGCATCGCCGTGACCGGCGCGGTGCTCGCGACCGGCGCGGATCTCACCGTTTCCGGCCGTGCCGTCTTCGGCGACCTGCTGGCGCTCGCCGGCGCGGTGGCGGCCGCCTTCTACACGGCGCTGGGCGAACGGGCGCGCACGACGGTCAGCACCACCACGTACACGACCATCTGTTACGGCGTGTGCGCGGCACTGCTGCTCGCGGTGTGCCTCGTGGGCGGCCAGCGCCTCGGCGGCTGGCCGCCCACGACCTGGCTGGCGATCATCGGCGTGGCGGCGGGCGCCCAGCTGCTGGGCCACTCGATGTTCAACTACGCGCTGCGCCGTGTCTCGGCCACCACCATCAGCGTGCTCATCCTGCTCGAGGTGCCGGGTGCGTCGCTGATCGCCTGGTGGTGGCTGGGCCAGGCGCCGCGGCCGGCCGCCCTGCCCGGCCTCGCCCTGCTGGTGGCCGGCGTGCTGGTCGTCGTGCTCGGCGGCGCCTCGACCGCCCGTCGCGCGCTGGCCCGTACCCGGTCCGACGACGCCCGGGCCGCGGCCGAGGCGGCCGGCACGTTGCCTTAGCCGAGGCCTACGGCGGCCGCGCTAGCGTCCCAGAGGCCGGCGGCCAACACCGGGTCCGTCGCCTTGCCCAGGGGCCGGCGCAGGGTGCAGTCCAGGTAGTAGCCGCCGCTGGTGAGGCGTTCCGCGGGGGTCGAGGCGAGCCAGACCAGGGTCTCCGCCCCCTTTGCGGGGGACCGGAGGCCGGGGCTGTACCGCATGCCCCAGGCCACGACACGGTTGTCGCCCCAGAACCGGGTGCGCACGGCGCCGGGGTGGAACGCGACCGACAGCACGTCGGGCCAGCGGCGGGCGGCCTCGACCGTGAACAGGATGTTGGCCTGCTTGCTCGTGCCGTACGCACGCATCGACCGATAACGATGCAGGGCACCGCCCACGTTCGCGGCGTCGAGGGAGCCCCAGCGGTGCGCGCCGGACGCGGTGGTGACCACCCTGGACACCCGGTCGCGCAGCAACGACGTCAACAGGAACGGCGCAAGGTGGTTGGTCTGCATCGTGAGCTCGAACCCGTCCGCCGTGGTCACGGGCCGTACGACGAGGGCACCCGCGTTGTTGGCCAGCACGTCGATCCGGTCGTACTCGACCGTCAGTTG
>DATDJX010000188.1:0-11923 GCA_036520275.1 Asanoa sp.
CGGGTCACCCGGTTTGCTGGAGCGCCACGACCCATCGTGCGGGCCCGCGACGGACAGGCTATTCTGCACTCTTAGTGCACATTGTTTCCCGGGGGAGGTCGTCGCCGTGACCGAGGACGAAATCCGCGACCGGGTCGGGGCCTTCCTCGCCGCGCACCCCGTGGGCGGCGACCGCGCGGACTTCCTGCGCGACCGGTTCGACGCCGGCCTCGCCTGGGTGCACCACCCGGCCGGGCTGGGCGGCCTCGGCGCGCCGCGCGCGCTGCAACCGGTTGTCGACGCCCTGTTCGCCGCGGCCGGAGCGCCCGACAACGAGCCGCGCCGCATCGGCGTCGGCCTCGGCATGGCCGCGCCGACCGTGCTGCGCCACGGCACCGACGCGCAGCGCGCCCGCTTCCTGCGTCCCCTGTGGACCGGCGAGGAGGTCTGGTGCCAGCTGTTCAGTGAGCCGGGTGCCGGGTCCGACCTCGCCAACGTCGCCACCCGCGCGGTGCCCGACGGCGACGGCTGGGTGGTCGACGGCCAGAAGGTGTGGACCTCCATGGCGCACCGGGCGCGGTGGGGGATCCTGCTCGCCCGGACGGACCCGGGCCTGCCCAAGCATGCGGGGCTCACCTACTTCGTCTGCGACATGACGGCCCCCGGCGTCGAGGTTCGACCGCTGCGCCAGGCCACCGGCGAGGCCGAGTTCAACGAGGTGTTCCTGACCGGTGTCCGGCTCGCCGACGACCAGCGGCTCGGTGCGGTCGGCGACGGCTGGCAGGTCGCGATGACCACGCTGATGAACGAGCGCGTCTCGATCGGCGGTGCCGCGCTGCCCCGCGAGGGCGGCATGATCGGCCCCCTCGCGGCGACCTGGCGGTCCCGGCCCGACCGGCGCACGCCCGGCATGCACGACACCGTCCTTCGGCTCTGGACCCGCGCCGAGGTCGTCCGGCTGACCGCGACCCGGCTGCGCCAGCAGCTCGCCGCCGGCGACCCCGGCCCGGAGGGTTCGGCGGTCAAGCTGGCCTTTGCCGCGCTCAACCAGGCCGTCTCGTCGGCCGAGCTCGACCTGCTGGGCGGCGAGGGGCTGCGGCACGACACCTGGACGATGACCCGGCCGGAGCAGGTCGACTTCTACGGCCGCACGCCGACGTACCGGTACCTGCGCGCGAAGGGCAACTCGATCGAGGGCGGCACGTCGGAGATCCTCAAGAACATCGTGGCAGAGCGGGTGCTCGGCCTGCCGCCCGAGCGACGCGCCGATGCCGGCATCCCCTGGAAGGACCTGCCGAAGTGATCGATCTGCGGGACAGCGAGGTCGCGCAGGAGTTGCGCGCGACGGTACGGGACCTGTTGGCCGCGCGGAGCCCGTGGGCGGCCGTGCTGGCGCGGTCGGAGAGCACCGAGCCGTACCACGCCAAGCTCTGGCAGGCGCTCGCGGCCGAGGTCGGTGTCGCCGGGCTGCCCGTGCCGGAGCCGCGCGGCGGCGCCGGCGCCACCTGGCGCGAGGCCGCCGTGGTGGCCGAGGAGATCGGGCGCGCGTTCGCGCCCACGCCGTTCCTGGGCAGCGCGGTGGTCGCCACCGCGACGTTGCTGGCGCTGGACGGGACCGACGACCTGCTCGGACCGCTCGCGGCCGGCCGGTCGACCGCCGCCGTGGTGGTGCCGTTCGACGGTTCGCACGCGCCGGTCACCGTCGCCGGCGGGGCGCTGACCGGCACGGTCCGGGGGGTCGCCGACGCGCTGACCGCCGATGCGCTGCTCGTGCCGGCCGGGGACCGTGTCCACCACGTCGATCCCGCGGCCGGCGGCGTCGCCCGTTCCCCGGTCGTGTCCCTGGATCCCACCCGGCCGCTGTGCGACGTCACCCTAACGGGGGCGGCGGCCGTGCCGCTCGGCCCGGGGTCGGCGGTGGACGCCGGGCTTCGGGCGGGCGCGGTGCTGCTCGCCGCGGAGCTGCTCGGCGTCGCCGAGTGGTGCCTGGAGGCCACGGTGGCGTACGTCAAGCAGCGCCATCAGTTCGGCCGCCCGGTCGGCGCGTTCCAGGCGGTCAAGCACCGCCTCGCCGACGTGTGGGTGGAGGTGGCGCAGGCGAGGGCCGTCGCCCGGTACGCGGCCGCCTGCCTCGCCGCCGACGACGCCGACCTGCCGGTCGCGGCGGCCCTCGCGAAGGCACACTGCGCGGAGACGGCCGTGCGCGCGGCCGAGGAATGCGTCCAGCTGCACGGCGGCGTCGGCTTCACCTGGGAGCACCCGGCCCACCTCGCCCTCAAGCGGGCCAAGGCGGGCGCGATCGGCTTCGGCACCCCCGACCGGCACCGCGCGACGCTGGCGGCGCTCGTCGACCTCCCGCCGGCGTAGGCGGCCGCCGTGCCGAACCTGTCCGGGCGGGTCGCCGTGGTCACCGGCGCGAGCCGCGGCATCGGGCTGGCCGTCGCGCAACGGCTGGTGGCCGAGGGCGCGCGGGTCTGCGTCACCGCCCGCGACCCGGGGGCGCTCGACGCGGCCGTCGCGGCGATCGGCGGCGCCGACGTGGCGATCGGTGTTGCGGGGCGCGCCGACGACGCCGGCCACCGGTCCGCGGCCGTGACCGCGGCAGCCGCCGCGTTCGGGCCGGTCGACCTGCTGGTGAACAACGCCGGGATCAACCCGTCGTACGGTCCGTTGCTCTCCCTCGACCTCGCAGCGGCGCGCAAGACGCTCGAAGTGAACCTGCTGGCCGCGCTCGGCTGGGTGCAGGCCGTGTTCGGCTCCGCCCCGTCGCCGGGCGGCGCGGTCGTCAACATGTCGTCGGTGGCGGCGGTCCGGCCGGCGCCGGGCATATCGTTCTACGGCGTGACCAAAGCCGCGCTGGCGCACCTCACCGCGTGCCTCGCCGTGGAGCTGGCCCCGGCGGTGCGAGTCAACGCCGTCGCGCCGGGCGTCGTGAAGACCCGGTTCGCGACGGCCCTCTACGAGGGCAAGGAGGACGCGGTCGCCGCGCACTACCCGCTGCGCCGGCTCGGGGTGCCGGCCGACGTCGCGGGCGCGGTGGCCTTCCTGCTCTCCGAAGACGCGGACTGGATCACGGGGCAGACGCTGCTCGTCGACGGCGGCATCACGCTGACCGGCCGGGGCGTGACGTGAGCCGGACGGCGGGCCGGGTCGACGGCCGTACGGCCCGCGCCGAGCGGACCCGGGCGGCGATCGTCGATGCCCACCTCGCGTTGATCGCCGAGGGCGACCTGCGGCCGACGGGGGAGCGCATCGCGGAACGGGCGGGGGTGTCGCTGCGCGCGCTGTGGGCCAACTTCAAGGACATGGAGACGCTGTTCGAGGAAAGCGGCGCGCGACTGCTGGGCGACTACGACGCGGCGTTCTCACCGGTGCCGGTCCGATTGCCGCTGGCCTCGCGGGTGGCGGCGTACTGCGAGCAACGCGCCCGGCTGTTACAGCTGCTCGCGCCGTCGGCCCGGGCCGCCGCGATGCGCGAACCGGTGTCGCCGCAGCTGCACCGCAACCGGCTCATGCACGTGGAGCGGGTGCAAGCGGAGGTCTCGGTGCTCTTCGCCGGGGAGCTGGCCCGGGCCGGCGGGTCCGCCGACGAAGTGCGGGCCGCGGTGATCGCGGCCTCGATGTGGCCGGCGTGGTCGATGTTGCTGGACGGGCTGGGGCTCGACCCGACGGCGGCTCAGGCGGTGATGACCCGCACGGTCCATGCGGTTCTGAAGGACTTCGCCCCCGATCCCGCCCCCGGCCGGACCCGAGGCCCGTTCAGCGGGGGTTAAGCCATTGCCTGCGATCCTGCGGGGGTCGGCTGCGAAAGGGAGCGCGGTGGCGCGGCGGATGGTGGGTCGGCGGGTGCGCAGGCGGGTGTGGCATGCCCGGCTCATCGGTACCTGCGGCGAGCATCCTCACGCCCGCGTGGCGTCGGCCCGGGTCGCGTGGTCTTACTACCCCGCGCCGATCGACTGTCGGCCCGACCTGGCCCGTCACCCCGCGCAAGCGGACGCTACCGAGGACGGAAACCCCGGCTCGGGCTAGCGCTCGCCGTCGCCCGGATTCGGCGCCGGGTCGGCTGACGGGCTGTCGGAGCTGTGGATGGTGCGGGGTCGGCCGCGCCACCGGCGCCTGTGCCGGCGCACCGGCGCCGCCGTCATCCGGTCCCGCCCCGCCCGCGGGTGGTCGAGCGCCGGGTCGCCGCGCAGCATCGCGCCGACCAGCCGCTGGAGCTGGGGCTGGGGGTCGCCGCCGAACTCGTCGAATAGGAGGTGCCGCGTCCGCCGGTAGGCCGCGAGCGCGTCGGACGTGCGGCCGGCCCGGTGCAGCGCCAGCATGAGCTGGGCCAGCAGCCGTTGCCGGTACGGGTGTTGGGCGGCGTGCTCGGTGAGCTCCTGGATGATCGTGTCGTGCCGGCCGAGGTGCAGCTCGGCCTCGGCCCAGTCCTCGAGCGCCAGCATCCGCGCCTCGGCCAGTCCGTGGCACAGCGGCTCGGCGTGCGGCGTGGCGACGTCGGCCAGCGGCGGCCCGCGCCACAGTTCGAGAGCGCGTCGCAGCAGCTGCGCCTTGGCGACATCGTCGTGTTCGGCATGGGCCTGGTTGACCAGGATGCGGAACCGGTGGGCGTCGACCCGCTGGGGGTCGGTCTGCAGGACGTAGGTGGACCCGCGCGTCGCGATCCGCACCTCGTCGCGATCCGCGCCGGCGTCGGCCAGCAGGGCGCGCAGGAGGGAGACCCGGACCTGGATCGAGTGGCGCGCGCTCTCCGGCGGCGCCTGCGCCCACGTCAACGCGATGAGCTGGTCGACCGGCACGACCTGGTTCGCCCGCAGCGCGAGGATGGCCAGGACCAACCTCTGCTGGCGCGGCCCGGCGTCGAGCCGCTGCGGTCCTGTCCAGACCTCCACCGGGCCCAGCAGCCGGAAGTCCACGACTCCCTCCAGCGGTGCACTTGTCGCATTCTCCCATCAAGCGTCCATCGAACAGGACCACCGTGTCACCCGTCCGACAGCCCATTGTGACTGCCAAATGAGCGGACGGTGAGCGAGCGGGGTCATCGTCGTCGAGTCGGGTGAGTGAAACCGTTGGTCGATCTCGGGCCATGGGGGGTTTCGACGATGACGCGGTGGATCGTCGGGTCGAGCCTGAGGTACGGGCGCCTGGTGCTCGCGCTCGCCGTGGCCGTGCTCGCCGTCGGCCTCGTCCAGCTTCGCTCGTCCACGATGGAGACCCTTCCGGAGTTCACGCCCACGCGGGTCGAGGTGCAGACCGAGTCGCTGGGCATGTCCGCGGAAGAGGTCGAACAGCTGATCACCAGCCCGATGGAGAACGAGTTCTTCAACGGGATCCCGTGGCTGGCCGGCCTGGAGTCCAGGTCCATTCCGGGGCTGTCGTCGATCGAGATGACGTTCCAGCCCGGCACCGACATGATCAAAGCCAGGCAGGTGGTGCAGGAGCGGCTCACGATGGTGCCCGCGCTGCCCGCGGCGGCGTCGCGGCCGCCGATGGTGATCCAGCCGCTGTCGTCGACGAGCCGGGTGATGATGATCGGTCTGTCCTCGAAGGACGTCTCGCTGATCGACATGTCGGTGCTCGCCCGTTGGACGATCGGACCGCGTCTCATGGGCATCCCCGGGGTGGCCAACGTCGCGGTCTGGGGCTTCCGGGACCGGCAGCTGCAGGTCCAGGTCGATCCGGTGAGGCTGACCGCCCGCGGCGTCGTGCTCGACCAGGTGTTGCGCACGGCGGCGAACGCGCTGTGGGTCTCTCCACTGACCTTTGTGGAGGCGTCCACGCCCGGAACCGGCGGGTTCGTCGACACCGCCAACCAACGGATCGAGGTGCAGCACAACCAGCCGATCAGGACCGCGCAGGACCTGGCCAAGGTCACCGTGGAGGGTGCCGAGAACAAGTCGCTGCTGCTCGGCGACGTGGCACGCATCGTGGAGGATCATCAGCCCCTCATCGGGGACGGGGCGGTCCAGGACGCGCCGAGCCTCATGCTCGTGGTGGAGCGGTTCCCCGGCGCCAGCGTCTCGAAGGTGACCTCGGCCGTCGAGGACGCCATCGACGCGATGCGACCCGGGCTCGGCGGCATCGACATCGACACCACCATCTACCGACCGGCCACCTTCGTGGACACCATGGCCGCCCACCTCACCACCACACTGGTCCTCGGCGCCGTGCTGCTGGTCCTGCTCCTCGGAGCCGTGCTGATCGACTGGCGCGCCGCGCTGGTCGGCATCCTGACGATCGCGGTGTCGACAGCGGCGACGTTTGCGGTGCTGTCGCTCCTCGGCGTCGGCCTGAACATGATGACCGTGGCCGGGCTGGTGATGGCGCTCGTCATCGTGGTCGACGACGCCGTCGTCGCGGTGGACCACGCCCGCCGACGCCTGCGCCAAGGCCGGCCAGGCGGGTCCGGGGTGGGCGGCGTGCTCGCCGCCGCCGTCGTCGAAATGCGCGGCCCGCTGCTCGTGGCGACCGTCGTCACGGCGGTCTGCGTCGCGCCGATCTTCGTCCTGGACGGGGTGACCGGCGCCTTCCTGCGCCCACTCGCCGTCGCCTACCTGGTGGCGATCGGGGTCTCGATGGCGGTCGCGCTCACCGTCGGGCCGGTACTCGGCGCGCTGCTGCTGCCTCGCGCACCGGATCGCGAGTCGTCCGTCGCCGGCCGGCTCGCGGCCGGGTACGTCGCGCTGCTGGCCCGGCTCATCCGCCGGCCCGCGTGGGCCGCGGCGACGGCGACGCTCCTCGCCGTGGCCGGGCTCGTGGTGCTGCCGGTCATCGGCGCGCGTCCCACCACCCCGACCCTGCAGGACCGGCAGCTGCTCGTGCATTGGGAGGGCGCGCCCGGCACGTCGCTGCCGGAGATGAACCGCATCACGAACGCGGCGAGCGCGGAGCTGCGCGCGCTGCCCGGGGTGCGCAACGTCGGCGGCCAGGTGGGCCGGGCGATCTCCTCGGACCAGATCGTCAGCGCCAACTCGGCCGAGATCTGGGTCGGCCTGGACGCGAAGGCCGACTACGACACCGCCCTCGCCGCGGTACGGCGGGTGGTCGACGGGTACCCCGGGCTGCGCCACGACGTCACGACCTACAGCGACCAGCGGATCCGCCAGGTGGTCGGCGGCGGAGTCGCGGAAGACCTCGTGGTGCGCCTGTACGGCAACGACTACGGCGTCCTTGAGGCCAAGGCGGACGAGGTCCGGCAGATCATGTCCCGCGTGGACGGTGTCGTCGAGCCGCGGGTGAAGACGGAGGGCGCTTCCCCGACCGTCGAGATCGAGGTGTCGGTCGCGAAGGCCGCCGCGCACGGGCTCAAGCCCGGCGACATCCGCCGGTCGGCTGCCACGCTGGTGTCCGGCACGATCGCCGGCAGCCTGTTCCAGGACCAGAAGGTCTTCGACGTCGTGGTCTGGGGCGTCCCGGAGGTACGCCGGAACCTCTCCAGCATCAACGATCTCCTGATCGACGCGCCGTCCGGCGGCCTGGTCCGGCTCGGTGACGTCGCCGACGTGCGCATCCGGCCCAGCCCGCAGGTGATCACCCATGACCAGGTGTCGCGCAGCGTCGACGTCGTCGCCGACGTCGACGGCCGGTCGCTCGGGTCGGTCACCGGGGAGGTCGAGGACCTCCTCGGTGCGGTCATGTTCCCGCGGGAGCACCACCTCGAGGTGCTCCACGAGTCCGGGGCGCGGCGGGGATCGGGACTGATCCTCGCGTTCTACGTCGGCGCGGCCGCTATCCTGGCGTACTTCCTCCTGCAGGCCGGCCTCGGAAGCTGGCGGCTCGCGTCGCTGCTCTTCCTCCTGGCGCCGATCGCCGTGGCCGGTGGGGTGCTGGCGGCCGCCGCACAGCCACACCGGATGTCCGTCGTCGCGCTCATGGCGCTCCTCGCCGTGCTTGCCGTGGCGGTCCGCGGAGCCCTGCTGCAGGTGGCCCAGTACCGGCGCCTGGAGCGGGAGGCCGGCGCATCGCCCGGGCCCGAGCTGGTGCTCATCGCCGCGCTGGAGCGGTTCGTGCCCACCGTGACGACCGCGCTCGGCGCCGGGCTGGCACTCGCGCCACTGGTCGTCTACGGCAGCGTCACCGGTCTCGAGGTGGTCAGCCCGTTGGCCCTGGTCGTCGTGGCCGGCCTGGTGAGCGCCACGCTGGTCAACCTCTTCGTCGTACCTCCGCTGTGTGCCCGGTTGGCCGCCCCGGCCGGGCGCGAGTCCACGAAGGAGCATCCCGATGCGACTCGGTAGCCGATGCACCGCCGCCCTGCTCCTCGCGGCCTGTCTCGCCCTGGCGGGCTGCCGCTCGCAGCCCGCCACCGCGACGGCGGAGAATACCCACGCGAGGGTGGAGAGCATCGCGGGCTCGCAGGTCAAGCGGGTGATCCTGTCGCAGCAGGCCGTCGACCGGCTCGGCATCCGGACCGTCGCGGTGCGGGCCAACACGGTTCCGTATTCCGCGGTCATCTACGACACCTCGGGCACCGCCTGGGTCTACACGGTGCCGCAGCCGCTCACCTTCGTACGGCAGAAGCTGGAGGTCGCGACGGTGGGTGCCACCGATGCGATGTTCTCGACCGGGCCGGCGGCCGGGACCGTGGTGGTGGTGACGGGCGCGCCGGAGCTTCTCGGCGCCGAGCTGGGCGTCGGCCAGTAAGCCGCCCAGAGGGGGAACCCGGCCATGATGCGGTGGATCGTCGGGACGAGCCTGCGGCTGCGCCATCTCGTGGTCGTCGCGGCGTCGCTGACGATGTTCTTCGGGGTGGTCCACCTGCGACACATGCCCGTGGACGCCTTCCCGGAGTTCGCCCCGCCGCGGGTCGAGGTGCAGACGCTGTGCCTCGGGCTGTCGGCCGCCGACGTCGAACAGTTGGTGACCGTGCCGATCGAGCAGGCGCTGAACGGCGTGGAGAACCTCGACACCATGCGTTCAAAGTCCGTGTCGCAACTGTCCTCGGTGGTCCTGATCCTCAAGCCCGGCACCGACCTGATGCGGGCGCGGTTGCTCATCCAGGAGCGCATCAACGCGGTGACGCCCACGCTGCCCCGGTGGGCCAGCGTGCCGTTCATGATCCAGCCGTTGTCGTCGACCAGCCGAGCCATGAAGATCGGCATGTCGATGACCGACAAGTCCTCCAAGTCCATGGTGGAGATGTCGCTGATCGCCTACTGGACGGTGCGGCCCCGCTTGATGCGGGTGCCCGGCGTGGCCAACGTGGCGATCTGGGGAGATCGGTGGTCGGCCAAGCAGGTCCAGGTCGACCCCGCACTGCTCAAGAAGCACAACACGACCCTGATCCGGGCGATGGAGGCCTCGTCCGACGCGGTCGACGTGGGCATGCTCAAGTTCTCCAGCGGACACGAGATCGGCACCGGGGGCTTCATCGACACGCCCAACCAGCGCCTGCAGGTGCGTCACCAGCTGCCCGCCCTCACGGAGGAGGAGCTGGGCAAGATCCCCGTCGACGTCCCGCCGGGGGCGCCGCCGCTCGCCCTCAAGGACGTCGCCCGCATCGTCGACGACACCCAGCCGGCGTCGATCCTGGCCGGCGACGCCGTGATCGACGACGGCCTGGGGCTCATGCTGATCGTCGAGAAGCTGCCCTGGGGCAACACCGTCGAGATCACCAAGGGGGTCGAGGACGCGCTCGCGGCGTTCCGCCCCGGTCTCACCGGAATCAAGGTCGACACCGAGATCTTCCGTCCGGCGACGTTCATCGAGACGTCGGTGCACAACCTCGGCCGGGCCATGGTCATCGGCTTCGTCCTGGTGGTGCTGATCCTGCTCTTCTTCCTCTACGAGTGGCGGGTGGCGCTGATCAGCGTGGTCACCATTCCGCTGTCGCTGGTCGCCGCCGGGTTCGTGTTGTACTGGACCGGGGCGACCATCAACACGATGATCCTGGCCGGGCTGGTGATCGCGCTCGGCGTGCTCGTCGACGACGCCATCATCGACATCGAGAACATCGTCCGGCGGATCCGGCAACACCGGCTGGCGGAGACCGGCCGGTCGACGGCTTCGATCATCCTCGAAGCGTCCCTGGAGGTACGCGGACCGATCGTCCAGGCCACGCTGATCATTCTGGTGACGACCGTGCCGATCTTCCTGCTCGGCGGCCTGACCGGCGCGTTCTTCCGGCCCCTGGCGTTCGCGTACGGCCTGGCGATCCTCGCCTCGCTGCTGGTCGCGCTGACGGTCATCCCGGCGCTCGCCATGATCCTGCTGGCCAACGCGTCCATCGAGCGCCGGCACTCGCCCCTCGTGGCGTGGCTGCAGCGGCATTACTCCGCGCTGCTGGCCCGGATCATCCCGCGCCCGGCGGTGGCGTACGGCACCGTCGCCGTGGTGCTGGCGGTCGGCGTGCTGGTGTTGCCGCTACTCGGGCAGTCGCTGTTCCCGGCGTTCAAGGAGCGCGACTTCCTGATGCACTGGGTGGCCCCGCCCGGCACCTCCCGGGACGAGATGGTCCGGATCACATCGCAGGCGAGCCGGGAGCTGCGCGCGATTCCGGGGGTGCGCAACTTCGGCGCCCACATCGGCCAGGGGACCCTCGCCGACGAGGTCGTCGGGATGAACTTCGCGGAGAACTGGATCAGCATCGACCCGTCCGTCGACTACGACCGGACGGTGGCGGCGATCCAGGCGGTGGTCGCGAGTTATCCGGGTCTGCAACGCGACGTGCAAACCTACTTGAAGGAGCGGACGAAAGAGGTGCTCACCGGCACCAGTGACGCCATCGTCGTACGCATCTACGGCGACGACTTCGACGCGCTCCGGGCCAAGGCCGACGAGATCAAGAAGATCCTTTCGGACACCGACGGCGTCATCGAGGAGCACGTGGCGCTGCAGACCAACATCCCCCAGCTGGTGGTCGAGGTCGATCTCGCCAAGGCCTCGCGGTACGGCATCAAGCCCGGTGAGGTGCGCCGTACCGCCGCAGCCTTCGTGGCCAGCGAAGAGGTCGGCGACATCTGGCGCAACGGCAAGAACTATGAGGTCCATGTGTGGAGCGTCCCCGAGGCGCGCTACAGCCTGGAAAGCGTGCGCGAGCTCCTCGTCGACGCGCCCGACGGGCGCAAGGTGCGCCTCGACGACCTGGCCAGGATCACGATGAAGCCCACCCCGAACATCGTCACCCGGGAGAACGGCTCGCGGCGCCTGGACGTGGGTGCGAACGTGGCGGCCGGAACGGACCTCGGCTCGGTGGCGACCCGGGTCGGGAACCGGCTCAAGGGAGTCGACTTCCCGCGCGGCTACCACGCCGAGCTGCTCGGCGAGTTCAGGGAGGCGCAGGCCGCGCAGCATCGGCTGCTCCTGTTCGCGGCCGCCGCCCTGGTCGGCATCCTCCTGCTCCTCACGACCGCGTTCGGCCGGTGGCGCCTGGCGTTCCTGGTGCTCTGCACGCTGCCCATGGCGCTGGTCGGAGGCGTCCTCGCGGCGTCGGTCACGGGAGGCATCCTCTCGCTCGGCTCGCTGGTCGGCTTCTTCACGGTCCTCGGCATCGCCGCCCGCAACGGCATCCTGATGATCAACCATTTCCAGCACCTGCAACGCGAGGAGGGCGAGCCGTTCGGGCGCGGCCTCGTCCTGCGCGGCGCCCGGGAACGGCTGTCGCCGATCTTGATGACGTCGCTGGCGACCGGGCTGGCGCTCGTGCCCCTGGTGATCGCCGGCGACGTGCCGGGCCACGAGATCGAGCACCCGATGGCCCTGGTGATCGTCGGCGGCCTCGTCACGTCTACCCTGCTGAACCTGTTCGTGCTGCCCTCGCTGTACCTGCGCTTCGGCTCGTCCGCTCGGGTTCGGGATGCGACAACCTAGCATCCTAGGATGCGATACAAGACGTGCCGCGCGAACGCGGCGGGAGCCTCGTCAAGGCCGATCCGGTCGGTGATGAGCGAAGCGAGGTTCAGCGACCCGTCGAGCACGCCGGTCGGTGATGAGCGAAGCGAGGTTCAGC
>DATDJX010000189.1:0-5142 GCA_036520275.1 Asanoa sp.
TTCTCGAGGGCGGGGTCGCCGGCCTGGCATGCCCGTTGGGCGGACACCGGGTCAAGCTCCCAGTAGACGCATTGCCGGCACGGCCGGGGGAGGTCTTCCAGCGTGTCCAGGGTCAGACTGACCAAGCGTCGCGACATGGGCAAATCCTCGAAGTGCGTTGCTGGTGTGTGGCTGGCAATGCATGGACGGTGACGCCGGCGCCGTACGGCCGAACCCCCCTCCGACGTGCGATGGTACGCCCGAACCTCTCAGCAGGGGAGACGTCGGGCGAATTGCGCCGGCGGTCGTCATGTCGGTAGTCCGCCATCTGGACCACCCACGATCAACCGTGGGTGACGATGTGAGGCACGGATACCATCGACCTTCCAGCGCCAGCAAGCGAGGAGGCGGCATGACCGAGCGGAGCGAGGTCATCATCAGGCTCAGCCCGCCGGGTCGTGGCTGCTCTTCGCCGCCCGACCGCGACGCCAGCTCCCGATCCACGACCGGGCGCGACCCACGCGAGGAGCCGGCATGAGCGGCACGACCCTCGACGACTACACCGACCGCTACGCGCGGCGCGTGCGCGGCATGACGGCGTCGGAGATCCGCGCGCTGTTCGCCGTGGCCAACCGGCCGGAGGTCGTGTCGTTGGCCGGCGGCGCCCCCTACATCGCCGCGCTTCCGCTGGACGCCGTGGGCGAGATGCTCGGCCGGCTGGCCGCCGAGCACGGCGCCACCACCCTGCAGTACGGCATCGGGCAGGGCACACCGGAGCTGCGCGAGCGGATCTGCGAGGTCATGGCTTTGTCGGGGATCGACGTCGGGTGCGGCGCATCGCCGGACGACGTCGTCGTGACGGTCGGCGGGCAGCAGGCGCTCGACCTGGTCGCCCGGCTGTTCCTCGATCCGGGCGACGTGGTGCTTGCCGAGGGGCCAACGTACGTGGGAGCGCTGGGCGTCTTCCAGGCGGCGCAGGCGCAGGTCGTCCATGTGGCGATGGACTCCGACGGGTTGGTGCCGTCGGCCCTGGAGCAGGCGTTGGCCGATGTGGCCCGGGTGGGCCGGCGGGCGAAGTTCCTCTACACGATCCCGACGTTCCAGAACCCGGCCGGTGTGACACTGTCCGAGGAACGGCGGGAGCGCGTGCTCGACATCTGCGAGCGCGCCGGGTTGCTGGTGATCGAGGACGACCCGTACGGGCAGTTGAGCTTCGACGGGGAGGCGCCGCTGCCGTTGCGGGCGCGCCGCCGCGACGGGGTGTTCTACCTCTCGACGTTCTCCAAGACGTTCGCGCCGGGCATGCGGGTCGGCTGGATCCTCGCGCCGCACGCGGTACGCGACAAGCTGGTCATCGCGTCCGAGGCGCAGATCCTGTGCCCGTCGGCGTTCGCGCAGGCGGCGGTCACCACCTATCTGTCGAGCATGCCGTGGCGCGAGCAGCTGAAGATCTACCGCGAGGTCTACCGCGAACGGCGCGACGCGCTGATTTCGGCTTTGTCGGATCTGATGCCTTCCGGCACGTCGTGGACCACGCCAGGGGGCGGGCTGTTCGTGTGGGCCACCCTGCCCGACGGGCTCGACTCGAAGGCGATGATGCCGCGCGCGATCGCGGCCCGGGTCGCGTACGTGCCGGGCACCGGCTTCTACGCCGACGGCACAGGCGGCAACAACATGCGGCTCAACTTCTCGTTCCCGCCACCCGACCGCATCCGCGAGGGGGTACGGCGGCTCGCGGCCGTCATGGAGCAGGATCTGGCCATGCGTCAGGTGTTCGGGTCGATCAGCCCGGTGGCAGAGCGTCGTCGCGGGCAGGCCGGCGCCGACGCGCCCGGCCCAGACTTGGCATGATCTAACGACATGGGTACGGATCTGCGCGTCCTCGTCCTCGCCGGCGGTCTCTCGTACGAACGCGACGTGTCGCTGCGCTCGGGCCGGCGGGTGATGGACGCCTTGCACTCGGCCGGGATCGACGCACAGCTGCGCGACGCCGACGTCGCGCTGCTGCCCAGCCTTGCGTCCGACCCGCCCGACGCGGTCGTGATCGCTTTGCATGGGGCGACCGGCGAAGACGGGTCGCTGCGCGGGGTGCTCGACCTCTGCTCGGTGCCGTACGTCGGGCCGGACGCGCTCGCTTCGCGACTGGCGTGGGACAAGCCCTCGGCGAAGGCCGTACTGCGCGAGGCCGGCATCCCGACGCCGGACTGGGTCGCACTGCCGCACGAGCGGTTCTCCGAGCTCGGCGCGGTCGCGGTGCTCGACCGGATCACCTCGCGCCTCGGCATGCCCGTGATGGTCAAGCCCGCCCAGGGCGGTTCGGGCCTGGGCGCAGCCGTCGTCCGAGACGAGGGCTCGCTCCCCGCGGCGATGGTGGGCTGCTTCGCGTATGACTCGACGGCCCTCGTCGAGCGCTATATCACCGGCATGGACGTGGCGGTGTCGGTCATCGACCTGGGCGACGGGCCGCAGGCCCTCCCCGCGGTGGAGATCGTGCCCCGCAACGGCATCTACGACTACGCCGCCCGCTACACGGCTGGCCTCACCACATGGCACACCCCCGCGCGGCTCGACCATCCCGTGGCGGTCGAAGTGGCGGAGACGGCCATCGCCGCGCACGAGGCTTTGAAGCTGCGCGACCTGTCCCGCGTGGATCTGATCGTCGACGCCTCCGGTAAGCCGCATGTGCTCGAGGTCAAGGTTTCGCCGGGCATGACGGAGACCTCGCTCCTGCCGATGGCGGTGCAAGCCGCCGGCCTCGACTTTGGCAAGATCCTGGCGACGATGGTCGCACGTGCGGCCGCCCGCGGGTAGACGACGTTTCACGTGAAACAGCTGTCTATAGTGGACGGCTTCGGCGGTCCGTCGCGTGTGCTCCGCGTCGGCGTGTCGCCGGCATCGCACAGACCTCACTCCTGCCGATGGCGGTGCAGGCCCCCGGCCTCGACTGTGGCGGGAACTTGGCGACGACGGTCGCGTGCCGCCGCCCCGCGGGTAGACGACGTTTCACGTGAAACAGCTGTCTATGGTGGACACGATCGCGCATTGCTGTCGTTGTGCGACGGCATGTAGTGCTTGGGTTCGTATCCGATCCCAGCAAGCCACGCCGGGGCCCGCCCGGCCGCCGCGGACGGCGCCGAGTCCGTGATGTGGGTGTCGGCGGCCGGAGACTCCATGTTGGACGGTGCTGCGTTGCCGACCGCCCACCTGGTCACAGCACTGTCGCTGATTCGGCGCGGTTTCGTCGCGCGAGGACTTGGCCCGTCGGCCGGAGGCCGCGACGGGTCCGGTGCAGCCCCGCCCGGGCGGTCGTGGCGGTTCCCGGCCAAGGCCCGTTCTTGTGGCATCTGTGAGCCAGCGTGTCTGCGCGGTGGACCGGCCGTGGCACGAGCTCTCTCTCGGACGACGATCAGACTGCGGATGTCAAACGGCACAACCGCGACGGTGCTTGTCGTCGCCAAGGACGTTTCACGTGAAACCGAGGTCGACGTTGCGGACGAGCTGCTGCCGGGCGGTCAGATGCGACCGCTGGGATCCAGCCGTCCGGTAGCGGTGCCGTCGGCGGGCCGCCGCGTTCCCGGACGCGCCCTCCCGACCGGCGATCGGTTGACGCGGCCGACCAGGGTCCGTCTCGAGTGCAGGTCTCGCTCACTCAGCCCGGGTAGCCGCCCGGATGGCCAGCTCGACCACCGGGCGATAGGCGTCATTCGGCTCGTGGTCCGGACCATCCGGGCCGAACGCGGCCTCGCGGGTCGCGATCCGGAACATCAGCGCGCGTACCAGCATCTGACCCCACTCGGGCTGGCTTGACCAGCGATCGATCGCATCCGCCGGCGCTCCGTGCCAACACAGCGCGTCGACGACCGCCACGGCCAGGGCCCAGGCCGGCGGACGCCAGTAGGGCGCCCAGTCGATCACGGCCGGCAAGAGGCCGGGCGAGAACAGCACATTGCCGAGCAGATCTCCGTGCACGAGCTGGGAACGGGAGACCACCGGCCGGCGGGCATCCGACAGCGGAACCAGGAGCTCTAACGTCGCCGGACACCCAACCACCGGTCGCTCGTCCCACGCCACCCGATCGCCGTGCACCCACGGGTTGTCCCGCTCGTCGAGGAAGTGCGGCCGCGGGCGGTCGGCAATCGCCCGGTGAAACGCGATGCCGACCCGCACGACCTGGTCGACGCGCCCCGGGTCCTCCCGTCCGTCGATCGCCTCGGAGGCCTCCCAGCCGTCGACGACCCAACGACCGTCGAGTGACCGCACCGGTCGCGCGAGCCGGAAATCCCGGGCACCGAGCGTGGCGAGTGCGTCGGCCCGCCACAGTGACTCCTCGATCCCGTACGACGGCTTCAGCACGACGTCACCTACGCGCCAGCTCTCACCGTGCCCACCCGGCAATGCCCGCGGCGTTCCAGCGGCACCGAACGCCGCCAGGACGGCAAGCGGCGGGCCGCCGTCGCGTTTCACGTGAAACCTCGTCAGCCGGCAGCGGGTTCCGGGCTGCGCTTGGCCGCGGAAGCGGTGACACCGACGGAGACCTCCTCGGCCGCGCGGCCCACACCCCTCGTCTTCTCGTGGGACTCGCCCCTCTTGTCCGGAGCCGCCGGCGATGCCATGCCCTCTTCCTCGTCACCGCCGGCGCCGAGTGCCTCCTCCGGCGCCTCCGCCAGTGCGACGGAGATCGGCTCGGTGTCCTCGGCCGGAACGGTCTCCTCGATCGCGGCCTGCGCGGAGAAGCTCGACGGTGCCTGCCATTGGATGTGTGGCGGCTCTGCGAGCGGTTGCCCGCCGAACTCTGCAAGCCACGCCGCCACCAGCGCCAGGTTCTCGCGCCATTGCGCCTCCGGGATCGGCGGCAGGATGTCGTCCCACAGCGACAGGAAGGTGCCTCGCAACTGCAGCATGCCGAACGGCCGAGCCAGGAACCACATGTGCAGGTGTGCCGATCCGTCGCCCCAGCGGTTCACGTGCACCCGCGCGACGCCGTCGAGCGACCGCACCGCCCGCTCCAGCCGCACCGTCATGACGCCGAGCTCCGCGGCGAGCAGGTTGGGCAGATCGCCGAGATCGAGGTGCGAACGAGACTCCAGGATCAACACCATCGGCAGGCCCGTCGGCCTGTCCATGGACCGAACCCGCCATCGTTCGCTCACCCAGATGTACGCG
>DATDJX010000190.1:0-3009 GCA_036520275.1 Asanoa sp.
CTCGTTCGCCGGCAAGCCGCTGATGCCGTGGCCCAACCGGCTGCGCGACGGGCGCTACGAGTTCGAGGGACGCGAGTACCGGGTCGAGATCACCGAGCCCGAGACCGCGACCGCGCTGCACGGCCTGACGCTGTCGAGCCGATGGCGCGCGTCGCGCACGTCCGCGCACGGCATCACGCTGACCCACCAGCTGCGCGATCGCGAGGGCTACCCGTTCGCCCTCGACCTCTCGGTCGGATACGAGCTCGACCACGGCGGCGTCGTGGTCACGCTGCGGGCCACGAACGCCGGCACCGAGCGCGCACCGTTCGGAGCCGGGCTGCACCCGTACCTGATCCTCAACGGCGACATCACCCTCCAGGTTCCCGCGCACACGCGTGTGCCGGTCGACGATCGCCTGCTGCCCACCGGCCCGCCGACGCCGGTGAACGGGACCGACCTCGACTTCCGCCACGCCCGCCGCCTCGGCGACCAGCGCCTGGACACGTGCTTCGGCGACCTCGAGCGAGGCGCCGCCGGCCTGGCCTCCGTGACCTTCGCCGGCGCGCGGCGGCTCGCCGTCTGGATGGACGACGCCTTCCACTTCGTGCAGGTCTTCACCGCCGACGGCGCGCTCGCCGTCGAGCCGATGACCTGCGCTCCCGACGCCTTCAACTCGGGCGATGGGCTCCTGGTCCTGGAGCCCGGCGCCTCGTTCACCGGCCGCTGCGGGATGACCGCAAGCGGCTATCCGTAACCACCCACAGGCAGGAGGAGTCATGTTGTCTCTCTTTGGGGCCCTGCGAGTCGCGTTTTGCGCGGCAGTGCTCGCCCTGTTGCTCGCGTCGCCCGCCGGCGCCGCGACCAAGCACCGTTCCCACGCGCGCCATGGCGGCGGCGGTCTGTCGGTCACGTCGGAGCCGTTCGGCAACTTGCCGCCGACGATCGACGGCGGAAAGGCCGTCACCCGCTACACGCTGACCAACGGGAACGGGATGACAGTCCGGATCCTGACCTACGGCGGGATCATCCAGGAGCTCGACGTCCCCGACCGCAGCGGGAACGAGACCAACGTCACGCTCGGGTTCAAGGACCTGGCCGGGTACGTCAGCCCTGAGTACCTCAAGAGCAACCCGTACTTCGGCGCGATCATCGGCCGCTACGGCAACCGGATCGGTCCGGTGGGCGGCGTGGCCGGGCAGCCGCCCGGATTCAAGCTCGCGGGCAACACCTACACGCTCGACAACAACAACAACGGGGCCAGCCTCCATGGCGGCTTCGAGGGGTTCAACCGCAAGGTGTGGAACGCCACGCCGATCGACACCGGCGACACCGTCGGCGTCAAGCTGACGCTCCACAGCCCCGCGGGCGCAGGGTGCACGCCGAGCCAGAACCCGACCCCGTGCACCGGCTACCCAGGAGATCTCGACGTCGAGGTCGACTACACCCTCAGCAAGCGCAACGCGCTCAAGATGCACTACGTGGCGACGACGACCGCGCCAACGGTCATCAACCTCACCAACCACGCCTACTGGAACCTCGCCGGTGAGGGCTCGGGCACGATCTACGACCATCAGCTGTTCCTCAACGCCGACCGCTACACGCCGGTCGACGCGATGCTGATCCCGACTGGGTCGCTCGATCCCGTCGCGGGGACGCCGTTCGACTTCACGAGCTTCCACGCGATCGGCGAGCGCATCCGCCTGGGCCACCCGCAGCTGAAGATCGGCCGCGGCTACGACCACAACTGGGTCCTCAACCCGCCCAAGAATCCCGCCAAGCTCAACCTCGCCGCGATCCTGTTCGACCCGTCGAGCGGACGTGCGCTGAAGGTCCTGACCAAGGAGCCCGGCATCCAGTTCTACTCGGGCAACTTCCTGGACGGCACGCTGTACGGCTTCAGCGACCGGCAGTACCGCCAAGGCGACGGGCTGGCGCTGGAGACCCAGCACTTCCCCGACTCGCCGAACAAGCCGAACTTCCCGTCGACGGAGCTCGATCCGGGACAGACCTACGACACGACCACGATCTACGCGTTCTCCACCGACAAGCACCACCACGGCGGGGACCGCGCGAAGGTCCGCAGCAAGAAGCACTAGATAGTCATCGGCCCAGGGCATAGCCCTGCATCCCCCGCGGGTTGGCGGCTGCGTGGAGCATGCCGTCCGACCCGCGGGAGACGGCCGACAGCCGGCCGAGCGACCAGTCGCCGCCGACGTGCACGTCGTGCCCGCGGCGGCGCAGCTCGGCCACGACCTCGTTCGGGACCCGGCCCTCGACGTCGACCCTTCCCGGCGCTGCCAGGCGCGGATAGAACGAGCTCGGGAAGTGCGAGCTGTGGAAGGCCGGCGCCTCGATCGCCTCCTGCAGGTTCAGGTCGAAGTGGGCGTGGGCGAGCAGGAAGTGAAGCGGCCATTGGTCCTGCTGGTCGCCACCCGGCGTGCCGAACGCCATGTAGGGCTTGCCGTCGCGCAGCGCGAAGGACGGGCTGAGCGTGGTCCGCGGGCGCTTGCCCGGCGCGAGCGAGCTGGCCTGCCCCTCCTGCAGCGTGAACATCTGCGAGCGCGTGCCGAGCGGGAAGCCCAGCGGCGGGATCACCGGCGAGCTCTGCAGCCAGCCGCCGCTCGGAGTGGCCGAGACGACGTTGCCGAAGCGATCGGCGACGTCGATGTGGCAGGTGTCGCCGACACGCAGCGTCGGCTCGCCCGCGCCGAGCGCCGCACCTTCGGTTGGCGCCGCGTACGCGGGGACCTTCGGCGCGCGCCCGTCGGGGGCGCCCGGCCGCAGGTCGAGCGACGCCTGCTCACCGATCAGCGCGCGGCGTTCGTCGGCGTAGGACGGCGACAGCAGTGCGTCGAGTGGCACGTCGAAGTGGTCGGGGTCGCCGTACCACGCCTCGCGATCGGCGAAGGCGAGCTTGGAGCACTCGATGATCGTGTGCAGGTAGTCGGCCGAGCCGAGGCCCATCGCCTCGAGGTCGAACCCGGCGAGCAGGGCGAGCTGCTGCAGGAACACCGGCCCCTGGCCCCA
>DATDJX010000191.1:0-16391 GCA_036520275.1 Asanoa sp.
AGGCCCCAGCCCCGGTAAATCTCCATCGACCGGGTGCTGACGACGGTGGCCCGCGGCAGGCTCGACAATTCGCGCCGCCGCTCCACGAGCAGCGTTCGCACGCCCTGCCGGGCCAGCGCGATCGCCGCGGTGAGGCCCGCCGGCCCGGCGCCGACGACAAGCGCGGGGAGCTGATCGACTCGCATGGCAGCACCTTTCGTCGGACGATCTGACTTTCAAAATACAGCTTGTCTTTCACAAGACGTGTTGTCAATCGAATGTAAGATGTCGGACGATGGCTAACCGGAAGTACGAACAGCGCCTCCGCGCCGAGGCGGCGCAGGAGACCCGCCGCCGGATCCTCGACGCCGTCTACGACCTGCTGCGCGCGGCGCCCGGGCAGCCGATCAGCGTGGACGGGGTGGCCCGGGCGGCGCGGGTGGCCCGGTCCACCGTCTACCTGATCTTCGGCTCCCGTGCCGGCCTGTTCGACGAGGTGGCGAGGGACGTGCTGATCCGCGGCGGCTTCGCGCGGGTGACCGAGGCGGTCGCCCATCCCGACGCGCGGGAGCACCTGCGCGGCGCGCTGCGGGCCGGCGCCGAGATGTACGCGGCCTATCGCGACGTGCACCGCGTGCTGTTCTCGACCGCGGCGCTCGACCCGGAGGCGACCGCCGGCGCCATGCGGCGGGCCGACGAGGGCCGGGCCGGAGGCATGGCGTACCTCGCGCAGCGGCTGGCCGAGCAGGGCCTGCTGCGCCCGGACGTGACCGTCGACGACGCCGCCCACGTGCTGTACCTGATGACCGGATTCGACGCCTTCGACGCGCTCTACACCGGTCGCGGGCTGCCGGTCGACGAGGTGGCGCGCCTGATGGTCACGACGGCCGAGCGCGCGGTCTGCCGCTAGCTAGTTTCGGCGTTACGTCGGCTTGCTGGCCCTGCCGTCCAGCCACAGGATGTCGGAATCGTCCCGGTGCGTGCCGGTACTGCCGATGTGCTTGCTGTCGATCTTTGCGCCGTTCTTGATCACGTGGACCAGCGCCATCGCGTGACCCCGGCCGAGCCCGTACTCCGTCCTGAGCCAGGCGACGACGTCGTTGGCCTTGACCGCCGGGCTCGCGAAACCGCGGTCCTTCGCCTCGGCGACCAGTGCGCGCGGCGTCTTGCCGGTCTTGTCCTCGATCGCGTCCAGATAAGCCTGGAACGACATGTCGATCCCTCCTCGGTGGGTGCCTTACCCGTGCAGCGAACGCCACCCGCCGGGATCGACGGCGCCGCGAAGAAATCTCGGCCGGATGTCACATCCCGGCGTCGCGGGAGGTCGAATGGGCAATGGAACCGCGAAACAGGAGGAAGACCCGTGAGCACACAGATTCTGGTCACCGGCGGCACCGGCACGCTCGGCCGGCTCGTCGTCGCGCGGCTGCGGGACAAGGGCTGCGACGTACGGGTGCTCAGCCGCGGACGGCACGAGCCCGTCAACGGCGTCGAGCAGGTCAGGGGCGACCTGAACACCGGCGAGGGCGTCGACGCGGCGGTCGCCGGCGTGGACACGGTCGTGCACTGCGCCGGCGGCGTCAAGGGCGACGACGACAAGGCCCGCAACCTCGTCCGGGCCGCCTCCCGGGCCGGGTCGCCACACGTGGTGCACATCTCTGTCGTGGGCGTCGATCGCATCCCGCTCGAGGGCCGGATCGACCGCGCGATGTTCGGCTACTTCGGCGCCAAGCTCGCCGCGGAACGGGCCGTGGCCGACTCCGGCCTGCCATACACGGTCGTGCGCGTCACCCAGCTGCACGAGCTGATGTTCAAGGCGGCGCAGGGGTTGGCGAAGCTGCCGATGCTGCCGGCGCCGGCCGGGTTCCGGTTCCAGCCGATCGACGGCGCCGAGGTGGCGGAGCGACTGGTCGAGCTCGCCCTCGACGCGCCGGCCGGCCTGGTGCCGGACCTCGGCGGGCCGCGGACGTACCCGTTCGCCGAGCTGCTCCGCGGCTACCTGCGGGCCACCGGCAGGCGCCGCCCCATCGTGTCGCTGCGGCTACCCGGCAAGGCCGCGGCCGCGTACCGGGCCGGCGCCAACCTGGCGCCCGACCACGCGGTCGGCCACCGCACCTGGGAGGACTTCCTGGCGGACCGCCTCGGTGCCTGACCGGCGTCCCGGCCTGCGGGCCCGGTCAGCTCCAGACCCGCAGCGGAGTCGGCCGGCGGTAGGCGGTGTCCGTCCAGCATGGCGGCGACGCCAAGCATCAGGCGGTCGCTCGCCGCCCGTCGGCAGCTCAGCCGATCCTGCGATAGGTGATCGCGAGGTCGTGCTCCCACGTGGCACCGTCGTCACGCGAGAGCTCTACGTCACCGTTGATCGCGTCGTAGCCGTCGCTGAACGTGCCGGTGAATCGCTGCGAGAACCCGGGGGCGTCGTTCCAGAATCGCCAGGTGTCCGCGGTGATGTCGACCGCGAAAACCCGATGCACGCCGCGGGGGTCGAAGTAGTGCATCGACGGCTTCCCATCGATGATCCCGATGACCGCGATCGCGTCGGGCAACTCCGGATGGTCGTAGTGCGAGCGTTGGATCAGGAACCGCTGATCCTCAAGCCACTCGAAGGTGGCCTGGCCGCTCACGACCGTGCCCGGCAACGCCCGATGAGTGGCCTCGGTCGCCCACCTGCCGACCAACCGCTGCCAACCCTGAAATTCGGAGTGCTGAGTCCGTGGCTGCATCGCATCCCCCATCTGTCTGATCACGCGGCTGTCCATAAGACCTGGCACCCGCCGAGAAATCATCTGCGCCCGCGGCGCCGATCTGCGGTCGTGGTGGGGGTTGCCCCGCTGCGCCGACGATGACGTGGTACTGCATCACCTACTCGTTGCCGGCCTGTTCGGTGATCTTCCTGAGGATGGTGATCGCGGTCATCGCGCTGGGCCAGCCGGCGTAGAACGCGAGGTGCGTGATGGCCTCGACGAGTTCGTCGGTGGTCAGGCCGTTGTCCAGTGCCCGTCGCAGGTGGCCGGGGAGCTGTTCGGTGCGGTACAGCGCCGCCAGCGTGGCGACGGTGACCAGGCTGCGGTCGCGTTTGGACAGCCCGGGCCGCTCCCACACGTCTCCGAAGAGGACATCGTCGGTGAGTTCCACCAGCTTGGGCGCGAAGTCACCGATCATCTGCCGGGCTGGGCTCGCTTGGTCGGCCATGGTTGGCGCGCTCCTCACATGTTCCGATGGGTGGATGGTCGTCGGTCCGGGGTGGTCAGCGGGGCACGAGCCCGATGGTCGACGGCCGCGAGTGCGGGTTCGTGACCGGCAACGGCAGGCCGCCGCCATCGCGTCGTTCGAACGCCAGCTCCAGCTCGTCGGCTTGTTCGATCCTGGCGAGTTCGTCGCTGGTCCAGGTACCCACGAGTGCCTCCTCGAACCGGGATCAGGGCTGGATGAGGACCTTGAGCGCCTGCCGCTGCGGATATCCCGCAGCGGGGTGGCCGGGCTCTCCGGGTACAGCAGCGCGAGCACGAAGCAGCGGCGCCACCCGGGTGCGGCGGGCCGGGGCGCTTGAGGCCATGCGATTTTGTGGTTCCCTGGTGTGCCCCCGGTGGGATTCGAACCCACACTGTCGGAGGTTTGAGCTCCGTGTCTCTGCCATTGGACTACGGGGACCATATGGAATGAAGCCGCTCCAGCCTACCCACTACGCTGAGGACGGCGGCACCCGACGCGGCGGTGTCGACACGTGACTTCGAGGGGTTGGGCGGGTGGCCGACACGCAGGCGGGTGCCGAGCGCCGGCGGGTGCTCATCGCCGAGGACGAGGCCCTCATCCGGCTCGACCTGGCGGAGATGCTCGTCGAGGAGGGCTACGACGTGGTCGGCGAGGCCGCCGACGGCGAGACCGCCGTCCGGCTCGCCGAGGAGCTCAAGCCCGACCTCGTCATCCTCGACATCAAGATGCCGATCATGGACGGCCTGGCGGCGGCCGAGCGGATCGCGGCCGGCCGCATCGCACCGGTGGTGATCCTTACCGCCTTCAGCCAGCGCGACCTGGTCGAGCGGGCGCGCGCCGCGGGCGCGATGGCCTACCTGGTGAAGCCGTTCCAGAAGAGCGACCTCGTGCCGGCGATCGAGATCGCCCTGTCCCGCTACGGCGAGATCGCCTCGCTGGAGTCCGAGGTCGCCGGGCTCACCGACCGGTTGGAGACCCGCAAGGCCGTCGAGCGGGCGAAGGGCGCGCTCATGACCACGTACGGCATGACAGAACCGCAGGCGTTCAAGTGGATCCAGCGCACCGCGATGGACCACCGCATGACGATGCGCGACGTCGCGGACCGGATCATCGCCGAAGGCGCCGGCGCGCCGGCCCCCGACGCCGGCTGACGCCCGGCGATGCGCCCGCCCCGGGCCGGCCTGGCCGCGGCCGCCGTCGCGGTCGGCCTGGTCGCCGCCTGCACCTCGTCGCCTCCCGCGCCCGACAGGACCGCCCTGCCCGTACGGCCGCAGTGGCGCGCCGTGACCCTCCCGGCGCCGCCGGGTCCAGCCGGCCGGCTGACGCCGCGGGCCGCCACGTTCTGCGGCGACCGCTGGTACGTGGTCGGCGGCGTCGCCGCGCCGACCGGCGACACCCGGCCCGCAGTCTGGTCGACCACCGACCCGGGCGCGGCACAGGGCTGGGAGTCGCTGCCGATCGAGGCGACCGACTACTACGCCGTGCGCAGCGTCCTCTACTCGGTGTCCTGCAAGGACGGGCTCGTCGGCGCGATCGGCGCCCGCAGCGGCGGCGCACACGGCAACCCGCGGACCCGCAACTTCTACGAGAGGCCCGACCACACCTTCGTCGGCGTGACGTCGACCGACTTCACGCTCTTCGCCGGTGAGGACGCGGTCAGCGTCGACCGCATCGCCGCCGGCCCGAAGGGCTTCCTGCTCGCCGGCAACCGGGTCAGCGGGGCCGCCGTCTGGCTGTCGCCCGACGCGCACGCGTTCGAGATCGTCGAAGGCGCCCCCGGCCTCGCCAGCGACGCCGCCTTGCAGACCAACGCCACCGACGCCGTGGCGGTCGACGACGGCTGGCTCGTCGCCGGCTCGGCGCGCAAGCCCGACCGGATCGACCGCGACACGTTCGCGTGGTCCTCGCCGGACGGCCGCACGTGGACCCGCGTGCCGTTGCCGACGACGACCGACGACGAGGTGGCACAGCGGCTCGTTCGGGCGGGCGACGGGATGCTCGCCCTCGGCACCGCCGCGGACGGCTTCGCCGCGTGGCGGGGCGATGCGTCCGGCGCGTCCGGCTGGCGGGCGGGCACGCGGTTCGGTTCGGCCGGTCCGGGCGCGGTGGCCGGCGTGGAGTCGGTCGCGGTGCTGCCCGACAGCGGGCGAGTGCTGGCGGCGACGACCGCAGCGGAGGGTCACCGGCTGTGGAGCGGCGACCTCGACGGTCAGCGGTGGCGCCCGGTGGACCTGCCGGCGCGGGCCGCGCCGCCACGGCCCTGCTACTGACCGACGACGGCTCCACGGGCGGCGCCTGGGTGGCTCCATTCTCCGGGCCCTGACCTCGGTCGATGGCCGCCGGCTGTGACACTCCATTGGCAGATCCGACACCCTAAGTAACGGTTGCGTCAACGGATCAACCGAGGCCTTACGAAGGCCGTCGGAGTGGGATAACGTCCCCGCCCAGACCGGGTGAACGGTCTAACCCGGCGCGGGCGCGTCCCGAGGCGGCGCGCGCCGGCTTTGGATGGAGGAGGGGTTCCAGCCTTGAGGCAGAAATTCGTACGCACGCTCGGCGGCGTCGCGATCGCGGCGCTCATGCTGGGCGGTGCGGCGGCATGTAAGCAAGATTCCGGCGGTGGCGGCGGCGGTAACGCCAACAAGGTGTGCGACCTCAAGATCGGCTTCTTCGGCGCCCTGACCGGCGCCGACGCGGGTCTCGTCACACCTGGCAAGCAGGCCGCCGACCTCGCCGTGAAGCAGTACAACGCGAAGAACGCAGACTGCAAGGTCTCGATCCAGCCCTTCGACTCGCAGGGCAAGCCCGAGCTCGCCGCGGGTCTGGCGACCAACGCGGTCAACGACGCAAAGATCATCGGCATCGTCGGTCCGGCGTTCTCCGGCGAGTCGCAGACGGCCAACCCGATCTTCAACCAGGCCAACCTACCGACCATCACGCAGTCGGCTACCCGGCCGTCGCTGAGCGCCAACAACTGGAAGATCTTCCACCGCGGCGTCGGCAACGACCTCTCGCAGGGCCCGGCCGCCGGCCGCTACATCAAGGACGTGATGAAGGCCCAGAAGGTCTTCGTCGTCGACGACCAGTCGGCCTACGGCGCCGGCCTCTCCGACGAGGTCAAGAAGACGCTCGGCTCGCTCGTCATCGGCACCGACAAGGCAACCGACAACCAGAACGAGTTCGGCGGCATCATCTCCAAGGTGAAGACCAGCGGCGCGACCGTGCTGTTCTACGGTGGCTACACCGAGGAGGCCAGCCCGTTCCTCAAGCAGCTGCGGGCCAACGGCTGGACCGGCACGTTCGTCGGCGGAGACGGCATCTACGACGCCAACATGCTGTCGGTGACGGGCCAGAAGGACGTCGAGGGCACGATCGCGACCTGCCCCTGCGCCCCGGCCACCACGGCAAAGGGCAATTTCGTCCAGGACTTCAAGACCGAGTTCGGCGCCGACCCGGGCGTCTACGCCGACGTGGCGTACGACCTGACGAACATCTTCCTGGAGGGCATCGGCGGCGGTAAGTCGACGCGCGCCGACATGCAGGCGTTCCTGCAGGGTTACAACAAGGCCGGGTCGGCCACCGGCGTCACCTACAAGTGGGACGACAAGGGCGAGCTCGACCTGGCGCAGGTCCGCGTCTGGGCCTTCAAGGCCGCGGCCGGCAAGTGGGCTCCGGACCAGGAGATCCCGAAGGCCTGATCCGTCAGGCAGTCATCGCTACAACTTGCACATCCACGGGGTGCGGCCGGGACTTCCATCCCGGCCGCACCTGGCGTGACTGACCTTCCGGGAGCTGCGTTGGACTTCAATGAACTGATCCGGGGCTTCCCGGAGCTGACCATCACCGGGCTCACCCAGGGCGCGATCTACGCACTCGTGGCGCTCGGCTACACCATGGTCTACGGCGTGCTGCGCCTGATCAACTTCGCGCACTCCGAGGTATTCATGATCGGCACCTTCGCCGCGCTGTGGACCTGGGGCGCGTTCGGCCTCGACGCCAACTCCGGCCGACCGTCGGTCGGCGCGGCGGCCCTGATGATCGCCGCCGCGATCCTCGTCGCCGCGGTGTTCTCCGGCGCCGCGGCGCTGTTGGTCGAGGTCACCGCCTACCGCCCGCTGCGCCGGCGCAACGCGCCGCCGCTGGCCTTCCTGATCACCGCCATCGGCGCGTCGTTCGCCCTCTCCGAGGGCGTCGCCATCCTCACCGACCGCCGCCAGTTCGGCATCCCTGCGCTCCTGCCGACCGCCCCGGTGATCTCCATCGGTGGCTGGAACATCACCTCGATCCAGCTGTCGACGCTCGCCGTCGCGATCGTGATGATGATCGGGCTCGACCAGTTCGTGCAGCGCACCCGGTTCGGCCGGGGCATCCGGGCGGTCGCCCAAGACCCCAACACGGCGGCGCTGATGGGCGTCAACCAGAGCCGGGTCATCGCGCTGGTCTTCCTCCTCGGCGGCCTGATGGCGGGCGTGGCCGCCGTGTTCGCCGACATGAAGACCGCCAGCACCCGGTTCAACGTCGGCTTCCTGATCGGCCTCAAGGCCTTCTCGGCGGCCGTCCTCGGCGGCATCGGCAACCTGCGCGGCGCCGCCCTCGGCGGCATCCTGCTGGGTCTCGTCGAGAACTACGCGGCGGCCGTGTTCGGCACCGCCTTCAAGGACTTCGTGGGCTTCGTCGTGCTCATCGCGCTGCTGATGTTCCGGCCGACGGGTCTGCTCGGCGAGTCGCTGGGGAGGGCGCGCGCATGACGTCCGTACGCGATCGGTGGAGGTCCTTCACCCGCGGGGTGGGCGACCGGTGGCGGGCGATGCCGCTGGTCGGCCGCATCCTGTTCATGCTGCTGTTCCTGGTCTTCCTCTACGCGTTGCCGGTCCGCAGCTTCTACGAGTACCTCGGCATCCCGCTGGGCGGCGACTACCTTCCCCTGTACACGACCGGCAACGACATGGCGTCGGTGCTGTTCCAGTGCACGTGGTACATCCTGCTCGCGCTGGGCCTCAACATCGTGGTCGGTTACGCCGGCCTGCTCGACCTGGGCTTCTTCGGCTTCTTCGCGGTCGGCGCCTACACGGTCGCGACCCTGACGTCGCCGCAGAGCAAGGTCTTCACGGAGTACCACTGGCTGAAGAGCCCGTGGCCCTGGCTCGCCGTCGTGCCCCTTGCCGTGGCCCTCTCGATGGCGTCGGGGGCGCTGCTCGGTTGGCCGACGCTGCGGCTGCGCGGCGACTACCTCGCGATCGTGACGCTCGGCTTCGCCGAGATGATCCGGATCGTCGCGCAGCAGAACAACTGGATCTTCAACGGCGACCGCGGCATCCCGGAAGTCCCGCACCCGCCGGGCAGCTCCGGCGGCAAGCCGATCTTCCTGTTCAACCCGACGCCGTACTACTGGCTGGTCCTGACGGTCATCATCGCGATGGTGTTCCTGATCCGGAACCTGGCGCGCAGCCGGGTCGGCCGGGCCTGGATCGCGATCCGGGAGGACGAGGACGCCGCCGAGATCATGGGCGTGCCGACGTTCCGGTTCAAGCTGTGGGCCTTCACCATGGGCGCGGCGATCGGGGGACTCAGCGGGGCGCTGTGGGCCGGTCAGGTTACGTTCATCAACGCCTCGACGTTCCGGCTGGAGAACTCGATCCTGGTGCTGGCCGCCGTGCTCCTCGGCGGTGCCGGCAACATCGGCGGCGCGATCCTGGGCGGCTTCATCGTCATCTACCTGCCGGAGTGGCTCCGGTCGGTCGGTGACGTGTTCGGCCTGCCCACCGCGGTGGACGTCTTCGGTCAGCGGATCGACATCAGCGCCTCGAACCTGCGGGTGTTCATCTTCGGCGTCGTCCTGATCGTCGTGATGATCTTCCGGCCGCAGGGCCTTTGGCCGAACCGCAGGAATTTGGCAGAGTTGAGGGCAAGGGAAGAGGAGGCGCTGGTCGATGCAACCTGAGCCCCAGGGCGAGAGCCCCCGCGACCGCACCAGCGAGCGGGACACCGCGCCCGACGCCCGCATCACCTCGGGCTCGCCGCCGGACGCGCCCGGCACGACGGCAACCGCGCCCGAGCCGTACGATGCCGAGGGCGACCTCGACCCGGCGACGACCGAGGAGCCTGTGCTCGGCTCGACGCCAGTCATCGCCGGCCGCAAGGCTCTGCTCGAGGTGGACGACGTCACGCTGCGCTTCGGCGGTGTCGTGGCACTCAACCACGTGAGCTTCACGCTCTACGAGGGGGAGATCCTCGGCCTGATCGGGCCCAACGGCGCCGGCAAGACCACCTGCTTCAACGTGATGACCGGCGTCTACACCCCCACCGAGGGGGAGATCCGGTTCCAGGGCCAGCGGCTGAGCGGCGAGAAGCGCTACCGGATCACGAGGCGGGGCATCGCGCGGACGTTCCAGAACATCCGGCTGTTCCCCGAGATGACCGCGCTGGAGAACATCCAGGTCGGCGCCGACAGCCACCACAAGACCAGCGTGCCGAGCGCGCTGCTGCGCCTGCCCCGCCACTGGCATGAGGAGAAGGAGGGCAGGGAGCTCGCCCGCGAGCTGCTCGAGTTCGTCGGCATCAGGGGCCGCGAGGACGACATGGCGCGCAACCTGTCGTACGGCAACCAGCGGCGCCTGGAGATCGCCCGGGCGCTGGCCACCAGGCCGACGCTGCTCTGCCTGGACGAGCCGGCCGCCGGCTTCAACCCGGCGGAGAAGGACGCGCTGCTCGCGCTCATCCAGCGCATCCGCGACACCGGCGTCACGGTGCTGCTGATCGAGCACGACATGCGGCTGGTCATGGGCGTCACGGACCGGATCGTTGTGCTGGAGTTCGGCAAGAAGATCGCCGAGGGCACGCCGCATGAGGTCCGGGACGACCCGAAGGTGATCGCCGCCTACCTGGGGGTGCCGGCAGATGCTGCTTGAGCTGGAGGACGTCACCCTGCTGTACGGCCGCATCGAGGCGCTGCACGGCATCAGCGTCACCGTCGACGAGGGCGAGGTCGTGGCCCTCATCGGCGCGAACGGCGCCGGCAAGACCACCACGATGCGGGCCATCTCCGGGCTGCACCAGATCGCGCGCGGGCGCATCCGCTTCCAGGGCACCGACATCACCAAGCTGCGCGCGGACCTGCGGGTGATCCGGGGCATCGGCCAGTCGCCGGAGGGCCGGGGCATCTTCCCGGGCATGACGGTGCGGGAGAACCTGGAGATGGGCGCGTACACCCGCCGCGACGGTGCGGCCATCCAGGCCGACCTGGAGCACGTGCTCGAGCTGTTCCCGCGGTTACGCGAACGGATCCGGCAGCCGGGCGGCACCCTGTCCGGCGGCGAGCAGCAGATGCTCGCGGTGGGGCGGGCGCTGATGAGCCGGCCCAAGCTGTTGCTGCTCGACGAGCCGTCGATGGGCCTCGCGCCGATGCTCATCCAGCAGATCTTCGAGATCATCACGGAGATCAACCAGCAGGGCACCACGATCCTGCTGGTCGAGCAGAACGCCCAGCAGGCATTGACCCGGGCACACCGGGGGTACGTGCTGGAAACCGGCCGGATCGTCAAGCAGGGCACGGGTCAGCAGCTGCTCAACGACCCGTCGATCAAGGAGGCCTACCTGGGCGTCGCCTGAGGGTCTTGGTGCGCCGGGCCCGGGCGTCGCCAGCTGGTCGTTCCGCGCCCGCGTCGCGCTCGGCTTGTCGTAGGCCGCGGGACGCGCCGTGGTCGGGTGGGCGTTGCCGCCTTCAGCTCTGGTCCTGATGGCGCCGACGCATCGGTCCGGGTCGCCTGGCGGGGCGCGCTGTGGTCGGGTGGGTGTTGCCGCTATCAGCTCTGGTCCTGATGGCGCCGACGCATCGGTCGGGGGTCGCCCAGCGGGGCGAGCTGTGGTCGGGTGGGCGTTGCCGCCTTCAGCTCTGGTCCTGACGGCGCCGACGCATCGGTCGGGGGTCGCCCGGGCGGGGCGAGCCGTGGTCGGGTCGGCGATGCCGACCGTCGCGGAGCGGGCACGTTGGTCGGTGTTCCTGTCAGGGGGTGCGACTAGCATTTCCCAGGTGAGCCAGACGCCCCGGATCCTGCTGCTCGACGGCCATTCGCTGGCCTATCGTGCGTTCTTCGCGCTGCCGGTGGAAAACTTCTCCACCCAGACGGGGCAGCCGACCAACGCGGTGTTCGGGTTCACGTCGATGCTGATCAACATGCTGCGCGACGAGCGGCCGACCCACATCATCGTGGCGTTCGACGTGTCCCGGCAGTCGTTCCGCACCGAGCGCTACGCCGAATACAAGGCCGGCCGGTCCGAGACGCCGGTGCCGTTCCAGGGCCAGGTCAGCCTGGTCAAGGAGATCCTCGGCGCGCTGCGCATCCCGATCGTGGAAAAGCCGGGCTACGAGGCCGACGACGTGATCGGCACGCTGACCGGGCGGGCGCGCGACGCGGGCATGGAGGTGATCATCAGCACGGGCGACCGTGACGCGTTCCAGCTGGTCGACGAGCATGTGACCGTTCTCTACCCGGTGCGCGGGGTCTCCGAGGTGTGGCGGATGAACCCGGAGGCGGTCGAGGCGAAATACTTCGTGCCCCCGTCGCAATACCGCGACAAGGCCGCGCTGGTCGGCGAGACCAGTGACAACCTGCCGGGCGTGCCGGGTGTGGGCGACAAGACCGCCGCCAAGTGGATCAAGGAATATGGCGGCATCGAGGGCGTCATCGCCAACGCCGACAAGATCAAGGGTAAGGCCGGCGACAACCTGCGCGCCCACCTGGCCAACGTGATGCGCAACTACGAGATCAACAAGCTGGTCTGCGACCTCGATCTGCCGCTGCGGCCGGAAGACGCGCGCTGGCCGGGGTGGGACCGCGAGGCCGTCCACCAGGTCTTCGACGCGCTGGAGTTCCGGGTCCTGCGCGAACGGCTTTACCAATACCTCGACGCGGTCGAGCCCGAGGCCGAGTCGGGCTTCGACATGACCGGGCAGGTCCTGTTCGCCGGCGAGGTCGGCGCGTGGCTCGACGCACACGCCGGCGCCGGCGTGTCGACCGGGGTGGCCGTCGCTGGCCGGTTCGGCCGGGGTACCGGCGAGCTGACCGGGGTCGGGCTGGCCGCCGCCGACGGGCCGGCCGCCTGGTTCGACCCGACCCAACTCGTGCCCGCCGACGACGCGGCCGTCGCCGCCTGGCTGTCGGACGTCACGCGACCCAAGGTGATCCACGACAGCAAGCCGGCGCTGCTGGCGTTCGCCGCGCACGGGTGGACACTGCAGGGAGTCACCCGCGACACGGCCATCGCGGCCTACCTCGCGCGACCCGACCAGCGCACCTACGACCTCACCGACCTGGCGCTGCGCTATCTGCACCGCGAGCTGCGCGTCGACGCGCCGGAGTCCGGCCAGCTGGCCCTCGACGGCATGGGCGACGAAGGTCTCGCCGAGGAAAACCTGATGCTGCGGGCGCGGGCGACGCTCGATCTCGCCGGCGCGATCGATGCCGAGCTGTCACGCGATGGCGAGCTATCGGCCCGGTTGATGGCCGACGTCGAGCTGCCGCTGGTCGAGGTGCTGGCCCGGATGGAGCAGGTCGGCATTGCCGCCGACACCGACTACCTGTCCGACATCGAGGCCCACTTCGCGGCCGAGGTGAAGGCCGCGGCGGAGTCGGCCTACGCGGTGATCGGGCGCGAGTTCAACCTCGGCTCGCCCAAGCAGCTGCAGGAGATCCTGTTCATTGAGCTCGCCCTGCCCAAGACCCGGCGGATCAAGTCCGGCTACACGACCGACGCGGACGCGCTGCAGGGCCTGTTCGCGCAGACCGGCCACCCGTTGCTCGAGCACCTGCTGCGCCACCGCGACGTCGCCAAGCTCAAGTCCACGGTCGACGGTCTGCTCAAGTCGGTGTCCGACGACGGACGCATCCACACGACGTACTACCAGACAGTCGCCGCGACGGGGCGGCTCTCGTCGACCGACCCCAACCTGCAAAACATCCCGATCCGCACGGAGGAGGGCCGCCGGATCCGCCGGGCGTTCATCGTGGGCGACGGCTACGAGTCGCTGATGAGCGCCGACTACAGCCAGATCGAGATGCGCATCATGGCCGACATGTCCAAGGACGAGGCCCTGATCGACGCGTTCAACTCGGGCGCCGACTTCCACGCGGCGACGGCCTCGTCGGTGTTCGCCATCCCACTGTCCGAGGTCACGGCAGACCATCGGCGCAAGATCAAGGCGATGAACTACGGCCTCGCCTACGGGCTGTCGGTCTACGGCTTGTCGCAGCAGCTCGGCATTCCGACCGAAGAGGCCCGCGGCCTCATGGACGAATACTTCGAGCGGTTCGGCGGCGTGCGCGACTACCTGCGGGCCATCGTGGCCCAGGCGCGCCAGGACGGCTACACGGAGACCATCCTCGGCCGCCGGCGCTACCTGCCCGACCTGATCAGCGACAACCGCCAGCGCCGCGAGATGGCGGAGCGGATGGCGCTCAACGCGCCGATCCAGGGCTCCGCGGCCGACATCATCAAGGTGGCGATGCTGCGGGTCGACGCGGGCCTGCGCGCGGCCGGCCTGCGCTCCCGGATGCTGTTGCAGGTCCACGACGAGCTGGTGTTCGAGATCGCGCCGGGCGAGCGCGAGCGGGTCGAAGAGATCGTCCGAGCCGAGATGGGCGGCGCCTACGCCCTGTCCGTGCCGCTCGACGTCTCTTTCGGCACCGGCCGCGACTGGAACAGCGCCGACCACTGACCCGGGCCACAGCCGCCCGCGTCAGGCCGGTGGCTGGCGCGGCGATGCGGTGCTTGCGTCTCGCCGAAGTCTGCCGCGGGGTGGGTCGCGCGGCGTCGCACCGAGGGCGTAGTACCCGTGCGCACCCGTCCGCGCCCTGCCTGGAGATCGGCCCGGCCGTCGCGCCGTCAGCGTGCCGTCACGGTGTCCGGTTTGGCGCAGACGAAGACGGCCGTGCCGGGAAAGAGTCGGCCGCGCAGCGGGCTCCACTGGCCCCAGACCTGCGTGTGGTCCGCCGGCCACTCGGGCTCGACCACGTCGCGCAGCACGAAGCCGGCTCCCACGACCTCCCGGACCCGGTCGCCGAGTGTGCGGTGCTGCTCGACGTAGGTCGGCTCGCCGTCGGCGCCGGACTCGACGTACGGCCGCCGGTCGAAGTAGGAGTGCACCGCGACCAGGCCGCCCTCGCCGGGGTCGTCCAGGAAGATCCAGCGCATTGGATGGGTCACCGCGAACACCCAGCGCCCGCCCGGGCGAAGCACCCGGAACACCTCACGCATCAGCGCGCCCGAGTCGGCCACGAAAGGCACCGCACCGAAAGCGGTGCAGACGACATCGAAAGCGGAAGAACGGAATGGCAGGGCCAGCGCGTCGGACTGCACCAACGGAACGCGTACGCCCGATCGTTGCGCACCGGCGGCGGCGTGCCGCAGCATGCCCGCGGACAGGTCCGTCGCGACCACCGATGCGCCCTCGGTGGCCAGCCACCGGGCGGCGGCCGCCGCGCCGCAGCCCACCTCCAGCACCCGGCGGCCCGCGACCGGCCCGAGCAGGCGCGCCTCGGCTTCGCGGAGCCCCTCCGGGCACCACACGAAGTCGACGTCGCCGAGGAACGCGCCGTGCTCGGCCTGGTAGGCGTCGGCGTCGCGGTCCCACCACCACCGGCTGGCCCCGCGGGCCTCCGCGTCGGTCACCATCCGCCGATCGACACCCGTTCCGTGCGACGTCACGCGCCCAAGGTACGGCGTCCCTAGCGGCTGTGGGATGGGCTTGCAACCTGTGGTAATGCGCACGGTAAGCTAGTCGATGCGCACGCGGATCGTGTGCCTCGGCAGGGAGCAGGTCCGCGGTCGACGGGCACCATCAATGATCACCGGCGATCGTTGTGGTGTGCCCGGCGACGGGTCCGCGGGCGTGACCAGGTCATTGCTACAGCACGCAGCCGTGACAAACCGTCCGACCGGAGCAACCGCCCACATGACGAGCAGCATCGAGGCCACCTCGAGCGCACCAAAGGTCACCGTCGACGACCTCGGATCCGAGGAAGCGTTCCTCGCCGCCATCGACGAGACCATCAAGTACTTCAACGACGGCGACATCGTCGAAGGGACCGTCGTCAAGGTCGATCGGGACGAGGTCCTACTCGACATCGGCTACAAGACCGAGGGTGTCATCCCCTCTCGTGAGTTGTCGATCAAACACGACGTCGACCCCGCCGAGGTCGTCACCGTCGGGGACCACATCGAGGCCCTTGTCCTCCAGAAGGAGGACAAGGAAGGCCGTCTGATCCTCTCGAAGAAGCGCGCCCAGTACGAACGGGCGTGGGGCACGATCGAGAAGATCAAGGACGAGGACGGGGTCGTCCGGGGCTCCGTCATCGAGGTGGTCAAGGGTGGCCTGATCCTCGACATCGGCCTGCGCGGCTTCCTGCCCGCATCGCTGGTCGAGATGCGCCGCGTGCGCGACCTGCAGCCCTACGTGGGGCGCGAGCTCGAGGCGAAGATCATCGAGCTGGACAAGAACCGCAACAACGTCGTCCTGTCCCGCCGTGCCTGGCTCGAGCAGACCCAGTCCGAGGTGCGCACCGAGTTCCTCAACAAGCTCCAGAAGGGGCAGGTCCGAAAGGGCGTCGTCTCCTCGATCGTCAACTTCGGCGCGTTCGTCGACCTCGGCGGCGTCGACGGCCTGGTGCACGTATCCGAGCTGTCCTGGAAGCACATCGACCACCCGTCCGAGGTGGTCGAGGTCGGCCAGGAGGTGGAGGTCGAGGTCCTCGACGTCGACCTCGACCGGGAGCGGGTCTCGCTGTCGCTCAAGGCGACCCAGGAAGATCCGTGGCGCCAGTTCGCCCGCACCCACGCGATCAACCAGATCGTGCCGGGCAAGGTCACCAAGCTCGTCCCGTTCGGTGCGTTCGTCCGGGTGGACGACGGCATCGAGGGTCTGGTGCACATCTCCGAGCTGGCCGAGCGTCACGTGGAGATTCCGGAGCAGGTCGTGCAGGTCGGCTCCGATGTCATGGTCAAGGTCATCGACATCGACCTGGAGCGGCGTCGCATCTCGCTGTCGCTCAAGCAGGCCAACGAGGGCTTCGTCGAGGGCGAGGAGCACTTCGACCCCACCCTGTACGGCATGGCCGCGACGTACGACACCGAGGGCAACTACGTCTACCCGGACGGCTTCGACCCGGAGACCGGCGAGTGGCTCGAGGGGTTCGACAAGCAGC